>NZ_CP163512.1:3729389-4040171 GCF_041075285.1 Providencia rettgeri | reverse complement strand
ATGGTTCCACGAGATAAACCGACAAAATCTTCCGCAGCACTGAATACATCACTCCACCATTTAGCTTCCTGCCAAGATTCTAGTTTCGGAATATAAAAATAAGGACCACTGCCTTTGTTTAATAAAGCCTCGTAGTTATTAAAAAAGTAAAGTGCGAAATCAAATAAACCACCGGCTATAGGCTCATCACCAAACAACACATGTTTTTCATCAAGATGTAACCCGCGGACTCGAGCTATCAGCACCGCCGGGTTTGATTTGAGCTGATAAACTTTGCCGTTTTCATTCGTATAAGAAATATCCCCCCTAATGGCATCACTTAAATTAATTTGCCCATCAATTAATTTTTCCCAAGAAGGCGAAAGGGAATCTTCAAAATCGGCCATGAAAACTTTAACATTGGAATTCAATGCATTAATGACCATCTTACGCTCTACAGGCCCTGTAATTTCAACACGACGATCACGTAAGTCCTCTGGAATATTTTGTATTTTCCACTCTGAGTTTTTTATGGAATTTGATTCCGAAATAAAATCTGGCAGTTCTCCTGCATCAATTTTTTTTTGTTTCACTATTCTTTCTTTTAGTAATTGCTCTCTTCGAGGCTGAAAAGCCTTAACCAAATGGGAAAGAAACTCAATAGAATCATTATGTAACACTCTATTATCTTGTTGAGATATCTCTTTAGTAAATATTAAATCTGAAGCTAATAATTGATGTTCCATTGATTAGTCCTTATTGATATCTGGCTATGAACTAATCTTAAGATCAAATTTAAAATAAATCAAAAACGGTTTCCATTTTAATTAAAAGCAACCATAAGGTATTAATAAATATCATTTTTTATTAATTTTAAATTTAAATCTTAACTTCCATTATAAAAATAAACATGTTAAATATTCGTTAAATCAAGCAATTAAGAGAATCAACCTAATGGGTACATTTTGTCTGAAAAACAAAAAAAGCAGCCATTAGCTGACTGCTTTTATTCCGAGAATAATCTTTTAGCCGTTATTTTGCTCTGTAGAGATAAGTAAAAATTACTATTCCAAGTGGTGATTAACTAATAAGCAAAATAATAATTTTTTTTTAATCTAAAGTTGGTTCCATGTTAGTAAGATCAAAAGGTGTGATCTGGTACACATAATAATTTAACCAATTAGAAAAAAGTAAATGCCCATGACTACGCCAACTGATCAATGGCGGGTTAATTGGATCATTATTTTTAAAATAATTACATGGGATTTGAGGCGATATTCCAGCTTCAATATCACGCCAGTATTCTTGAGCAAGTGTATCTTTATCGTATTCAGGATGGCCGGTCACAAAAACAAGGCGTTTATCTTTAGAAGCAAATAAGTAAGCCCCTGCTTCTTCTGAGCTAGCTAATATTTCTAAATCAGTATGTTTGCGGATAAGATCCTCAGGAAAATCAGCATACCGCGAATGAGGCGCATAGAAGGAGGCATCAAATCCTCGAGTCAATAAAGCGTGTGGCTCTAATGTATCGTGTTGATAAACCCCTGAAAGCTTTTCACTACGCGTCCACTTAGGTAAATCATAAAGTACCTTTAAAGCTGCCTGTACGGCCCAACAAACAAAAAGTGTTGAAGTCACGTGTTCTTTGGCCCACTCAATCACCTTTTCGATTTGATTCCAATAACATACATCATCAAACTCAACCAGCCCTAATGGTGCACCTGTAACAATTAAACCATCAAAATTTTGTCCTTTAATATCTTCAAAGTCACAGTAAAAATTATTTAAGTGCTCTGCGGGCGTATTTTTTGACTCTCGTTGATCAATACGTAATAGCTGAATATCCACCTGTAAAGGCGTATTCGATAAAAGCCTTAGAAACTGATTTTCGGTTTCGATTTTTTTAGGCATCAAATTTAAGATCAATACTTTCAAGGGACGGATCTCCTGAAGGCTAGCTCTTGTCGTTGTCATGACAAAAACATTTTCCTCACGCAAGAAATTCACTGCTGGTAGCTCGTCTGGTAAACGAATTGGCATCATTCATCCCCTTTTATATACTTTTATACGTTTAGACTTCTAGAATGCTAAATAATCTAACCAAAGTTACGCACCTTGTCGAGTATTTCAAGGGTGAATGAAATAATTTCATGCAAAGTGGCTTGTCATGTTTTTGTTTCAAGTATAACAGCCATGTAATGTGCTGATTTTATATATTTTTTATCTATCCATAATTTTTTATAGATGCTGATTTTACTTATATGTTTTTGATATTAATTAGCACCAGTTAAACGCTATTCTTCTCTTATATGTATCTATAACGCCTTCTAACATAGTGAACTACCAATGGCTGTTTTATATCTTCTAATTTATTTACTCTCATTTCCCCAACAAAAAATATTGCTTAATCTAAGTCAGTTATCAAAATTTAACCCAATGATAAAAATAGATAAAAATAGATAAAAAGCGTGATAACACGAAGGTGATTGCTCAGGAGAAAAATACTTGCTTAACCATTTTGTTGTATCCGCTATCCATAAGAGCGATCAGCGCGTGCCTAGCGCAGATAAGATAGTGACCAATACCGAGTAATCTGAGCCTATCTTCAATGCTCTATTTGTACATCGAGATAGCTAAAATTGTGCTTACACGAAAGGTAATTGCTAAGGGGACAAATACTTGCCTTAACATTCTTTTGTATCTCTTATCCATAAGCTCGGTCAGCGCGTAGCTAGCGCAGATTAAATAGTTATATCTATCGTTTAATCCGAGCTCGCGCTCAATGCTCCATTTGTATATCGAGATAGCTAAAATTGTGCTCACACAAAAGGTAATTGCTAAGGGGACAAATATTTGCCTGACCATTCTGTTGTTATCCTTTATTCATAAGGTTAGTCAGCACGTGGCTAACGTAGATTAAATAGCTATACATATCGATTAATCCGAGCCTGTCTTCAATGCCCTATTTGTACATCGAGATAGCTAAAATTGTGCTTACACGAAAGGTAATTGCTGAGGGGACAAATACTTGCCTTAACATTCTTTTGTATCCCTTATCTATAAGAGCGGTCAGCGCGTAGCTAGCTCAGGAAAGATGGCTATATCTATCGTTTAATCCGACCTCGTTCTCAATGCCCTATTTACTTACTAAATTGCAACAAAAACAGGGTCATTGACAAGGTAATTGCTCAGGGGACAAATATTTGCCTGACCATTCTGTTGTTATCCTTTATTCATAAGGTTAGTCAGCACGTGGCTAACGTAGATTAAATAGCTATACATATCGATTAATCCGAGCCTGTCTTCAATGCCCTATTTGTACATCGAGATAGCTAAAATTGTGCTCACACAAAAGGTAATTGCTAAGGGGACTCATACTTGCCTTAGCATTCTGTTGCATCCCTTATTCATAAGGTTAGTCAGCGCGTAGCTAGCGCAGGCAAGATGGCTATATCTATCGTTTAATCCGAGCTCGCACTCAATGCCCTATTTGCACATCGAGATAGCTAAAAAAACGTGCTCACACTCAATGCCTTATTTGCTTTTTAACTAGCGAAAAATAGGGTCATTGAAAAGGTAATTGCTGAGGAGACAAATATTTGCCTTAACATTCTTTTATATCCGTTATCTATAAGAGCGGTCAGCGCGTAGCTAGCGCAGGCAAGATGGCTATATCTATCGTTTAATCCGAGCTCACACTCAATGCCTTATTTGCTTTTTAACTAGCGAAAAACAGGGTCATTGAAAAGGTAATTGCTAAGGGGATATATAATACGATTATCATTGCTGAGTTAAAAATTGCAACCTTGCGGCTGAACCCATTTTATCGTGATTTACCCAGTACTGCTGTGCTTGATGCAATGATTTTATTAGCTTACCATTCGCCAAACGCAAAAAAGCCACCCATTGGGTGGCTTTCTCACTAATTTAATGTCTGGCAGTTCCCTACTCTCACATGGGGAGACCCCACACTACCATCGGCGCTACGGCGTTTCACTGCTGAGTTCGGCATGGGGTCAGGTGGGACCACCGCGCTATTGCCGCCAGACAAATTCTGTTTCTTCCCGTTTAGCTATCTTTCACTAAACCAGAAGTGCAATCTTGAACAAGCTGTTGTGTCCTTCACCTTTCGGCTTCTCACCCTCTTAAAAATCAACACACTCTCTCTAAAACACCTTCGGTGTTGTCAGGTTAAGCCTCACGGTTCATTAGTATTGGTTAGCTCAACGTATCGCTACGCTTACACACCCAACCTATCAACGTCTTAGTCTTAAACGTTCCTTTAGGACCCTTTAAGAGTCAGGGAAGACTCATCTCAAGGCAAGTTTCCCGCTTAGATGCTTTCAGCGGTTATCTTTTCCGCACTTAGCTACCGGGCAGTGCCATTGGCATGACAACCCGAACACCAGTGGTGCGTCCACTCCGGTCCTCTCGTACTAGGAGCAGCCCCTTTCAATCTTCCAACGCCCACGGCAGATAGGGACCGAACTGTCTCACGACGTTCTAAACCCAGCTCGCGTACCACTTTAAACGGCGAACAGCCGTACCCTTGGGACCTACTTCAGCCCCAGGATGTGATGAGCCGACATCGAGGTGCCAAACACCGCCGTCGATATGAACTCTTGGGCGGTATCAGCCTGTTATCCCCGGAGTACCTTTTATCCGTTGAGCGATGGCCCTTCCATTCAGAACCACCGGATCACTAAGACCTACTTTCGTACCTGCTCGAGCCGTCACTCTCGCAGTCAAGCTGGCTTATGCCTTTGCACTAACCGCATGATGTCCGACCATGCTTAGCCAACCTTCGTGCTCCTCCGTTACTCTTTGGGAGGAGACCGCCCCAGTCAAACTACCCACCAGACACTGTCCGCACCCCAGATTATGGGGCAACGTTAGAACATCAAACATTAAAGGGTGGTATTTCAAGGTTGGCTCCACGCAGACTGGCGTCCACGCTTCTAAGCCTCCCACCTATCCTACACATCAAGGCTCAATGTTCAGTGTCAAGCTATAGTAAAGGTTCACGGGGTCTTTCCGTCTTGCCGCGGGTACACTGCATCTTCACAGCGAGTTCAATTTCACTGAGTCTCGGGTGGAGACAGCCTGGCCATCATTACGCCATTCGTGCAGGTCGGAACTTACCCGACAAGGAATTTCGCTACCTTAGGACCGTTATAGTTACGGCCGCCGTTTACTGGGGCTTCGATCAAGAGCTTCTCCTTACGGATAACCCCATCAATTAACCTTCCAGCACCGGGCAGGCGTCACACCGTATACGTCCACTTTCGTGTTTGCACAGTGCTGTGTTTTTAATAAACAGTTGCAGCCAGCTGGTATCTGCGACTGGCTTCAGCTCCATGAGTAAATCACTTCACCTAATGCCAGCGTGCCTTCTCCCGAAGTTACGGCACCATTTTGCCTAGTTCCTTCACCCGAGTTCTCTCAAGCGCCTGAGTATTCTCTACCTGACCACCTGTGTCGGTTTGGGGTACGATTAATGATAATCTAGAGCTTAGAGGCTTTTCCTGGAAGCGGGGCATGAGCTACTTCGCCACCGTAGTGACTCGTCATCAGATCTCAGTGTATAGTGAACCGGATTTGCCTAATTCACCCACCTACATCCTTAAACCGGGACAACCGTCGCCCGGCCAGCCTAGCCTTCTCCGTCCCCCCATCGCAATTATCACCAGTACGGGAATATTAACCCGTTTCCCATCGACTACGCATTTCTGCCTCGCCTTAGGGGTCGACTCACCCTGCCCCGATTAACGTTGGACAGGAACCCTTGGTCTTCCGGCGTGCGGGTTTTTCACCCGCATTATCGTTACTTATGTCAGCATTCGCACTTCTGATACCTCCAGCATACCTCACAGTACACCTTCACAGGCTTACAGAACGCTCCCCTACCCAACGAACGTATCCTTAAACTGACTTGCCGTGCGTTACCGCCTCGACTTTGATGAACGCATTGACGTCACTGCGTTCCGTCAATCGTTTTGATACATTGCAGTACCACTTAATCAGTTTAAGTGATACGTTCGCTGCCGCAGCTTCGGTGCATAGTTTAGCCCCGTTACATCTTCCGCGCAGGCCGACTCGACCAGTGAGCTATTACGCTTTCTTTAAATGATGGCTGCTTCTAAGCCAACATCCTGGCTGTCTGAGCCTTCCCACTTCGTTTCCCACTTAACTATGACTTTGGGACCTTAGCTGGCGGTCTGGGTTGTTTCCCTCTTCACGACGAACGTTAGCACCCGCCGTGTGTCTCCCGTGATAACATTCTTCGGTATTCGTAGTTTGCATCGAGTTGGTAAGTCGGGATGACCCCCTAGTCGAAACAGTGCTCTACCCCCGAAGATGAGTTCACGAGGCGCTACCTAAATAGCTTTCGGGGAGAACCAGCTATCTCCCGGTTTGATTGGCCTTTCACCCCCAGCCACAAGTCATCCGCTAATTTTTCAACATTAGTCGGTTCGGTCCTCCAGTTAGTGTTACCCAACCTTCAACCTGCCCATGGCTAGATCACCGGGTTTCGGGTCTATACCCTGCAACTCATTCGCCCAGTTAAGACTCGGTTTCCCTACGGCTCCCCTATTCGGTTAACCTTGCTACAGAATATAAGTCGCTGACCCATTATACAAAAGGTACGCAGTCACCCCATCCTCAAATGTCCCGCTTGCCTTGCCGTCCAATCTTGCCCGATTTTTTAACTTCCGCTGCTCATGGACTTCTATGTCCACTGCGCTGCGGCTTGAAAAAATCGACCAACCATGTTAGCCAATGCTGCGCTGCTCTTGTGGTGGTGTTTTAAGCCATCACTCAATTGCCGAGGCACTTGAGTGATGGGGCTCCCACTGCTTGTACGTACACGGTTTCAGGTTCTATTTCACTCCCCTCGCCGGGGTTCTTTTCGCCTTTCCCTCACGGTACTGGTTCACTATCGGTCAATCAGGAGTATTTAGCCTTGGAGGATGGTCCCCCCATATTCAGACAGGATAACACGTGTCCCGCCCTACTCGTCGAGTTCACAACACCAACACCTTCGGATACGGGGCTATCACCCTTTACTGCCGGACTTTCCAGACCGTTCTCCTGATGCTGATGCTGATTAAGACTCTGGGCTGCTCCCCGTTCGCTCGCCGCTACTAGGGGAATCTCGGTTGATTTCTTTTCCTCGAGGTACTGAGATGTTTCAGTTCCCTCGGTTCGCCTCGTTTGACTATGGATTCATCAAACGATAGTGCAACGAATTGCACTGGGTTTCCCCATTCGGATATCGTCGGTTATAACGGTTCATATCACCTTGCCGACGCTTTTCGCAGATTAGCACGTCCTTCATCGCCTCTGATTGCCTAGGCATCCACCGTGTACGCTTAGTCGCTTAACCTCACAACCCGAAGGTGTCTTTTCGTGTCATTCTGACGGGTAATGGCTGCGCGTGCATCGATTCTATGTTGGGCAGTGCTCGCAATGCTCACGTACTCATGTACGCTGCGCTTGCTGTGCGCTGGCCGCCTTGAATCGCTGACTGCTCGCTCATTACGTTTTGCCATCATGACAAAGAACATCTTGAGTTGAGATTTTTGAGAGACTCTCACATCGTTTAAGCGATAAACGATGTGCGTTGTTTTCAATTTTCAGCTTGTTCCAGATTGTTAAAGAGCATAATTGTTAAGCCTACTACGCTGTAATAGGCTTAATCATTATTGAGTAAAAGCTATCGCGAGAAAGTGCGAGCTATAACATTTCTCGGCGGAGGCGCGCAGCGAGCGGAGCGTACTTAAGGTACGTGAGCATCGCGAGCACCGCACAACACAGAAATGTTGACGCGCAGCCTTTCGATATCCTGAAGTGGCGTCCCCTAGGGGATTCGAACCCCTGTTACCGCCGTGAAAGGGCGGTGTCCTAGGCCTCTAGACGAAGGGGACAACAAGGTCTTCAGTCAATCTTAGATTGGCTTTACTCTCTATTTCATCAGACAATCTGTGTGAGCACTTCACAAATACACTTCAATGGTAAGGAGGTGATCCAACCGCAGGTTCCCCTACGGTTACCTTGTTACGACTTCACCCCAGTCATGAATCACAAAGTGGTAAGCGCCCTCCCGAAGGTTAAGCTACCTACTTCTTTTGCAACCCACTCCCATGGTGTGACGGGCGGTGTGTACAAGGCCCGGGAACGTATTCACCGTAGCATTCTGATCTACGATTACTAGCGATTCCGACTTCATGGAGTCGAGTTGCAGACTCCAATCCGGACTACGACGTACTTTATGAGTTCCGCTTGCTCTCGCGAGGTCGCTTCTCTTTGTATACGCCATTGTAGCACGTGTGTAGCCCTACTCGTAAGGGCCATGATGACTTGACGTCATCCCCACCTTCCTCCGGTTTATCACCGGCAGTCTCCTTTGAGTTCCCGACCGTATCGCTGGCAACAAAGGATAAGGGTTGCGCTCGTTGCGGGACTTAACCCAACATTTCACAACACGAGCTGACGACAGCCATGCAGCACCTGTCTCAGAGTTCCCGAAGGCACCAAAGCATCTCTGCTAAGTTCTCTGGATGTCAAGAGTAGGTAAGGTTCTTCGCGTTGCATCGAATTAAACCACATGCTCCACCGCTTGTGCGGGCCCCCGTCAATTCATTTGAGTTTTAACCTTGCGGCCGTACTCCCCAGGCGGTCGATTTAACGCGTTAGCTCCGGAAGCCACTCCTCTAGGGAACAACCTCCAAATCGACATCGTTTACAGCGTGGACTACCAGGGTATCTAATCCTGTTTGCTCCCCACGCTTTCGCACCTGAGCGTCAGTCTTTGTCCAGGGGGCCGCCTTCGCCACCGGTATTCCTCCACATCTCTACGCATTTCACCGCTACACATGGAATTCTACCCCCCTCTACAAGACTCTAGCTGACCAGTCTTAGATGCCATTCCCAGGTTAAGCCCGGGGATTTCACATCTAACTTAATCAACCGCCTGCGTGCGCTTTACGCCCAGTAATTCCGATTAACGCTTGCACCCTCCGTATTACCGCGGCTGCTGGCACGGAGTTAGCCGGTGCTTCTTCTGTCGGTAACGTCAATCGTTGATGATATTAGCATCAACGCCTTCCTCCCGACTGAAAGTACTTTACAACCCTAGGGCCTTCTTCATACACGCGGCATGGCTGCATCAGGCTTGCGCCCATTGTGCAATATTCCCCACTGCTGCCTCCCGTAGGAGTCTGGGCCGTGTCTCAGTCCCAGTGTGGCTGATCATCCTCTCAGACCAGCTAGGGATCGTCGCCTAGGTGAGCCATTACCTCACCTACTAGCTAATCCCATATGGGTTCATCCGATAGCGCAAGGACCTAAGTTCCCCTGCTTTGCTCCTTAGAGATTATGCGGTATTAGCCACCGTTTCCAGTGGTTATCCCCCTCTATCGGGCAGATCCCCATACATTACTCACCCGTCCGCCGCTCGTCAGCGAGAAGCAAGCTTCCCCTGTTACCGCTCGACTTGCATGTGTTAGGCCTGCCGCCAGCGTTCAATCTGAGCCATGATCAAACTCTTCAATTAAAAAGCTTGATGCTCAAAGAATGTTACTGTCTCGTAACGCTCTTTTGTTCGGTTAACTTTGTCAGCTGCGCATCGCTTCACCTCGCCGTACTTAAGTACTGTCTCGGTTCATCGCTGCTTGCTTTCGCGTTACCCTTCCAAAATAACGTTACTACCTATTAAGTTCATATATATGAATTAACGTGTTAGTCACTCTTCAAGACTTAAAATCAAATATTTTTTTGATAGTGTCCTGTGAGTGCCCACACAGATTGTCTGATAAATTGTTAAAGAGCGTTGCGACTGAATCTTTCGATTTTCGACTTCAAGGTCGTTGTCGCGAGGAGGCGTATAATACGTTTTCCTCCGTGAGAGTCAAGCAATTTTTTGCTTTTTCTTTTCAGAATCTCTCGCTGCCGTTTCAGTGTTCATCGCGCTTTGCGTTGTCTTGTTCCCGGTCAGTGGATGCGCATTATAGGGAGTCAGAAAAATCTGGCAACCCCTTTTTTTCATTTTTTTATCCAACTGCTGCATTCCACAGCAAAAGCCCGACTTATACTGACTTATCCACCAAGTTATCCACAAGGTGAAAATAATTTAAAATTTATCGCGCATTACGCAAACGTTTGCGTTACAATTAGCGCGAAATTTCAGCATTGATTTTATTTTTATGTTCTGAAATTGTTAGTGACTTATATATTGCTATTGAAGAAGCCTCCAAATTCCGCTTTTATAAATAGGTATATAAGAAGAGCCAATGGCTTTCACTAATTGATATTTGTTATTGCCTTATTTATTCAAATCCAAGGGATCTATCTCATGCAACTGCTTCGTCCTATTCGTCGTGCCCTGCTTAGTGTGTCTGATAAAACAGGGGTTGTTGAATTCGCTAAGGCGCTTTCCGAGCGTGGTGTTGAGCTTCTATCCACTGGCGGTACTGCGAAACTACTCGCAGAATCAGGCCTAAATGTGACTGAGGTTTCTGATTACACGGGGTTCCCTGAAATGATGGATGGCCGTGTAAAAACGCTGCACCCAAAAGTTCATGGCGGGATCTTAGGTCGCCGTGGTACCGATGATGCAATCATGCAAGAACATGATATTTCGCCTATCGATATGGTCGTTGTGAATTTATATCCTTTTGCTCAAACCGTCGCAAAACCAAACTGTACACTAGAGGACGCTGTTGAGAATATCGATATTGGCGGCCCCACTATGGTGCGCTCTGCCGCTAAAAACCATAAAGACGTTGCGATCGTAGTGAACAGTAATGACTACCAAACCATTATTGATGAAATGGATGATCACCAAAACTCACTGAACTGGGCAACCCGTTTTGACTTGGCAATAAAAGCATTCGAACACACCGCCGCATACGACAGTATGATTGCGAACTATTTTGGCGAGTTGGTTGCCCCTTATTATGGTGATACCACACAGCCTTCTGGCCGTTTCCCGCGGACCTTGAATTTAAACTTTATCAAAAAACAAGATATGCGCTACGGCGAAAACAGCCATCAAGATGCCGCTTTCTATATAGAAGAGAATCCAAAAGAAGCGTCTATTGCAACTGCACAGCAAATTCAGGGCAAGGCGCTTTCTTATAATAATATCGCGGATACTGATGCGGCTTTAGAATGCGTGAAATCATTCGATGAGCCTGCCTGTGTAATTGTAAAACACGCTAACCCTTGCGGTGTTGCTATCGGTAACAATATTCATGCAGCCTATGACAATGCATTTAAGACTGATCCAACCTCTGCATTCGGTGGCATTATCGCTTTTAACCGTCAATTAGATAAAGCAACCGCACAAGCGATTATTGATCGTCAGTTTGTTGAAGTGATTATTGCACCGTCAGTGGCAGATGATGCGTTACCTATTCTAGAAACAAAACAAAACGTTCGTGTGCTGGTTTGTGGTGAGTGGGGAAAACCTGTTGCTGGCTTAGATTTCAAACGTGTCAACGGCGGTCTATTAGTACAAGACCGTGATTTAGGCATGGTAGAAAAAGAAGCGTTACGCGTTGTCACCAAACGCCAACCCTCTGAGCGTGAGCTGAAAGACGCCCTATTCTGCTGGAAGGTAGCTAAATTCGTTAAATCGAATGCGATTGTTTACGCTAAAAATGATATGACCATCGGGATTGGTGCAGGCCAAATGAGCCGTGTGTATTCTGCTAAAATTGCAGGCATTAAAGCCGCAGATGAAGGGTTAGAAGTCGCTGGCTGTGCAATGGCTTCAGATGCATTTTTCCCATTCCGCGATGGCATTGATGCTGCTGCTTCTGTGGGTGTCACTTGCGTTATCCAGCCTGGGGGCTCGATTCGTGATGAAGAAGTTATTGCCGCCGCCGATGAACATGGTATTGCGATGATTTTCACTAATATGCGTCACTTCCGTCACTAATTATTAGGAGATTACTAATGAATATATTAATTATTGGCGGTGGTGGTCGTGAGCATGCATTAGCTTGGAAAGCAGCACAATCGCCTTTAGCAAAGAAAGTCTATGTTGCACCAGGAAATGCAGGAACAGCCCTTGAACCTGCACTTGAAAATGTGAATATTTCTGCCACTGATATCGATGGCTTATTACGATTTGCTAAAGAAAAACAAATCGACTTAACCATTGTTGGTCCTGAAGCACCATTAGTTATTGGTGTTGTTGATGCATTTAAAGCCGCTGGTTTAACTATTTTTGGTCCAACGAAAGGCGCAGCTCAATTAGAAGGATCGAAAGCATTTACTAAGGACTTTTTAGCTCGCCATCACATACCGACCGCGGCCTATGAAAATTTCACAGAAGTGGAGCCTGCTTTAGCCTATTTAGATAAAGTCGGCGCGCCTATCGTAATTAAAGCGGATGGTTTAGCCGCCGGTAAAGGCGTGATTGTTGCAATGACACTGCAAGAAGCGAAAGATGCTGTACAAGATATGCTAGCAGGTAATGCCTTTGGCGATGCCGGACACCGCATTGTTATTGAAGAGTTTCTTGATGGGGAAGAAGCCAGCTTTATCGTGATGGTTGATGGGGAGAACGTGATCCCGATGGCAACAAGCCAAGACCATAAACGTGTTGGCGATGGTGATACAGGCCTTAATACAGGGGGGATGGGAGCTTACTCTCCCGCGCCTGTAGTCACAGATGAAATCCATCAACGTGTTATGGAACAAGTGATTTACCCAACCATTAAAGGAATGGATCAGGAAGGTAACCGTTATCAAGGCTTTTTATATGCTGGGTTAATGATCGATAAAGCGGGTAATCCAAAAGTTATCGAATTTAACTGCCGCTTTGGTGATCCTGAAACTCAGCCTATTATGATGCGTTTACAGTCAGACTTAGTTGCACTGTGTTTAGCCGGTGCAAAAGGCGAACTGGCTGGCAAAGGTTCATCATGGGATGAACGCCCTGCTTTAGGCGTTGTGATTGCCGCAGGTGGTTACCCGGGTGATTACCACAATGGCGATGTTATTTCAGGTTTACCGCCCCATGAAACCGCAGATAGTAAAGTTTTTCATGCTGGTACTCGCCTGAAAGATGGCGGCGTTGTCACTGCCGGTGGACGTGTACTATGTGTCACCGCATTAGGCGATGATATTGCCAAGGCCCAAGCTAAAGCGTATGAAGTAGCAAAAAACATTCATTGGAATGATAGTTTTTATCGCACCGATATTGGCTATCGCGCTATCGCTCGTATTAAATAATACAAAGAATCAAATCATTACCCAAGCTGATAAGAGGAAACTTTTATCAGCTTTTTGTTTTCTGCTTTTGAATTTTTTTGCCTTTGACCTTCACACAGCCAATGAGTCTAAGTATTTCGATTTACAGCAAAGATAAATAGCTCTAGGGTGAACGAACGAAGTAGTGTAGCGGTGGTTCGAAAGACGACGAGCGGTTATTTATAAACTATCTTTAGAAGGCTGCCAGCGGCAAAAATCGGTATCGGCCACCATCAAAAGTTGATTGCCCTCTGAGGACTCCAGCCACGCTAAATTCAACTGGGAGTGCCACACCTTTGCACGGTTTTGCAGCCAGTTTTCAGCATAAGGTTCAAACGTCACTTCGCGCACATCCCCTTCACAAGTTGTGACTTTACCTTGTTGCCAACGACCTTGATACAATTTGACGCCACCAACAATCAGCGCAGTGTTTGTCTCAAGTACCCGTTCCGCTTCAAAGCGCCAACGTGTGATTTCATCATTTGAAAGCGGTCTTTTACTACCATCTTGAACACGCTGCATAAAAATAACATCATTATTTTTATTGAAGCGTAGTTGCTCGGTGATATCACCACCTTTTTGATTCAAGATTTGGCTGCGAATTTGCCAGAGGTTACCAAATCGGTATTCGAAGAAATTAACGGAGGTGTCTGTGCCTTTATAGGGACTATAAACTACCATAAGGACAAGAGGTTGGCTTTTTGCATCGTTAAGCCGCCACATACGTATGACGCCATCATCGGCAATAAAACCACTTGCACTAAACTCTGGAAGCTTTGGTGCATTCGAGGAACAGGCGCTTAGCATTGAGAGAGTTCCCAATACCAGCAACCCTTTTTGAATAAACAAAAGGGGTAGTTTTTTACCCCCCCTGATAATTCGACTGTACAATGTACTTATTTTACAGCTTCTTTCAATGCTTTACCGGCAGTGAAAGCAGGCACAGTTGTCGCAGGAATTTGAATTTCTGCTTTAGTTTGTGGGTTACGACCAGTACGAGCAGCACGGTGGCTAACTTTAAAAGTACCGAAACCGACCAGTTGTACTTGCTCGCCTTTTTTCAGCGTTTCAGAAATAGCATTCAGAGTAGATTCTAAAGCTGCTTTTGCCTGAACTTTGGTCAGGTCTGCTGATTCTGCGATAGCATCAACTAATTCAGTCTTATTCATAAATTATCCTTACACAGTGTGTTTATCGTTTGCAAAGCATCGAGTGCGTCGGATATGCCAAATTGACAGCCCCTGATACACGCCCCCGATAGCCACTTCTTCTCGCCCCTAAATGTAGACCAGAGTAGGGGCAAATGTGAAGTCTTAGTACTCAGCATTACTGCGCTAAGTCACGTTTTCGATGACGAAAATGCAAAAATTAGCCTAAAGTAATACCTATATTGCTCACCCCCGCTTCGCGAAGGTCAGATTTTAATCCTTTAATTAACTCTAAGTCGCGCTCTTCACAAGCTGCCAGTAAACGGAAAATGTCCCACTGGATATCCCACTCTTCTTCAATTGCAGGGATTTCTTTAAGTTCTTCTTCTGTCATTTCCCGCCCTGCTTGAGTCATTTCGAGCATGGCAACCGTACGAATGGAGGCTTCGCTAACCCGTATTGCGTGTTCGAGGGTTTCACCACTCAATTTAGAGTGAATGATTTCACCTAATGCTATACAGGCATCAATAGCTGGATACACACCATACATATCGAAATCATCTGCTGATGGGATAATTTCTTCTAATTTTTCTAACTGATTATCGAAATTGACTTTGCTATCTTTAATAACCAAAGTTTCCCAAACTAAATCAAGGATGGAACGATAAACTTTTGCATCGGCAAATTCAGTTTGCTGGCAAAACATCCGAAAATTGGGATACATTCTTTCACATAAGCTTGCCATGAAAGTGGTATGTTGCCAGCTTTCTAATTTTTCCAACCTCAAATGAATGGGATTTCTTAACATAATTTCTGACTCATCAATCTTAATACTTCGCAGTTTACCTGAAAATCTGTCAATGCCACATATTTTGCTGATAATTAGCTGATTTTCTCATTCATTCGCTTAAAAAACGTTCGATTTGATGCAATTCCGTCAGCAAAACGCGTTGGTTCGGGTAGTCGATAACCTCTTAAGCACTTCTTAACCCATGCTAAGGAAGACGAAAAACCTACGTTATGCCCCGGAGAAACATATAATGGTTTGCAGCGTTTTTTGCTACGTAATACCCAACCGAGTTGATCTTCACCTGCCATTAAAGGTTGTACACTTTCGGGATCTTCACCTAGCTCTGCAGATTCACCACATAAGCGGCTTTTTGCAACACCGATTGTTGCGACATTGGCTTGCAAACCAAAGTGACAAGCCACACCAAAGCGCCGTGGATGAGCAATGCCTTGACCATCAACAAGTACTAATTCAGGTTTATGCTGTATTTTTCCCCATGCCGCCATTAGCCCTGGCACTTCACGAAAAGAAAGTAATCCTGGGATATAAGGCAACTGAGTCGGTATTCGCGCTATTTGATATTCAACAAGCACTAGCTGCGGCCAAGATAGCACCGCCACCACTGCACGTGTGATAGCGCCTTCCTGTTCAAACCCCACATCTGCCCCGCCAATCAGTTGCAATGGTGGAAACTCATCATGCAAAACGATTTTTGAGGCTTGGCTAATTTGCTCTTTTCGTAACTGTTGAGTATCTAAAACCATAACGCTTCCAATGCTTCGATACTTAATTATTCTTAATCATAGATGATAATGGTGTACTTACAAGGTTTCATAAATACACCACAAATCAAGAACATCAAGAAATGATGACTACTGATGATATTGGCGAGAGAAACGGTGAACCGCATCAACAAATGCTCCTGCATGCGCAGGTGGAACATCTTGATGGATACCATGGCCTAAGTTGAATACATGCCCTTCACCATGGCCAAAACCGGATAAGATATTTTGTACTTCATCTTCAATACGAGCCGGAGATGCATACAACATAGAAGGGTCCATATTGCCTTGTAGCGCAACTTTATCCCCTACACGGCGACGTGCATCAGCAATTTCGGTAGTCCAATCAAGGCCTAAAGCATCACATCCTGTCGCCGCCATTTCTTCTAACCACTGCCCTCCCCCTTTGGTGAACAAGGTGATAGGCACACGACGACCATCGTTTTCACGAATCAATCCGTCGATAATTTTATGCATGTAATTTAGGGAGAACTGTAAATAATCACGTTTAGTTAATACTCCACCCCACGTATCAAAAATCATGATGGATTGTGCCCCTGCACGAATTTGCGCATTTAAGTATAAAATCACGCTATCAGCCAGTTTATCCAGTAATAAATGCAGTGTATTCGGGTCTTCATACATCATTTTTTTGATTTTGGTGAATGCTTTACTACTGCCGCCTTCCACCATATAAGTCGCCAATGTCCATGGGCTTCCTGAGAAGCCAATGAGTGGGACACTCCCTTCAAGGGCTTTGCGAATAGCGCGAACCGCATCCATCACATAACCCAATTCCATTTCAGGATCGGGAATTGGGATGTTTTTCACATCCGCTGCACAGGCGACAGGCTTTTGAAAACGTGGACCTTCCCCTGTTTCAAAATACAACCCAAGCCCCATTGCATCAGGGATAGTCAGAATATCAGAGAATAAAATTGCGGCGTCTAATGGAAAACGACGTAAAGGCTGTAATGTCACTTCACATGCAAGTTCAGTGTTTTTACACAGCGCGATAAAATCACCAGCCTCGGCACGCGTTGCTTTGTATTCAGGCAAATAACGCCCCGCTTGACGCATCATCCATACCGGGGTCACATCTACAGGCTGACGTAGCAAAGCACGTAGATAGCGGTCATTTTTTAACTCAGTCATTATTTACTCCATTATTATCAGTGGCCGCCGCAAATGGCTATAAGCAAAGATAGCGATTGTATCATGTAAAAGGCAACAATATCAGCGTACTGCTATTTGCCGGATCTGTACTCACTTTGACGACACAATGCTACTGTATCTTCAATTAAGCGCCTTGCAATAGTATCCCCCGGGGGAATAAGTGGTAACTCATTGTAATGATACCAATTTGCACTGATCAATTCATTCGGGTCGACCTGAATCTCACCACTCTCGTAATCGGCAAGGAAGCCCATCATTAAAGAATGAGGAAAGGGCCATGGTTGTGAGGATACGTAGCGAATATTTTTCACTTTTATCTGGCTCTCTTCCATGACTTCGCGCATAACCGCTTCTTCTAATGTTTCACCCACTTCAACAAAACCGGCTAGTACCGTAAATAATGGGTTTTGCGAATGACGACGGTGTTGTGCCAAAAGAATATGATCATCACGGCGGATCCCTACAATAACGCAAGGGGCAATTTGTGGGTAATAGCGCTCATGGCAATGGTCACACAGACATGCCCATTCTGTTGCGCTGTGGCGCATTGCCGTACCACAATAGCCACAGTAACGATGAGAACGATAGAATTCAGCCAATTGTACCCCCCGCCCAGCAAGGCGAAACAAACCTTCATCCTGCGCAGCGACAACTCGGGGGGACATCATATCTGATGGCATTTTTTCAGCAATAAGCCAGACGATTTCCCCTTGCCATTCGCCAATGGGGGTCGCATTTTTACCTTCTAATGAATAGTCTTTAGCGCTGCCGTGTGGAATATCCCCTTTCGGCAACCACAATCGGCCGGCGAAACAGACGAACCACCAGCCACTTTCTGTTCCTACTAACGTTAATTTATTCATTTTTATGTCTTTTTTGATTTTTTGTTGTTGATAAAAAGGTCGTCGATAAAAAAATCAGTTTCGAATAACACAATACACTTCTTTGACACAATGTCATTCAAAGCTTTGTTTCATTTTTTATCACCGTCAATTTTGACAGTTTTTAGACAGTTCATCCCATAAAATGTCTAAAAACTGTCATAAAACAGTCAACTCACTGTCACTTATTAAAATTAGGATGCTAAGTAACCAATCTGGTTCATCGTTCTTCAAAAGTGAGATAACAATGAAAACTATCGTTCCTGCGATTTTACTATCACTGACCGCATCCAGTATGACATTTGCTGCTGATACTCATTTAACAGAGTTAATCAATGCTGCAAAAAAAGAAGGGCAAGTTTACAGCGTTGGGATGCCTGATTCTTGGGCAAACTGGAAAGGAACTTGGCAAGATTTAACGACACAATATGGTTTAAAACACCAAGACACGGACATGAG
Source organism: Providencia rettgeri (assembly GCF_041075285.1). Classification (NCBI taxonomy): domain Bacteria; kingdom Pseudomonadati; phylum Pseudomonadota; class Gammaproteobacteria; order Enterobacterales; family Morganellaceae; genus Providencia; species Providencia rettgeri. Next base: position 4,021,693 of record NZ_CP163512.1, on the reverse strand, counting down.
TTCCGCACAAGAAATTGCCAAATTTGCCGCAGAAAAAAATAATGCCACTGCGGATATCGGTGATGTCGGCGCTTCATTTGGTCCGGTCGCAGTGCAAAAAGGGGTAACTCAGCCTTATAAACCAACCACATGGTCACAAATTCCTGATTGGGCAAAAGATAAAGACGGTCACTGGGCATTAGCTTATACCGGTTCGATAGCCTTTATGATTAATAACGATTTAGTCAAAGACGCCCCAAAAAGTTGGGATGACTTATTAAAAGGCAAATACAAAGTGACAGTGGGTGATGTTGGGATTGCAGCTCAAGCCAATAACGCCGTTTTAGCGGCCGCATTTGCCCGCGGTGGTGATGAAAACAACCTCAAACCTGCCATTGAATTGTTTGCGGAATTAGCCAAACAAAAACGCCTTTCAGTCAATGATCCAACGGTCGCTAACATCGAAAAAGGTGAGGTGGAAGTTGGGATCTTATGGGACTTTAACGCGTTGAATTACCGCGATCAGATCAACCGCGATCGCTTTACCGTTGTGATCCCATCAGATGGTTCCGTGATCTCCGGTTATACCACTATCATCAACAAATTTGCGAAAAACCCCAATGCGGCCAAGTTAGCACGTGAATTTATTTTTAGCGATAAAGGCCAATTAAACCTTGCAGAAGGCTACGCTCGCCCAATCCGTGCCCAATATTTGACGTTACCTGATGATATCAAAGCCAAATTACTACCTGAAGAACAGTATAAAAATGTTCACCCAATTAAAGATGCCGCAGGCTGGGAAAAATCATCGCGTAATTTACCCAAAATGTGGCAACAACAAGTTCTGATCCACCAGCAGTAATTGAATTTGTTGAATTTAGGAATACGAGTCTAATGTCTGAAAAAGTCATACTTGTTGTCCTAGACGGTTTAAGTTATTCAGTAGCCCATCATTGTATGGGCTATCTCAATGGACTCATCAGAACCGATAGCGCAACACTTTATCAATTGGAGTGCGAGCTCCCTTCCATGTCTCGCCCACTGTACGAGTGCATTTTAACGGGTGTACCACCAGTAAAAAGCGGGATCGTCAACAATGACGTTGTACGCTTATCTCACTTTGACAGTATTTTTTCTCTTGCACGCCTTGCGGGTAAAACAACCGCCGCCGCGGCTTATTACTGGGTCAGCGAGCTGTATAACCGAGCGCCATTTGTAGCTACTCGCGACCGTTTTACGCACGATGAACGGCTGACCATCCAACATGGCTGTTTTTACCAAGCAGACAGCTACCCTGATGATCATCTGTTGATGGATGCAGAATATTTGCGTAGCCAATTTAACCCTGACTTTTTATTAATTCACCCGATGAATATCGACGATACAGGGCATAAGTTTGGTTTCGATTCACCGCAATACCGCAACGCGGCTCGCCACGCGGATATTATTTTGTCGAATTATGTCCCGACATGGATTGAACAAGGCTATCAAATCCTGATCACCAGTGACCATGGTATGAACAATGACCGTAGCCATGGCGGCACACTTCCCGAAGAATGCTTGGTGCCACTATTTGTGGTCGGTTCTACCTTTTCCCACCAGCCTTGTGATATCGCACAAACGGATATCTGTGGCACGGTATGCCGTTTATTAGGTGTCGACCCTCTCGATAAGCCCGTGTGTGATGGGCTATTACAAGGAGATAGGTAATGGCTGACCTAACTGCCCCCTATGAACAAGCCCAACCACAACTCGGGAAAATCGCCATGTTAAAGAAAACCTTTGCCCGTTTTCATTGGCGCGCTGCATTATTATTGCTGCCGTTTTTTGTGCTATTTGGCTTATTTCAAATCGCCCCGATGATCTGGGTGTTTATCAACAGTTTTATTTATGAAGAAACATGGTCCCTTGGTAATTACCTTGAAGTTTTTACCAATGATTTTTACCTGCAAGCCTTTGAAAATACTCTATGGCTATCCCTTATTTGTAGCGTACTCGGTTTGTTTATCGCTAGCGTTACCGCTTTTTCTATCTATAAGATGCAAGGTAAAGTGCGCCGGATGATGATCTCTTTCACCACCATGGCGAGTAACTTTAGCGGCGTTCCATTGGCGTTCGCATTTATCATTATTTTAGGCTTTAATGGCGCGATCACCTTGCAGCTCAAAGCATGGGGAATTATCGAAGATTTTAATATCTATAGCGCAAGCGGCTTAATGCTATTGTATGTCTATTTCCAAATACCATTAGGCGTTTTATTACTCTACCCCGCCTTTGATGCCCTAAAACCTGAGTGGGAAGATGCCGCAAAAACCATGGGCGCCAGTAAATTAACCTATTGGTTAAAAGTCGCTATTCCTGTGCTTTCCCCCGCTTTACTTGGCACATTTATTATCCTTATTGCCAATGCGATGGGGGCATACGCCAGTACCTATGCGCTAACTAGCGGCAATTACAACCTTGTAACCATCCGTATTGCCAGTTTAGTTTCCGGTGATTTGTTCCTAGAACCCAACATGGCGGCTGCGTTATCCGTCCTGCTTATCGCTATCTTAGGGTTTATCACTGGCATCCATCATTGGTTAATCAAGGGGAGCTATCATGCAAAATAACAATGTGATCAGCCCAATCATAATCAATAGCAAAAAAATCTCAGGGTTATGGTTTCATAAATTAGTGTTAATTAGCGTAGCCAGCCTATTAGCCTTACCTATTATTGCCACATTTTTATATTCTATCGCCAGTTCTTGGGGAGCAACCGTGTTGCCGGATGCCTTATCCATAAAGTGGTATCTGCAATTATGGCAAGACCCACGGTTTTTAATGGCATTTGGTCGCTCTTTAATCATCTGCTTCGGCACGCTGTTAATCAGTACCTTAGTTATTTTGCCGATGACATTTGCGGTTTTTTACCGTTTTCCCAAACTCAAAGGGGTGATGGATTTATTGATTATTTTACCCTTTGCGATCCCGCCAGTTGTCTCATCAGTTGGCTTACTGCAAATTTTTGCAGATGAACCATTAATGTTAGTGGGAACGCCGTGGATCTTAATTGGTACCTACTTCACCATCACATTGCCGTTTATGTATCGCGCCCTCGCTAACAGTTTTCAAGGGATAAATTTACATGACTTGATGGATGCAGCTCATTTGCTTGGCGCAACTACCTTCAAAGCTTTCCTAATGATTGTATTGCCAAATATTCGTAAAGGCATGTTGGTTTCATTATTAATTTCATTTTCATTTTTAATGGGTGAGTTTGTATTTGCCAATATCCTAGTCGGTACACGTTATGAAACCCTGCAAATCTACTTATTTAATATGCGCCAAACCAGTGGGCACTTTACTTCCGCACTGGTGATGTCTTACTTCTTATTTACGTTATTGCTGACATGGTTAGCCATGCACTTAAATCGTGCGGGAGATGAATGATGAGTTATGTTATTGCTGAAAATTTAGCCAAGTCTTTTGGTGCAAATCGTGTCTTTACCGATATTCAATTCACGATTGAAAAAGGTGAATTTATTACTCTGCTAGGACCTAGTGGCTGTGGTAAATCCACTTTATTACGTTGTATCGCAGGGCTTGAACAACTTAATAGCGGAGAACTCTACATTCATCGTCAGAATGTCACTCACCAAGCCGCTCAACAGCGAGGTGTTGGGATGGTGTTTCAAAGCTATGCTTTGTTTCCCAATATGACCGTGGCAGATAACATCGCATTTGGTTTGAAAATGCGTAAAGTCAATGGCAGTGAAAGAGCCAAAGCTGTTTCCGAAGTGATTGAAATGGTGGAGTTGCAAGGAAAAGAGCACCAATATCCTCATCAGTTATCGGGTGGTCAGCGCCAACGGGTTGCATTAGCAAGAGCATTAGTCATGAAACCGCAAATCTTGCTGCTTGATGAGCCACTATCTGCCCTTGATGCTCGCATTCGTAAACATTTGCGCCAGCAAATTCGTCAGATCCAACGCGAATTAGGTTTAACAACTATTTTTGTTACCCATGACCAAGATGAAGCCATGATCATGTCGGATAGGATCTTTTTAATGGATAAAGGACAGATAGTGCAAAATGATACGGCAGAGAATATTTATACTCAGCCCGCCACCGAGTTTGTTGCTCGATTTATGGGGCATTATAATTTGGTCGATGCCCACAAAGCTAACGCGATGTTAGGGTTAAATTTACAAGGCACTCTCGCCATCCGCCCTGAATCTATTTATGTAAAAGAAGCGGGTCGCCAGTACGGTAATCATATTTCTCATCCTGTGGATGCAGTGATTTTAGATCATCAATTGCTCGGCAATATTATTCGTTATAGCGTGAATACCCCTGCGGGGGATATGACCGTAGATTTACTCAATCGCTCATCGGAGCGTTTATTTGAGCCCGGCACCCGCCTTGAGTTAATGTTTAATAAAAATGAAATTCGCGCACTTAGTTAATAAGATAGGAATATAATGCCAAATCAATTAGCCATTTTTGACTTAGATGATACGCTGATCCAAGGGGATAGCAGCGTATTATGGACACAATACCTATGGGATAAGCAAATCATCAGTGACCCGCAGTTTGTAGAAGCCGATAAAACCATGATGGCGCAATACAATGCAGGCACATTAGATATGCCCACTTACTTGCGTTTTAATCTGCAAACTCTCGCCAATATAAAAACAGAGCAAGTGGATATTTGGTTGGATGATTTTGTACAAAGCGTGATTTTACCAAGGATCTACCCTGATGCGATTCAAACGATCGCTCACTACCGCGCCAAAGGGATCCCGATTATGGTGATCTCCGCGACTGTTTCCTTTATTGTTAAAAAAATCGCTAATAAGCTCAATGCCGATGTCGCCATGGGTATTGATATCAAGCAACAAAATGGCTGCTATACCACCGAAATTAACGGTATCCCAACATTCAAGGAAGGTAAGGTTAAACGCTTATTGGATTGGATCCGCCACCAGCCAATCACCGATGCTTATATTTATTTTTATACCGACTCTGCCAACGATCTCCCTCTGTGCCAATTCGCCGACGAAACCTTTATCGTCAACGGTGATCCTCGCTTGCAACAAGCCGCCAAAGAATATAAATGGTGCCAATACACTTGGCACTTATGATCAAAACCAACATGGGAACAATACTGAATACTCATCGATGCGCTATTGGTGGGTATTTAATATAAATACCGTATTACATTCATTTTAGCCGCGCCATTTTCAGTAACAGATTAAAATGTCAATACAGTAAATTTGTTATATATTTTCGAAAGAAGTAGTTTTTCCGCTAATAGACAATGTCCTCCTGTTCAAATATACACCGAGGACTAAATGCCAAATATTAATAACCCTAGCTCATTACAAGCTCATACTGATTATACTGTTACCTTAGCCCAAGCAAGCACTACGGATGGCATTAAGAATTTTATTATAGATAACCGCACAAACACCGCTTACCAATTAATTTCCTTGAAAAATCGTGAAGTCCAAATTCACCAAACAGAGCCATCTATACTCGATATTTTAGAAAAAAAAGGAGCCCTTTTAGGACATAAAATCGTTCATATTAATATTGCGGAAATGATTAAAGGCATCAATCTGACTGATAATCCAAACTTCACTAAGAACCCCAGTTTAACGAAATTAGTTCTTAGCCAATATAATACCGTTCTTACACAGCCCAATAGGTTCAAAGCTATCGCTGAATTAAGTGAAGTCGAAAAAAGCCAATATCAGCAATTATCAAAATCAACAGAAATAGCACAACTTCGAACAGCATTATTATCCCTCGTTGATGATGATATAAAAGACGAGCTAAATACTATGGTCAAAGAATGGGGGATGTATGGCGTATCTGCATGTGAGGTTGATAATGAAAATTATAAAATTTTTAAGTCATTTTATGACGAAAAAATAATGAAACACGCGGTTTGCAAAGATGATTATAAAAAGCTCGATTTCGCTACTCAAAACATCAAAACTGCTATTACTGATCCCCGTTGCCTTAATGCCAAATTAACTCCACTTCAAATATTCAAAGCTGCCTATCAATTAGGCGATATTCCCGCAGTTTCTAACTTTCGTTTTATGTTCAATCCTGCCAATAAAGATGATGGGAAATACCGCGAATGGATGTACCACTTTGATAATAGTAATTATGCCGCTGAATTCAAACTGATCACTACCCGTAACGCAGATAGTATCAAAGCCAACACTGAACAGTGCTTAGCTGCATTCCCATACAATACACAAAGCGCTATTCGCTTTACGAAAAGTGAAGCAGCCACTAAATTTCCCACCATGGAGGATTTACAGCGTGAATTTAGCCATGTACCAGATGCCCGTTATGCCGTTATTCATAACCCCAATAATGACACCCCGATTGAAACAGGCATTCGCACTGAAATGATCGTACACCACCGTTCTGCCAGCGGTAAAGATGAAAAACAGGCTCGTGATTCCGAATTAATGACTTTTCATGGTATAGGGCGATGCAAACCCTTCCTTTCCACGCAGGAACTGGATAATGCCCCGCACCTAACACCATTACAACGCTTTGTATTGGGCGAATTTAAACATTCCTCAGCGAACGAATTTATTGCAAGGCTGGCAACAGAAAAAGATGCCCTAAATGCACAAATAAAACAAAGCATTCAAAACCAACGCTTTGTACCTTTAGATGATATCACTGTTGCAAAATTCAGTGAGCAAGGCGTTCAAATCACTAATGAACCATTATTCAAGAAACAAGTGGAAACTTATGACGATTTACCTGAAGTCTTAGATAAAATCCCTAGATTGGAACTCAACCGCTCATTAGCAGAACAACGGAAAACGGTTTTAACGATAGTACCTTTATTAATGAATTACGACCAAAATGCAGAGCTAAAACCCGATTGCTCGGAAAACCAAGCATTTCCAGCAAGAACACAACTCAGAGAACGCCCTAACAGTGCCTTCATAGAACCCCTTCGCCGTGATCTACCTAAAGTAAAATTTAGTGATACCCCTGATAATCTCATACCAATGACAGATATCACCCAGTTGACCCAAAATATTCAACAATTTTACCAAAATGCTTGCCTGTCCTTTACCGCCTCCAGTGCCGATCCCCAAAAGGTGGCATTATATGAAAGCCGAGCAGCACTGGCTAAAGAATACAGCAGCCAATTTACTGACCGCGCAACATACCCTGAGACTCATCAGGTATTGTCGTTATTTACCTACTATATGATTGAAGATCTGAAATCAGATCCTGAGCTGCAACGTAATAACCCAGAGCTGTTCTATAAAATTGAACAGCAGCAAATTCCCTTGTTACAGCATTTTATTAGTCATCGTTTACTAAAAGATAAACTCGTTGATGGCTAATGTTATCAGCCACTGATTACATAACGTAGAAAATAATTAATATGATGAATCATAATTACCGCATGATGATTGCCCAGTTTATTCCTCTTTCACAAGAAAACGCGGAGCCATATGCAACAAAACTCACCGTAGATAAACCGAGTTGTGAATTTATTAGATTAGATGATGTACCGGGCAGCAGTTTAAGTAGTATAGAAAAAATGACCCACCCATTAGCGGGAAGTCTCGAGCCAACAGGCATGTCGCCTTATATGATATCGTTACTCGGTGATCAAACTAGGTTAAGTTTTGCCGAAAAAGTATTTCAATCGCCAAGGCAGCGCTTGCTCGATCAATTGAATATTGATGTGATAAAGCAATCCCCAAAAACGACAGACAAATCCTCGCAATTAGACACCGTGCTGCGGTTTTACACTCGCGATGAACAATCACAAATAAGAAAGATTGAATTAAATGGTCAACCGTTTATTGAACAACAGCCAACAAAGCCTTATTTTCTTGGGCAAAAAATAATTACGCCTGATTTTACTATTCATCGTGTGCAAGAACAGCAGCAAAGGAATAAGTTATTACTGAGCCAAATACGCGATGACAGCGCAGTACCTTTTAACAAACAGGCAATTTTAGATTTAAAAACCTACAATGACGAGGTTTATAACCAAGAGTCAAAAATACGTCAGGGTGATAAGTTTTTAAATGAAGCGCGGTATTTTATCCCTATGGTGGAATACTTAACAAACTTTGGTGAAATAAAGGATATTTTGGTACAAAACTCGTTAGAAACGAGTAGTGACGAAAATACGCCTCATTTTCAACTGATCCCGAATAATGTTAGGTTACCATTGCTCTATCAACAAACTCTTCCCTCTAACAATGAAACATGCAAATGGATAAATTGGTTCTTACCAACTTTGCGTATAGAAATAGATAGCGCGAGAGCTGACTGGCAGCAACAAGCCTTATTAATCCAAGATACCTGCCAAAAACTATCTGCCGATAAACATATTAGCACCACATCCGTATTTCAATATATGGGTGATCGGCAAGTTAGCATGTATTTAATATTCAAAAACGATGAGTTTCGCCTTACACCAGAACAACTTAAGCAGTCACCTGGTTGGCTTGAATCAAGTGGGATATTTATCAGTAATACCTCAAAAGCAGAGTTATTTACCCATCAAGGTGCAGAACAATACTATGCACCTTATGCTGAGTTAGGAATAGATAAACAGCAAATATTAGCGGATATTGAACAACACTTTAATTATTAACCCTGAAAACAAACATTCGTTGTTCGCCTATTTAGCGAAGAATGACAAGGAAACATTTCCCCTAAATTATTTTTTACCCAATACACATATTTCCCCTAAATTATTCGAGTGAGAAGAAGGCGGCAAACGAAGATATCCCGAGGAGCATACATAAGTATGTGACTCGGGTAGCTGAGTGAAGCCAACGCACTTATCGCGCGAAGAATGACGGGGAAATCGCTTGAAGAATGACGAGGAAAGCTTATACTGATCAATTCTTGTCGGAGTGCCTAGTATGTGAAAACATCAGGCTGAGACCGTTAATTCGGGATCCGCGGAACCTGATCGGGTTAATACCCGCGAAGGGAACAAGAGTAATCACTCGGTGCCATTTTTGCCATTCTTCTTCTGGCGAAAAATTAAGCACAACGTCTTTTTATTACTCCGCCGAACTCCTGACAAGCAACTTTCTTTCGATAAACCCGCTAGATGCCCTTTGCATCATAGCCGTGACAATGTCAGGAAATTGCTATGTCCAATATTACAAATAACGTTATACCTACCACTGATTTATCCCCTCAAGCCGCACCTGCTCGCACTCGTAAAGCCCAACGTGACGCCGCTGAAAACTTCATCAATACCGTTTCTGGGGTTTCATTTCCTAACTCGGTACGTATTTACCTGCAAGGTTCAAGAGACGATATCCAAGTCCCGATGCGAGAAATCCAACTATCGCCAACCTTAATTGGTGGTGACAAAGACAATCCGCAATTTGAAGATAACGAGCCCGTTCCTATCTATGACACGTCAGGCCCCTACGGCGACCCAAATTCAGAACTCAATGTGCACAAAGGGCTGAAAAAAATTCGCGCACCGTGGATACAAGAACGTTTAGATACCACTGAAGTCGAAAACCTCAGTTCAGACTTCACACAACAGCGTCTTGCCGATGCCGGTCTTGACCACTTGCGCTTTAATAACCGCCCGCGCCCATTAAAAGCACAACCTAACAAGTGCGTCACCCAACTTCACTATGCACGTAAAGGTATCATCACGCCAGAAATGGAGTTTATCGCCATTCGCGAAAATATGGGGCGTGAACGTATTCGTGGCGAAGTTTTGCTGCAACAACATTCTGGGCAAAGCTTTGGGGCGAATTTACCGGAAAACATTACCCCTGAGTTTGTTCGCCAAGAAGTCGCCGCAGGTCGCGCTATCATCCCTGCGAATATCAATCACCCAGAATCTGAGCCGATGATTATTGGCCGTAATTTCTTAGTAAAAGTAAACGCCAATATTGGCAACTCGTCCGTCACTTCATCCATCGAAGAAGAAGTGGAAAAGCTGATCTGGTCAACTCGCTGGGGGGCAGATACGGTGATGGATTTGTCCACAGGACGCTATATTCACGAAACCCGTGAATGGATTTTACGTAATAGCCCAGTGCCAATCGGTACAGTGCCAATCTACCAAGCCCTTGAAAAAGTCAATGGCATCGCGGAAAACCTCACATGGGAAATGTTCCGCGATACATTATTAGAACAAGCTGAGCAAGGTGTTGACTACTTTACTATCCATGCTGGCGTCTTACTACGCTATGTGCCTATGACAGCTAAACGTTTGACGGGGATTGTTTCACGCGGCGGCTCCATCATGGCTAAATGGTGTTTATCTCATCACCAAGAAAACTTCCTATACGAACACTTCCGCGAAATCTGTGAAATTTGTGCCGCTTACGATGTTTCTTTGTCATTAGGTGATGGTTTACGTCCAGGCTCAATCCAAGATGCCAACGATGAAGCGCAATTTGCCGAACTTCATACCCTTGGCGAGCTGACCAAAATTGCGTGGGAATATGACGTCCAAGTGATGATTGAAGGCCCCGGCCACGTGCCGATGCAAATGATCCGCCGCAATATGACAGAAGAATTAGAACATTGCCACGAAGCCCCATTCTATACTTTAGGGCCACTCACCACTGATATTGCACCGGGCTATGACCATTTCACCTCCGGTATCGGTGCCGCCATGATCGGCTGGTTCGGCTGTGCAATGTTGTGCTATGTCACCCCTAAAGAGCATTTAGGGTTGCCCAATAAAGAGGACGTAAAACAGGGATTAATCACCTATAAGATCGCGGCTCATGCAGCTGATCTCGCCAAAGGCCATCCAGGTGCACAAATTCGTGACAATGCCATGTCCAAAGCACGTTTCGAATTCCGCTGGGAAGACCAATTTAACTTAGCATTAGATCCAGAAACCGCGCGTAAATATCACGATGAAACCTTACCACAAGCCTCCGGAAAAATTGCTCATTTCTGTTCAATGTGCGGTCCCAAATTCTGCTCAATGAAGATATCCCAAGAAGTACGTGATTATGCTGCGCAAAAAGAGGCGGGAATGGAACAAATGTCTGAAGCCTTTCGTGCCCATGGTAGCGAGCTATACCATAGCGCAGAAATTATGAATCCAGAGGTCACTGATAATGAAAAAATCGCCTAACGCTATTATTACGCCCGGATCGCCATTTCCAAAGACCGAACAATATCTCGGTCTTTACCCTGTTGTCGATTCTGTTGAATGGATCGAACGTTTGCTTAATGTGGGCGTTTCCACTCTTCAATTACGCATCAAAGACAAAGCGGATGCGGAAGTACGCGACGATATTCAAAAAGCCATTGCTCTGGGTAAAAAACATAACGCACGATTATTTATCAACGACTATTGGCGCTTAGCCGTAGAGTTTGGGGCCTACGGCGTACACCTTGGTCAAGAAGATTTGGAAACGGCAGATTTGCTGGCTATACACCAAGCAGGTCTTCGGTTAGGTATCTCCACTCACGATGAACATGAGTTAGCCATCGCAAAATCCGTGCGCCCCTCGTATATCGCAATGGGGCATATTTTCCCCACACAAACCAAAGAGATGCCGTCATCTCCACAAGGACTAGATACGCTCAAAGCGATGGTGGAAGCAACGCCTGATTACCCAACAGTTGCCATTGGCGGAATATCGATTGACCGTGTACCGGCTGTTTTAGCAACAGGGGTTGGTAGTGTGGCACTCGTCAGTGCTATCACCAAAGCGAATGATTGGCGAGCAGCGACTGAAACGTTACTGAATTTAATTGAGCGTCATCGCGCCAGTTAACTAACAATCAAATGATTAGCCGTGTATTTAGTAACAGAAATACACGGCTGATAGTTCGAGGATTTAATCATGTTAAATGATCAAGAATTCATGCGTTACAGCCGCCAGCTATTACTTGAGGACATTAGCCCTGAAGGGCAACAAAAACTAAAGAATAGCAAAGTACTGATTGTCGGATTAGGTGGGTTAGGCTCCCCTGCGTCCCTCTATCTCGCGGGTGCAGGGGTCGGCGAATTATGGCTAGCAGACCACGATGATTTACATGTTTCTAATTTACAAAGACAAGTACTTTACGGTACTGATGACATCAACCAATCAAAAGCTCAGCTTGCCGTCAATAGGCTTCATCAACTCAATCCGCTAGTAAACACCCGTGCGATAGCGCAGAAATTAGAGGTTGAAACATTAATGCCTCTTGTCGAGCAGGTCGATTTAGTCCTCGATTGCTGCGATAACATGGTAACCCGCCATGCCGTCAATGCCGCCTGTGTGATGACGAATACCCCATTAGTCAGTGGTAGCGCCGTCGGTTTTGGGGGGCAACTGATGGTACTTGAGCCACCGTTTAGCGCAGGCTGTTACGCTTGCCTTTATCCCGACCAAGGCGAACCTGAACGCAACTGCCGCACCGCGGGTGTATTGGGTCCTGTCGTTGGGGTTATCGGGACGCTGCAAGCCCTTGAAGCCGTTAAATTACTTGTCGGATTACCTTCATCCTTAAGCGGGAAATTACGCTTATTTGATGGAAAACAACAACAATGGCATACCTTGCAACTGACCCCGTCGTTGCAATGTCCAATTTGTCGGGAAGAAGCATGCATATCCTAATTAATGACCAAAATATGGTGTTTGATGCGCCGCTGACCGTCAATCAATTGTTTGAGGCGCTAGGGCGCAGCACGGTAGGGACAGCACTGGCCATCAATCAAGTGATCATTCCAAAGAGTCAATGGGATACACATCTCATCAATGACCAAGACAATATTTTGTTATTTCAAGCTATCGCTGGGGGCTAATGATGTTAAAAATCGCCGATTTTACCTTTCAATCACGCCTATTTACAGGAACAGGTAAATTTGCCAATGCCACGTTAATGCAAGACGCCATTCAAGCCTCTGGCAGTCAATTGGTCACTATGGCCATGAAACGCATTAATTTACGCGGGGATGATGATGGCATTTTACAACCACTTCAATCAATTGGCGTAAAACTTCTGCCTAATACATCAGGGGCAAAAAATGCCCATGAGGCCGTGTTTGCTGCCCGCCTTGCTCGAGAAGCGTTGGGGACTAATTGGATCAAACTCGAAATTCATCCTGACATGCGTTACTTATTGCCTGATCCTATCGAAACATTGCTCGCTGCGGAGCAACTCGTTAAAGAAGGGTTTGTGGTATTGCCTTATTGCAGTGCAGACCCTGTGTTATGTCGTCGTCTTGAAGAGGTTGGCTGCGCTGCGGTGATGCCATTAGGCGCGCCTATTGGCACCAATAAAGGCTTAGCCACCAAAGAGATGCTGCGGATTATCATAGAGCAAGCCACTGTACCTGTCGTGGTGGATGCAGGAATTGGCGCACCAAGCCACGCCGCAGAAGCCATCGAGATGGGCGCAGATGCGGTGCTGGTGAATACCGCGATTGCCGTTGCCAAGCAGCCGGTGTTAATGGCAAAAGCCTTTAAACTTGCCGTTGAAGCGGCCGAACTCGCTTATCAAAGCGGTTTAGCAGCTCCCAAACAGCAAGCGCAAGCGTCCAGCCCCTTGACCCATTTTTTGGGAGCACTGTCATGATCCCCAGTTTCCAAGAGCGCTTAAAGGCACTGAACTGGGACGATATCACGCTACGAATTCATAGCAAAACTGCCCAAGATGTGGAACAGGCTTTAACGAGCGATATTCTCACCCTCGACCATTTTATGGCGTTACTCTCCCCTGCGGGACGGCCTTATATTGAAGCGATGGCGCAAAAAGCGCAAAGACTCACTCGCCAACGCTTTGGTCATGCGATTGGGTTTTACGTCCCACTTTATTTATCAAACCTCTGCGCAAACGATTGTACTTATTGTGGTTTTTCGATGAGTAATAAAATCAAACGAAAAACACTGAATGATGCAGAGATCATTAATGAGTGTGAAACGCTGCGCAAAATTGGTTTTGATAGCTTATTATTGGTTACGGGGGAACACCAACATAAAGTGGGGATGGATTACTTCCGCCATACTTTACCCATTATTCGCCCTTATTTCAGTTCGTTAATGATGGAGGTGCAGCCTTTAAGCACTGATGAATATAAGGAACTAAAAATATTGGGATTAGATGGGGTGATGGTGTATCAAGAAACTTACCATGAGCCAACCTACCAATTACATCACCTCAAAGGCAAAAAGCAGGACTTTCACTGGCGTTTAGCTACACCTGAACGCCTTGGTGAAGCGGGAGTGGATAAAATCGGTCTTGGCGCATTAATTGGTTTATCCAATAGCTGGCGTACCGATTGTTATATGGTTGCCGAACATTTGCGCTTTTTGCAGCAATACTACTGGCAAAGCCGTTATTCTATCTCTTTTCCTCGCTTGCGCCCCTGTGCGGGGGGCGTTGAGCCTGCATCACTGATGGATGAAGCAGAATTGGTACAATTAATCTGCGCCTTTCGGTTACTTGCCCCCGATGTCGAGCTTTCACTGTCAACGCGCGAATCCCCCTATTTTCGCGATCATGTGGTGCCATTAGCGATTAATAATGTCAGTGCGGGCTCAAAAACCCAACCGGGTGGCTATGCCGATACCAAAGAAGAACTGGAACAGTTTTCACCAAATGATAACCGCAGTGCGGCACAAGTTGCACAAGCTTTGATACAAGCGGGACTACAGCCAGTTTGGAAAGATTGGGACGGCTATTTAGGACGTTAATATTCAATGGGCTAACATAAGGTTAGCCCATTAATTGCCAGTGTCTTAAGACATTTTTGTGTTAACGTTGATTAGAAGCCTGCCACTCCTTTAATGCACGTTTATCGAACTCGAGTTTAAAATCATCGAGATTTACCCTAACGGTATCGAGTGATTGTACACGCTCATCTGCAATTTTATTGAGCTTAGCATCTTCCGCTAGCGCCATAAACCACGCGGATAACTCAGGCGACACACAATAAAAAGCAGGTTCATTTCGATTAACAATAACAATAGAGTTGCCTTGAGCTTCAGCAATAATTTCCATTGGATTTTTTCAAATTAGCGATACTTACAACAGTATCCTAAGCGATTTTGTCCCACTTAATGGTATTTTCCAGAATTAATGCAAAAATAATCCCCATTAAAAGCCCATTACCTAATAGCGAACTAAACATTGTCGGTAAAGAATCCAATACAGCCGCAGGTGCAGACATTAAAAATATTCCGACAAAAATTGGCAGCGCTAAGCGGTAAATATTACGTGCATTTAATTTCATATCAGCCAGAAATGAAAATGATGAAAATAGCAGCGGCAGATAGGTGGCTAACATTACCGCACTCCCAATAGCAAGAGGCAGTGAACGGAAAAACTGCGTGAGTACCGCAACTCCCCCCACACATAAGAAAATAAGGCTGCCAATACTGAAAGACATGCGAGAACTGTCTTTTGTTTGAGTTATCAAGCCAATAGAGGATACAAAAGGTGAGAAAGGCACAATACCCAACGGCGCAGCAAGTACTGTTACAAA
This sequence comes from Providencia rettgeri, assembly GCF_041075285.1. NCBI lineage: Bacteria > Pseudomonadati > Pseudomonadota > Gammaproteobacteria > Enterobacterales > Morganellaceae > Providencia > Providencia rettgeri. Next base: position 4,006,239 of record NZ_CP163512.1, on the reverse strand, counting down.
ACCTGACATGATAAAACTACGCCGATATAGTGACTTAGTTGGTTGTGAATTTGGGTAAAAAACATCGGTTCCTCGCATCGCCCCAAAGGTATTTGAAGTATTCAGAATACCGGCAAAAATAGCAGTTAAAATAATACTCACACTCACTTCATCGGATTTACCAAGCGGAAAAAGCGTCCACGAAGACGACAGTACGGGTAATGTATTATTGTCAAACAACATGCTATACGCAGCCCAACCAATAATTGTACCGATTAACAGCGCATAGTTACTGATGCTCACAGGTAAATAAATAATAATCCCGATGACCAAAGCGAGTACGGCAAGAGCAAGGAAGAATACAGGGTAATTCACCGCAACCTCGGTACCTCCGACACCAAATGGAAGACCAAGCATCCCTTTTAAGAAGATGGTCACTAGTTGGGCACCAAGTAAAAACATAAAAACAACTAGCACCCCCGGTTTAAATAAACTGGCAAGCCAACCGCCTAGACCGCTTAATCCAATGAATATCGTGATAATACCTGAGAAAAAAATCCCAATAGCCAGACTCCAACCAATAGTATCAAGCGCTGTTCCCTGCATCGATTCAGATAGAGTGACGGTTAAAATCGTCGCCCACCATAGTCCTGTCGGCCCCTCCATTACTGACCTTTTATGACCGAGAAAAGCTTGTAACAAACAGGCTAAAGCAGTTAATAAAAATGAATATTGTGTAATGGTAAAAGTAGCCTGCTCCGATAAATGAAACGCAGATTGTAATGTTGGCGGGATCACCACTGTGTTACAAAAAATAAAAAAGAACCATTGAAAGCCAGAAATAATATTATTTTTTTTAATGTTAATTGAACCCATGTTTATTCCTTGCCTAACTTTATTAAACACATATTAGGAAGAGCCCACTTCAGCTTTCTTTTTATTTAGTTAAGTCAACTCGCTAGGCATCTATTTGCATCATGTCAAAAAAACACCTTAGATTCCATTAAAATAAAACGTTAAACTACGGTATATTTGGTTTTATGGTTTAACATTAGCTATCAATCTATTTTATCTATTCATAAATAGATATTAATAATAAAATTAAACACTGTTTTTTTTGCTTATCGAAAACCAAGTAAACATACTTAAGCATTGATTATTATCGCAACAAATTTATGAGCAATTGAGCCTCACCGCATTAATTTTGGTGTTAAATACTGAAAACACCACCTTAACCATTAGTTAATAGCTGACTAAAGAGATATTTTATTTTACTAAAATCAAAATAAAAACTTAGAAATAAAATTTAAAATTAATTTAACTTATCTAACTCAGTTTATTGGTAAATAGATTTTGGATAGGTAAGAATAATATCAAATGTTAAATAAAAAAACATAATAGAGGGATCTATTACGCTTTAATATCAATAAATTAACATTATCAAATAAGAGTGGTATAAAGTTGCGCATTTTAATTCATTACACGAATAAAGCTAGTATTAATTATTAATTTTATATTCTCTCTAACATTTTTTAAAAAAATTCTACAGGTCGGATATTCAGGCTCTCTTTAGTTGTGATACAAGAATAATACTGTGAAATGAGATTACAAACACAGCGATAACTAAAGTATAAAACATTCAAAATAATGCTGGAGCATGAGAATAATGAATATTGTTGACCGTTTTATTTCATACACCAAAGTGAATACCACCACTGATAGGGAAAAGGGTGCTGCGGGGATCATGCCATCCTCCGAAGGGCAGCGTGTGTTAGCTAAACAGCTCGTGCAAGAGCTAGAAGCGCTTGGGGTTGAAGATATTAAACTACGTGATACCGCCATTGTAACCGCTACGCTGCCATCTAACCTTGATTACGACGTCCCCACTGTCGCATTTTTTGGTCACTTAGATACAAGTGCGGAGCAAACTAATGACACTAAAGCACAAATTTTACCCTATACCGGTGAAGATCTGTGCATGAACAAAGAACTGAATATTTATTTACGTCAAAGTGAATTCCCTGAGCTGGTCAACTACATTGGTGATGACATCATTGTTACTGATGGAACCAGTTTATTAGGTGCCGATGATAAAGCTGCTATCGCTTCTATCATGGATATGCTGCAATACTTTAAACAGAACCCAGAGGTGAAACACGGTACCATCAAAGTGGGCTTCGTTCCCGATGAAGAACAGGGTCTACGTGGTGCAAAAGTGTTTGATGTCAAAGAGTTTGGCGCTGATTTTGCCTATACACTCGACTGCTGTGGTATTGGTGAGCTCGTGTATGAGAACTGGAATGCGGGTGATGCAGAAATTATCTTTACGGGTAAATCGGCCCACCCAATGTCTGCGAAAGGAAAATTAGTCAACTCGCTGCTGATGGCTCAAAAATTTATTGCCATGCTCCCAGGTGGCGAAGCACCTGAGTATACCGAAGGTCGCGAGGGCTATTACTGGGTTAAACAAATGTCCGGAAATAGCGCACGTACTGTGTTAAAAATGGACGTTCGTGACTTTACCGAAGAAGGCTACCGTGCACGTATGGCTTTCTTGAAAAAACTGGCTGAAAACTGTGAAGCATTGTGGGGTAAAGAAAGTGTGGTTTGCAAATTAGCCGATCGCTATTCTAACGTGTATAACAGCCTACAAGGTGAGAACCGCTACCCAATTGACATTGCTATCGATGCTTATCAAGCCTGTGGTATTACACCGAAAGTTATCCCAATGCGTGGGGGCTATGATGGTGCGGCGCTATCGCAAAATGGCTTACCTTGTCCAAATATTTTCACTGGTGCTCATAATTTCCACTCCATCTATGAATACCTCCCGGTGAAATCCCTATATGCAGCTAGCGATGTTTTAAAACAAGTCGTCCAGATCACTGCTGAACGCTTCAAACCAGGAGCAAAAGCATGATCCCAATTCTAACGGTTCTGATTATCGTTGTTTTGGTTGCACGGTTTATTTTGAAGGGCTACAAAGCAGAACCCGTATTATTCATTGCGGGTTTAGCATTGATGATCTTCACCATGGTATTGGGTTGGGGACCAATTCTACCTAAAAACGTTGCAACAACAGGAATAACGTGGCTCGACCCATTTGAAGTCATGCGCGATCTTTTCAGTAGTCGTGCGGCAGATCTTGGCTTAATGATCATGGCATTGATGGGATTTGCACAATATATGGATCATATTGGCGCAAATGAAGCGGTTGTACGTGTTGCCACTAAGCCACTAAAAAACATGCGCTCGCCCTATGTATTGCTGTTTTTCTCTTTTTTATTGGCAAGTATCCTACAGCTAGCTATCCCCTCCGCAACGGGCCTTGCTGTGTTACTGATGGGAACTATGTTTCCGATTATGATTGGGTTAGGCTTATCGCCTGCATCTGCAGCAGGGGTTATCGCCACCTCTCTCGGTGTTGCATATACGCCAACAGCGATTGATGCCATCCGTGGCGCGAAAGCGGTCGATATGTCTGTGGTTGAATATGTACTTTACTACCAAGGCCCTGCGGCATTAGCCACTGTGCTGGTGGTTGGTATTACCCATATTTTCTGGCAGCGCCATTGTGACCGTAAACAAGGTTTTGTGCCTGAGATCGGTAAAGCGGTTCAATCCCATGAGAAAGAAGAAGGTAAAAAATCTGTTCCAGGATATTATGCATTTCTTCCTATGTTACCAATCGTGATGGCGGTCGGTACATCCAATTTATTCTTTGCAGGTATTCATTTAGACGTAGTAACCATTGTGCTGATTGCGATGGCAATTTGTATGGTGATTGAAACTCTACGAGTACGTAACTTTAAATTGGTGTGTAATGGCTTCCAAACGTTCCTTAATGGAATGGGGCATGCTTTCAGCCATGTTGTTGGCTTATTAGTGGCAGCTGGGGTATTTGCCCACGGTATCAAAGTCAGTGGTGCAATCGACCAATTGATACTCGGTGCTGAGTCCGTTGGTTTACCACCGTTTGCTATGGCGATCGTCTTCGCTTTAGTGACACTGGCAGCGGCGATTATTATGGGCTCGGGTAATGCACCATTCTTAGCCTTTGTGGAGTTGATCCCGCAAATCGCCCATAGTATGGGAGTAAACCCGATTTCGATGATCTTGCCTATGCAGCAAGCTTCCCATATGGGACGCGGCATGTCCCCAGTTGCGGGGGTAATCATTGCTGTATCGAGTGGCGCAAAACTACAGCCTTTCGATGTGGTGAAACGCACCGCAGTACCGTTGATGGTCGGGTTTGTTGCCCACTGCGCAATTATTGGGATTTTTTATTAAGCTGTACAGTTTTAATACATCTAATTAACTAAAAGAGGGAAGCATTCCCTCTTTTTATGGATGGTGTATTGAACGCTACTTTTTACACTGACACTGTTTGTCCGTTATATCCTGTTTTTCTGATTGCTGCGAGCAACAAGAATCAATCGTTTTATTAATCACTTCAGATAGTTTATCGACAATTTTTATGATTGATGGCAAATGATCACAAACTGTCTCACAATTTGAGTTATCGTGTTTTGGTTTTACGGGGGGCGTTAAGCTATCACACAATATTTCTTGCAGTACCAACGCAAAATCTGCAATACCTGTCGTGTAAATATACGAGCGCCCATCTGTTTCTCTTGCTAACCTTTCATATTCTCTCGTCACGTTGTCTCTATCTGCCAACGTTGGAAAACGGTCTAGGTTAGTTAGGCTATCATCCGGCGTACCTTGGTAGGTATAGACTTTTATCCCTAATTCCTGCGCAACTCGAATAGCCTCATTGTTCTTTGCAATCGCTGCGCGAGTCAAAATCCCGCCGCCGCCTTCCATTCCTTCATCACCTAAAACAAAAATAGCTCTACGTGCATCTTCACGCCAATCAAAATGCTTGCTGATATCGATGACGGCACGGCAAAGATCTTCCTTATTTCCTGCATGATCTTTGCCATCCGATTCTTTAAAAGGCAATCTTGCTTGTAATTCTCTTTCATTTACCCCTAGTTTCATTAAATATTCACTGGCCGTTTGATCGAATTTAGTGCCTGCCCATGTACCTTCAATACCAAGGAATGTGGCGCGAAGATGGGATGGACATTTCATTGAAGCATTTGCAATTGTGGCATCTATTTGCTTACTTAAATCCCCTGCTTCATCAGCCATGGAGCCACTCGTATCAATGACCACAACTAAATCTAAAGCTATTGGCCCGCTTCCCGTAATGATCTGAGCGGTATTATTGGTTTGGCTCAAGGAGGGAAAGTCATTTTTGCTCGCCAAAGCTCCCTTTGTATTATCCTCGTTATTTCTATTATCTGAATGTTGATTCATAAATATATTCCTTAATCTTTAATAAGTTAGACTTATTTAAATTAATAACAATCGATTTCATTTAGAAAACGGAGTTTTATTATTTAATGAATTCAACCTTTTACCATTCCATAATAAATATAAAGCCATGATAAAAATTAACGCCAAAGATAATAATAAAATACAAACATCATATTATTTACAATGGATATTTATATCCCCCCTGCATATATATGACATTAAGCATATGTGCAAGGCAATATACGACGCTATCGCAATAAATTTTTGATCGTTTAGTTAATCTGTATCAACGACTGGCCTTAGCGAAAATATTTGGAGATCATAATAATAGAAAGGATATTAGATGATGAAACTGATTAGTCTGCACTTGATTTTAGCTGCTGGCTAGGCATTTTATCTCGCCAATTTAAAGTTAAAAAAATTATTTTATTCATTCTATTTTTAATATAAAAAAACCGGTACTTTTCAGTACCGGTTCTATTAATAATAACTTATAAGACTATCTTGCCTTAATTGTTATCGCTACTGAAACCTGCATTTAACAGTTCAGCTAAGTTCGCAGTTGCTTCATCCGCGCTAACTTGCGGTGCTTCCACAACGTCGTTCAGATGACGGCGACGGATACGGTCTTGGTGATACGCAAAACCAGTACCTGCTGGGATCAGACGTCCAACAATAACGTTTTCTTTCAGACCACGCAGCTCATCACGTTTACCAGCAACGGCGGCTTCTGTCAGTACGCGTGTTGTTTCTTGGAACGATGCTGCTGAGATAAAGGATTCTGTTGCCAGAGATGCTTTAGTAATACCCAACAGATCGCGTGCGTAAGTTGCTGGAATTTTACCTTCTTGTTCCAGTTTACGGTTAGAAACTTTAACACGTGAGTACTCAACTTGTTCACCTTCAAGGAATTCAGAACTTCCTGCATCCTCGATAGTCACTTTACGCAGCATCTGACGAACGATAACTTCGATATGTTTATCGTTTATCTTAACGCCTTGTAAGCGGTAAACTTCCTGAACCTCATTCGTGATATAACGCGTAACAGCATGGACACCACGCAGACGCAGAATATCATGTGGAGATTCTGGACCATCAGAAACCACGTCACCACGTTCAACGATCTCACCTTCGAACACGTTGAGTTGACGCCATTTAGGGATCATCTCTTCGTACGGTTCGCTACCATCTAATGGCGTGATAACCAGACGACGCTTACCTTTGGTTTCTTTACCAAACGAGATAATACCGCTGATTTCAGCCAAGATTGCAGGCTCTTTCGGACGACGTGCTTCAAACAAGTCAGCTACGCGTGGCAGACCCCCCGTGATATCTTTCGTACCCACAGATTCTTGTGGAATACGCGCTAAAGTATCACCGACATTGATAGCAATGCCATCGTCTAACTGGACAATTGCTTTACCCGGTAAGAAGTACTGAGCTGGCATGTCTGTGTTAGGAATAAGAACATCGTTACCTTTTGCATCAATTACACGTAGTGCAGGACGCAGGTCTTTACCACCACTGGTACGTTCAGCAGTATCCAGTACAACAATTGAAGACAGACCCGTTAATTCATCAGTCTGACGTGTCATTGTTTGACCATCAAGCATGTCAGAGAAGCTGATGAAACCAGAAACTTCACTGACAACTGGCATGGTATGTGGATCCCAGTTTGCAACTGTCTCGCCACCTGTTACCGCTGCGCCATCGCCTTTAGATAAGTGCGCACCATAAGGCACTTTGTAGCTTTCTTTCGTACGACCGAATTCGTCAATCAGACGCAATTCAGTATTACGTGAAGTAATCACCAGTTTGCCTTCTGAGTTGGTCACGAATTTCGCGTTAACCAGTTTCAGTGTACCTGTGTTACGTACTTGGATGCTAGATTCAGCTGCCGCACGAGATGCCGCACCACCGATGTGGAACGTACGCATCGTTAACTGTGTACCCGGCTCACCGATTGACTGTGCCGCGATAACACCGATAGCTTCACCTTTGTTAATGATATGACCACGAGCAAGGTCACGACCATAACAGTGAGCACACACACCAAAGTCTGTTTCACAGCTTACAACTGAACGCACTTTTACGCTGTCGACAGAGTTCGCTTCTAACAGGTCACACAGTTTTTCGTGTAGCAGAGTGTTACGTGGCACCAGAATGTCCGCTGTACCTGGGATCAGGATATCTTCAGCAGTCACACGACCCAGAACACGCTCACGCAGTGGTTCTTTAACGTCGCCACCCTCGATAACCGGAGTCATCAGGATACCTTCATGAGTTCCACAGTCGTCTTCAGTGACAACCAAGTCCTGCGCAACGTCAACTAAACGACGAGTCAGATAACCGGAGTTCGCTGTTTTCAATGCGGTATCGGCAAGACCTTTACGCGCACCGTGCGTCGAAATAAAGTACTGGAGAACGTTCAGACCTTCACGGAAGTTTGCCGTGATTGGTGTTTCGATGATGGAGCCATCTGGCTTAGCCATCAGACCACGCATACCCGCTAACTGACGGATCTGAGCAGCGGAACCACGAGCACCGGAGTCGGCCATCATAAAGATACTGTTGAAAGAAACTTGTTGTTCTTCGACACCATCACGGTTAATCACCGCTTCAGTCGACAAGTTTTCCATCATCGCTTTAGCAACACGTTCGTTTGCCGCAGCCCAGATATCGATAACTTTGTTGTAACGTTCACCTGCTGTTACCAGACCAGACTGGAACTGTTCCTGAATTTCTGCAACTTCGGCTTCCGCTTCGGCGATAATTCCTGCTTTTTTCTCAGGAATAACCATATCGTCGATACCAACTGATGCACCTGAACGTGCCGCATAGGCAAATCCGGTATACATGATTTGGTCAGCAAAAATAACCGTAGGTTTCAGTCCCAGAACACGGTAACAGGTGTTCAGCATTTTAGAGATCGCTTTCTTACCTAACGCTTGGTTAACCAGCGAGTAAGGCAGACCTTTTGGTACGATCATCCATAAAATTGCACGACCAACAGTAGTGTCAACTAAACTTGTGTTGATTGTGATGTTACCTTCCGAATCTTTCACTTCTTCAGTGATACGGACTTTAACACGGGCATGCAATGAAGCATGACCTGAACGGTAAACACGCTCAGCTTCTTTAGGTCCGGCTAATACCATGCCTTCGCCTTTCGCGTTTACGCAGTCACGTGTCATGTAGTAAAGACCCAATACAACGTCCTGTGAAGGTACGATGATAGGCTCACCACTTGCCGGTGACAGGATGTTATTGGTTGACATCATCAACGCACGCGCTTCTAACTGAGCTTCCAGAGTCAGAGGAACGTGTACCGCCATTTGGTCTCCATCGAAGTCGGCGTTATATGCCGCACAAACGAGTGGATGCAACTGGATAGCTTTACCTTCGATCAAAATGGGTTCGAATGCTTGGATACCCAGACGGTGAAGTGTTGGTGCACGGTTCAGCATAACTGGGTGTTCGCGGATAACTTCATCCAAGATATCCCAAACAACCGCTTCTTCGCGCTCAACCATTTTCTTCGCCGCTTTGATGGTTGTTGCCAGACCACGTAATTCTAATTTGCCATAGATAAATGGTTTGAATAACTCAAGCGCCATTTTCTTCGGCAGACCGCACTGATGCAGACGCAGGTATGGACCTACGGTAATAACAGAACGACCTGAGTAGTCAACACGCTTACCAAGTAAGTTCTGACGGAAACGACCTTGTTTACCTTTGATCATATCAGCCAAAGATTTCAGAGGGCGTTTGTTAGAACCTGTGATAGCACGACCACGACGACCGTTATCTAACAGAGCATCAACCGCTTCTTGCAGCATACGTTTTTCGTTACGTACGATGATGTCTGGCGCAGCCAGATCCAGAAGACGTTTCAGACGGTTGTTACGGTTGATCACGCGACGATACAGATCATTCAGATCAGACGTTGCGAAACGGCCACCATCCAGTGGAACTAATGGACGCAGATCCGGTGGTAATACTGGCAACACATTTAAGATCATCCACTCAGGTTTGTTACCCGATTGAATGAATGCTTCCAACAGTTTAATGCGTTTAGTCAGCTTTTTACGCTTCGTTTCAGAGTTTGTTTCGTTTAACTCTTCGCGCAGCGTTTCACACTCGTTCTCAAGATCGAGGTTTTTCAGCAGGCCTTGGATAGCTTCCGCACCCATTTTCGCATCAAATTCGTCACCGAATTCTTCTAACGCATCAAGGTATTGCTCTTCTGTTAGAATTTGTCCGCGCTCAAGGCTAGTCATACCGCCTTCAACAACCACATAGGATTCAAAGTACAGAACGCGTTCGATATCACGCAGTGGCATATCAAGCAACAAACCGATACGAGATGGCAGTGATTTTAAGAACCAAATATGTGCAGTCGGAGATGCAAGTTCAATATGACCCATGCGCTCACGACGGACTTTGGTCTGTGTAACTTCAACGCCACACTTCTCACAAATCACACCGCGGTGTTTTAAACGTTTGTACTTACCGCACAGACATTCATAATCTTTTACTGGCCCGAAAATACGCGCACAGAAAAGACCATCACGCTCAGGTTTGAACGTACGGTAGTTAATGGTTTCTGGCTTTTTCACTTCACCGAATGACCATGAACGGATCATATCAGGTGATGCCAGAGCAATCTTGATAGCATCAAACTCTTCGGTCTTGGTTTGCGCTTTCAGAAACTTTATTAAGTCTTTCACAAAATGCTCCTGTCGGAGTTAGACCTGTTAGGTGAGTGTTCAAAGCCACTCTCCCCAAATCCCAGTGCTTACATAGGCCGGAAGGCGAACCTTCCGGCACAAAACGAATTACTCGTCTTCCAGCTCGATGTTGATACCCAGTGAGCGGATTTCTTTCAGCAATACGTTGAAAGATTCCGGCATACCAGGTTCCATCTGATGGCTGCCATCGACGATGTTTTTATACATCTTCGTACGGCCGTTAACGTCATCCGATTTAACTGTAAGCATTTCTTGAAGAGTATAGGCTGCACCGTATGCTTCCAGTGCCCACACTTCCATCTCCCCGAAACGCTGACCACCGAACTGCGCTTTACCACCCAGCGGTTGCTGAGTAACCAAGCTGTAAGAACCTGTTGAACGGGCGTGCATCTTATCGTCAACCAAGTGGTTCAGTTTCAGCATGTACATATAACCAACGGTAACTTGACGCTCGAATTTCTCGCCAGTACGACCATCGTATAATGTAATCTGACCTGATGTTGGCAGACCACCCAGTTTCAGCAGTTCTTTGATTTCTTTCTCTTTCGCACCATCAAACACTGGTGTTGCAATTGGCATCCCTTTTTTCAGGTTTTCAGCCAGACGCATAACTTCTTCGTCAGAGAAAGTGCTCAAGTCAACTTTCTGGCGTGGATCATCACCTAAATCGTAGGCTTTTTGGATAAATTCACGCAGTTTGGCAACTTCTTCCTGCTGTTTAAGCATAGCATTGATTTTCTCACCAATACCTTTTGCTGCCATTCCTAAGTGGGTTTCCAAAATCTGACCGATGTTCATACGTGATGGTACGCCCAGTGGGTTCAGAACGATGTCAACTGGGTTACCGTTTTCATCGTAAGGCATGTCTTCAACTGGGTTGATTTTTGAGATAACACCTTTGTTACCATGGCGACCTGCCATTTTATCACCCGGTTGGATCTGACGCTTAACTGCCAGATAAACCTTAACAATTTTCAGAACACCAGGTGCCAGATCATCACCTTGGGTGATCTTACGGCGTTTAGCATCAAGTTTTTTCTCGAACTCAGATTTCAGTTCGTCATACTGTTCAGCTAATTGCTCTAACTGATTTTGCTTCTCTTCGTCAGCTAAAGATAATTCTAACCAACGATCACGAGGCAATTTATCCAGTTTGTCAGCTTCAATTCCGCCGTTAACCAGTACAGAACGGATACGTGCAAACAGACCCGCTTCGAAAATACGCAGCTCTTCTGTTAAGTCTTTCTTCGCATCACGTAACTGAGTTTCTTCAATCTCTAATGCACGTTTGTCTTTCTCTACGCCATCACGGGTAAATACTTGTACGTCGATAACCGTACCAGAAACACCGTTAGGAACACGTAAAGAAGAGTCTTTAACGTCTGACGCTTTTTCACCAAAGATAGCACGCAGCAGTTTTTCTTCTGGAGTTAACTGGGTTTCACCTTTTGGTGTCACTTTACCAACCAGAATGTCGCCGCCTTTCACTTCTGCACCGATATAAACAATACCAGATTCATCCAGTTTAGAAAGTGCAGCCTCACCGACGTTTGGAATATCCGCAGTGATTTCTTCAGGCCCTAATTTGGTGTCACGAGACACACAAGAGAGTTCCTGAATGTGGATCGTTGTGAAACGGTCTTCTTGAACAACACGCTCAGAAACTAAGATGGAGTCTTCGAAGTTATAACCATTCCATGGCATGAATGCCACGCGCATGTTTTGACCCAGTGCTAATTCGCCGAGGTCTGTTGAAGGACCATCCGCTAACACATCACCACGTTCAACTGGCTCACCTAAAGACACACAAGGCATCTGGCTAATACAGGTGTTCTGGTTAGAACGGGTATATTTAGTCAGGTTATAAATGTCGATTCCAGCTTCACCTGGATACATCTCATCTTCATTAACTTTGATAACGATACGAGAAGCATCAACGTACTGAACTGAACCACCACGTTTTGCAACCGCCGTTACACCAGAGTCAACCGCTACTGCACGCTCCATACCTGTACCGACTAATGGTTTATCAGCACGTAATGTAGGAACCGCTTGACGTTGCATGTTCGCACCCATCAATGCACGGTTGGCGTCATCGTGTTCAAGGAATGGGATCAGTGACGCACCAACAGAAACGACCTGTTGAGTCGAAACGTCCATATATTCAACCTGCTCACGATTGAATAGGCTCGATTCACCTTTGTTACGACAAGTCACTAGCTCTTCAATGAAGCTACCATCTTCACCTAATACGGTGTTCGCCTGAGCAATAATGAAGTTACCTTCTTCAATTGCAGACAGATAGTGGATTTCATCCGTCACTAAACCGTCACGAACTAAACGGTATGGGGTTTCTAAGAAACCGTACTCGTTAGTCTGTGCGTAAACAGACAATGAGTTGATCAGACCGATGTTTGGACCTTCAGGGGTTTCGATTGGACATACACGACCATAGTGAGTTGGGTGTACGTCACGTACTTCAAAGCCCGCACGTTCACGAGTCAGACCGCCTGGGCCTAATGCAGAGATACGACGTTTGTGCGTAATTTCAGACAGAGGGTTGTTCTGGTCCATAAATTGAGACAACTGGCTGGAACCAAAGAACTCTTTGACTGCCGCTGAAATTGGCTTAGCGTTGATCATATCTTGTGGCATTAATGCATCAAGGTCGCCCAGAGAAAGACGCTCTTTCACTGCACGCTCAACACGAACCAGACCCACACGGAATTGGTTCTCTGCCATCTCGCCAACGGAACGAATACGACGGTTACCTAAGTGGTCGATGTCATCGACTTCGCCTTTACCGTTACGGATATCGATGAGTTTGCGCATCACCTCGATGATGTCTTCTTCACTCAGGATACCAGAACCTTCGATTTCATCGCGATTCAGTGAACGGTTGAATTTCATACGACCCACAGCAGACAAGTCGTAACGATCTTCAGAGAAGAACAGGTTTTCGAACAAGTTTTCTGCCGCTTCACGGGTCGGTGGCTCACCAGGACGCATCATGCGGTAGATTTCTACCAATGCACTCAGACGGTCGTTAGTTGGGTCGATACGAACGGTTTCAGAAATGTAAGCACCGTGGTCTAAGTCATTGGTAAACAATGTTTCGATTGTTTTGTGACCCGCTTGGCTCAGACGTGCCAACATGTCTAAAGAAAGTTCCATGTTCGCTGCACAAATCAGCTCACCGGTACTTTCATCGATGTAATCTCTTGCAACGACTTTACCTGCGATATATTCAACAGGGACTTCGATGCTGTTTATTTCTTCTTTTTCTAACTGACGAATATGACGTGCAGTGATACGGCGGCCTTTTTCAACATAGACTTTGCCATTCGCTTCGATATCAAAAGAAGCAGTTTCACCACGTAGACGCTCAGGAACCAGCGTCATCATCAGTTTATTATCACGGATTTGGAATACCGTTTTTTCGAAGAATAGGTTTAAGATTTCTTCGGTATTGTAATCCATTGCACGCAGAATAATGGTCGCAGGTAATTTACGGCGACGGTCAATACGTACAAATAGGTTATCTTTCGGGTCAAATTCGAAATCAAGCCATGAACCACGGTAAGGGATAATACGTGCGTTATACAGCACTTTACCTGATGAGTGCGTTTTACCTTTATCGCTATCGAAGAATACACCTGGACTACGGTGTAACTGAGATACGATAACACGCTCAGTACCGTTGATAACGAAAGTTCCGTTTTCAGTCATGAGCGGAATTTCACCCATGTAGACTTCTTGCTCTTTGATGTCTTTAACGGTGCCTTCTGGTGCTTCACGCTCATACACGATGAGACGTAATTTAACACGCAGAGGAGCAGAATAAGTCACACCGCGAATTTGACATTCTTTAACATCAAAAACAGGCTCGCCTAAACGATAGCTGACATATTGCAGTTCAGCGTTACCGCTGTAGCTCTGAATTGGAAACACAGAACGGAAAGCTGCTTCCAGCCCATTCTGGCCATCTGGATCTTGCTCGATAAACTTCTGGAACGAGTCAAGTTGGATAGAAAGGAGGTAAGGTATGTCCAAAACTTGTGGACGTTTACCAAAGTCCTTACGAATACGTTTTTTCTCGGTATAGGAGTAAACCATAGGTTTCCTCAGCTCGTTGATCAGTGACCCAAGTGGTTCGCTCTTAGAATAAGAGACTGAACCGCAACGCGTTTTTTATATAAGAAACGGAAAATGAATACTTTCCTTAATACTCATTGCTATTACTCTTAAATCATTTCATTGTGTTGCATTTACTACCGAGCTACCCGAGCGGGTCGTAGCGAAGAACACAGTATATTAAGTCGTCAATAGAAAGAAGTATTGGGGGGTTGTTGTTAACATTAAAACTGCGTGAAAAGCTGTTAACACCCATCACGCTTTACAGCGCAAAAAGGCTGGTGATTAAAAAATCACCAGCCGTCAGCCTAATTAGATTAAGCTGCGTTCTTGAGCTTGAACTTATTTAAGTTCAACAGAAGCGCCTGCTTCTTCAAGAGATTTTTTCAGAGCTTCAGCTTCGTCTTTGCTTGCGCCTTCTTTGATGGTCGCTGGAGCAGACTCTACCATATCTTTAGCTTCTTTCAGGCCAAGACCGGTTGCACCACGAACTGCTTTGATAACTGCAACTTTGTTACCGCCAACAGAAGCCAGAACAACGTCGAACTCAGTTTTTTCTTCAGCAGCTTCAGCTGGACCCGCAGCAACAGCAACAGCTGCAGCAGCAGAAACGCCGAATTTTTCTTCCATCATAGTAATCAGTTCAACAACGTCCATTACAGACATTTCTGCAACTGCATCAAGGATTTGGTCTTTAGTGATAGACATAACAAGTGTTCCTAAAATTCAGAAATAGTTTATACGTTAAAAAGCAACGAAGGAAAGGGCTTATGCAGCTTCTTTCTGATCGCGCAGAGCAGCCAGAGTACGAACCAATTTGCCTGCAGCGGCTTCTTTCATGGTTGACATCAGGCGTGCGATTGCTTCATCGTAAGTTGGGAGAGTTGCCAGACGATCGATATCTTTCGCTTGGATTAACTCACCTTCAAAGGCCGCAGCTTTAATCTCAAATGCTGGATTCGCTTTCGCGAACTCTTTGAACAGACGAGCAGCAGCGCCCGGGTGTTCGTTAGAGAAAGCAATTAAGGTTGGACCAACAAACGCGTCTTTCAGTACATCGTAAGAAGTACCTTCAACAGCACGGCGAATCAGTGTGTTACGAACAACACGAATATAAACGCCAGCTTCGCGACCTGCTTTACGCAGTTCAGTCATTTTTGCTACAGTTACGCCGCGTGAATCAGCAACAACTGCAGAAAGCGCGCCTTTGGCTACTTCGCTGACTTCAGCAACAATCGCTTGTTTGTCTTGAAGATTTAGTGCCATTAGCTTCTTGCTCCTGGATTAACCGGGAAACCCCCGGGACTCACATCACTCAGATACAACATGTATTTGAGCGCTAAAACACGGTGAGCAGAATCCAGAATAAAATTCTAGGTATCTCTGTCACCGTCTACGCAGGCAAATTAAGTAGTATTAGTTTAATAAACTACACCTGCGGTCTTGGACGGGGTCTGGAAAGGCCAGACTCCATACCGAAATTTGTGGTTTGTTGGGTACATTTTCATACCCAACAAACTCGAGGCGTCAAATTTTATACAAAATTGACGCAAAGGTAAAGCCTAATTACTGATTAGCTGTCGCTATAGCAATTAAATTGTTGCTGACAGACCAGCTTGGTCAATAGCAACACCTGCCCCCATAGTGGTAGACAGGCTAACTTTCTTGATGAAAACACCTTTAGCAGAAGCTGGTTTTGCTTTTTTCAGCGCGATCAGCAGTGCTTCTAAGTTTTCTTTCAGTTTGTCAGCGTCGAAATCAACTTTACCGATAGTGGTGTGGATGATTCCGTTTTTGTCGTTACGGTAACGAACCTGACCTGCTTTAGCGTTATTCACTGCTTCAGCAACGTTAGGTGTTACAGTACCCACTTTCGGGTTTGGCATCAGACCACGTGGGCCTAAAACTTGACCTAATTGGCCAACAACGCGCATTGCATCTGGAGAAGCAATAACAACGTCAAAGTCCATTTCGCCAGCTTTAATTTTATCAGCCAGATCTTCCATACCAACCAGTTCAGCGCCAGCAGCTTTAGCAGCTTCAGCGTTTGCACCTTGTGTGAATACGGCAACACGAACTGAACGGCCAGTACCGTGTGGCAGTACAGTTGCACCACGAACGTTCTGGTCAGATTTACGAGCATCGATGCCCAGGTTAACAGCAACGTCAACGCTTTCAACGAATTTAGCAGTCGCTAATTCTTTCAGCAGTGCAACGGCTTCAGTGATGTCGTACTGTTTAGTCGCATCAACTTTTTCACGGATATTGCGCATGCGCTTAGTCAGTTTAGCCATTGTCTTAGTCCTCCACAACCAGGCCCATGGAACGAGCAGTACCTTCGATTGAACGCATCATTGCGTCAACATCAGCACCAGTCATGTCCGCAGCTTTAGTTTCAGCGATTTCGCGAATCTGAGCAGAGGTCACTTTACCAACTTTGTCTTTGTTAGGCTTGCCTGAACCAGACTTAACGCCAGCTGCTTTTTTCAGCAGAACTGCTGCAGGTGGAGTTTTGGTAACGAAAGTGAAAGAACGGTCTGCATAAACAGTAATAACAACAGGAATTGGTAAACCTTTTTCCAGGCTGTCTGTTTTTGCGTTGAACGCTTTACAGAATTCCATGATGTTAACACCTTGTTGACCCAGAGCTGGACCAACTGGTGGACTTGGGTTCGCCATACCAGCTGCGACTTGCAACTTAACGTAGGCTTGAACTTTCTTAGCCATGATATTTCCTCTAGATGGGTGATAGCGCCTTACGGTTTGCAAGGCTCCCCGTTACATTAAACATGCCCCGCCTAAATAAGCTCAATTAAAAAGCAAAATGGGCAAAGCATAAAAACAAAAGGCGCGAAATTGTAGTCAAATTTCACGCCTTTTGCAAGTCAGTTTTATCGTTTAGATTAGGCTTTTTCGACTTGACCAAAATCCAATTCGACTGGAGTTGCACGACCGAAGATAGAAACAGAGACTTTTAAGCGGCTCTTTTCATAATCGATTTCTTCAACAACACCGTTAAAGTCAGCAAATGGACCTTCGCTAACGCGAACCATTTCACCGGGTTCAAACAGTGTTTTCGGACGTGGTTTATCACCAACTTGTTGCAAGCGGTTCATAATAGCATCAACTTCTTTATCGCTAATTGGTGCTGGACGATCTGAAGTCCCACCAATGAACCCCATTACACGAGGTACACTACGTACTAAGTGCCAAGAGTCATCATTCATGACCATTTGGACTAAGACATAGCCTGGGAAGAATTTACGTTCACTCTTACGGCGCTGACCGCTACGGATTTCAACAACTTCTTCTGTTGGAACCATAACTTCGCCAAAAGAATCTTCCATAGCATGTAATTTGATATGTTCACGTAAAGATTGTGCTACGCGACCTTCAAAACCAGAGAATGCCTGAATGACATACCAGCGCTTTTTAGGTGAATCGGACATTTAGAATAACCTCAGGCTTGTAATAAATGAAACTAAACGCACCAGGATACCATCTAATCCCCACAGTATTAATGACATTACAGCCGTTACTGCGGCAACAATTAAAGTCGTTTGTAATGTTTCCTGGCGAGTAGGCCAAATGACTTTTCTCATCTCGATGCGAGCTTCGCGTGCAAACGCCAGTGTTGCTTTACCTTTTGTTGTCCATAAAGCGACAGCACCTGCAATAGCGACCACAGCCACAACTGCAAAAGCACGCAGCGCGAGATTATATTGACGGAAGTAATAGTTGCCAACAATTGCAATTATTAATAGGGCACAGACAATGACCCACTTGAAAATGTCTGCACTGCGTCCACTTCCTTGAGCTTCGCTATTCGCACTCATAATTCAACCTGTTACCATGAAGTATGTACAAAGCCTGTTTGTTTACAAAGGTAAAACAATCAAGCCAAACCAATAGAATATGCCAACATATCCCTCAATCACTACAAACTAAGCCTGCAAAATTTAATTGGGATATCAATAACATCACCTGCGAGTTAAAGCAATTAGCCTTGTTAATGGAGGTAATTAGCGGTATTTGTTCTGCAAATACAACCATTGCAGCCACATTCTATTTCGCAAGTACTATTCGTTCGTCAGTACTTTCCATTTCACAAGTGCTATCCATTCCGCAGGAATTTCAGCATGCTCAGTAAATTTTCAGCCACGCCAATAAGAAAAATTAGGTTCTTTTTGTGGCAGCGGTAAAATATACCATATCTTCTGAGCAAAACCTTAATAAATCTCATATAACTGCGTAAAGGAGCCAACGCAATTATTAATTCGTTGTTTCAGAGCCTATCTCACCAATAATTATTTACAAATGATTGATGAGATAGGTTCTTAATTTTGCAACGTATAAAAAGGACGTCTATAAGACGCCCTTTTTACTAAGTAGTTCTTTCTTATTCAGAAAGAGCGGTATTATGCAATGATTTTTGCAACAACACCCGCACCTACAGTACGGCCACCTTCACGGATTGCGAAACGTAAACCGTCGTCCATCGCGATTGGGTGGATCAGGGTAACGATCATGTTGATGTTATCACCTGGCATTACCATCTCTACGCCTTCTGGCAGTTCGATAGTACCGGTTACGTCAGTTGTACGGAAGTAGAACTGTGGACGGTAACCTTTGAAGAATGGAGTATGACGACCACCTTCATCTTTGCTCAGGATATAAACTTCTGATTCGAATTGGGTGTGTGGCTTGATTGAACCTGGTTTAGCCAGGACTTGACCACGTTCGATTTCTTCACGCTTAGTACCACGCAGCAGAACACCAACGTTCTCACCCGCACGACCTTCGTCCAGTAATTTACGGAACATTTCAACGCCAGTACAAGTTGTTTTTGCTGTTGGTTTGATACCAACGATTTCAACTTCTTCACCAACTTTGATGATACCGCGCTCAACACGACCTGTAACAACTGTACCACGACCTGAAATTGAGAACACGTCTTCAATTGGCAGCAGGAATGGTTTGTCAATTGCACGCTCTGGCTCTGGGATGTAGCTGTCTAAGTGCTCAGCTAATTCAACAATTTTCGCTTCCCACTCTGGAACACCTTCCAGCGCTTTCAGAGCTGAACCGCGAACAACTGGAGTGTCGTCGCCTGGGAAGTCGTACTGAGACAGTAACTCACGAACTTCCATTTCAACTAATTCTAACAGTTCTTCGTCATCAACCATGTCACATTTGTTCAGGAACACGATGATGTAAGGAACGCCAACCTGACGACCTAACAGGATGTGCTCACGAGTTTGTGGCATTGGGCCATCAGTCGCAGCAACAACCAGAATTGCACCGTCCATCTGCGCAGCACCAGTGATCATGTTTTTAACATAGTCGGCGTGTCCTGGGCAGTCTACGTGTGCGTAGTGGCGAGTTGGGGTGTCGTACTCTACGTGAGAAGTAGAGATAGTGATACCACGCGCTTTTTCTTCTGGTGCGTTATCGATTTGGTCGAATGCACGCGCGTTACCGCCGTAAGTTTTAGCCAGAACAGTAGTGATTGCTGCTGTCAGGGTAGTTTTACCGTGGTCAACGTGGCCGATAGTACCAACGTTAACGTGCGGTTTTGAACGTTCAAATTTTTCTTTAGACACGACTCTATTCCTTATGGAGTTCCCTCTTCACGATAAAGAAGGAACTTAAATTAAAGTAGTTAACCGATTAAAATCGATTATTTAGCGTTACGAGCTTCGATAACAGCCTGTGCAACGTTGTTTGGTGCTTCATTGTACTTCAGGAACTCCATAGAGTATGAAGCACGACCTTGTGTCTGAGAACGCAGGTCAGTAGCATAACCGAACATTTCGGACAATGGTACTTGTGCACGAACGACTTTACCAGTAGGCAGGTCATCCATACCTTCAATCATACCACGACGACGGTTCAGGTCACCAATAACATCACCCATGTAGTCTTCTGGTGTTTCCACTTCGACTTTCATGATTGGCTCAAGCAGAACAGGTTTCGCTTTTTTGAAGCCATCTTTAAACGCGATTGAAGCCGCAAGTTTAAATGCCAGTTCAGATGAGTCAACATCATGGTATGAACCGAAATGCAGACGAACACCCATGTTAACAACAGGGTAACCCGCTAATGGGCCAGATTTCAGCTGCTCTTGGATACCTTTATCAACCGCAGGGATGTATTCAGTAGGGATTACACCACCTTTGATTTCGTTGATAAATTCGTAATCCATTGGCTGGCCGTCTTTATCGTTTTTGTCCAGAGGGAACATATCGATAACGACATGACCGTACTGACCACGACCACCAGACTGTTTCGCGTGTTTACCTTCGATATCAGTCACTTTAGCAGTGATTGCTTCACGGTAAGCAACTTGAGGTTTACCAACGTTCGCTTCAACTTTAAATTCACGACGCATACGGTCAACCAGAACGTCTAAGTGCAATTCACCCATACCAGCGATGATAGTCTGATTAGTCTCTTCATCACTTGATACGCGGAAAGATGGGTCTTCTTGAGCCAGACGGCCTAATGCGATACCCATTTTTTCTTGGTCAGCTTTCGTTTTTGGTTCAATTGCAACAGAGATTACTGGCTCTGGGAATTCCATACGCTCCAGGATGATTGGTGCATCAACTGCACATAAAGTATCACCTGTAGTTACGTCTTTCAGACCGATAGCCGCCGCGATATCACCAGCGCGAACTTCTTTAATCTCTTCACGTTTGTTAGCGTGCATCTGTACGATACGACCAAAACGTTCTTTCTTCGCTTTAACTGCGTTCAATACTGTGTCACCTGAGTTAACAACACCAGAGTAAACACGGAAGAACGTTAAGTTACCAACAAATGGGTCAGTTGCAATTTTAAATGCTAATGATGAGAATGGCTCATCATCACTTGCGTGACGCTCTGCTGGTGTGTCTTTACCATCGTCCAGAATACCATTAATTGCAGGTACATCTGTTGGCGCAGGTAAGTAATCAACAACTGCATCCAGCATTGCCTGAACACCTTTGTTCTTAAACGCAGAACCACAGGTAACCAGGATAATTTCGCTAGCAAGAACACGTTGACGTAATGCAGCTTTAATTTCTGCTTCAGTCAGTTCTTCACCGCCCAGATATTTTTCCATCAGTTCTTCTGATGCTTCTGCTGCGGTTTCAATCAGGTTGTTGTGCCACTCTTCAGCTGCTTCTTGCATGTTCGCAGGGATATCTTCGTATTCGAAGGTAACACCTTGGTCTTCATCGCTCCACTTGATTGCTTTCATTTTCAGCAAGTCAACAACACCTGTGAACGCTTCTTCTGCGCCAACTGGTAATTGTAATGGAACTGCATTAGCTGCTAAACGAGTTTTTAATTGCTCAACAACACGTAAGAAGTTCGCACCCATACGGTCCATTTTGTTAACGAACGCAATACGTGGAACTTTATATTTGTTAGCCTGACGCCATACAGTTTCAGACTGTGGCTGAACACCACCAACCGCACAGTAAACCATTACTGCGCCATCAAGAACACGCATAGAACGTTCTACTTCGATAGTGAAGTCAACGTGCCCTGGGGTGTCGATGATATTGATACGGTGTGGCTCATACTGTTTTGCCATACCAGACCAGAATGCAGTAGTCGCTGCAGATGTGATAGTAATACCACGCTCTTGCTCCTGCTCCATCCAGTCCATTGTTGCAGAACCTTCGTGAGTTTCACCAATTTTATGGTTTACACCAGTATAGAACAGAATACGTTCAGAAGTTGTGGTCTTACCGGCGTCGATGTGTGCACTGATACCGATATTACGATAACGTGCTATGGGCGTTTGACGGGCCATTTTTTCCTCTCTCGTGGGCGTTCAATGCTTCATATAAAGGGTAGCAGAAGGCTACCCTGAGATACATCACTAAAGTGGGTAAAAAATTACCAACGGTAGTGTGCGAACGCCTTGTTAGCTTCTGCCATACGGTGAACGTCTTCACGTTTCTTAACAGCGGAACCTTTGTTTTCAGCAGCGTCTGATAATTCATTTGCCAGGCGAAGTGCCATAGATTTATCACCGCGTTTACGAGCAGCATCAACGATCCAACGCATTGCCAGGGCATTACGACGAACCGGGCGAACTTCAACTGGAACTTGGTAAGTTGAACCACCAACACGGCGGGATTTAACTTCCACAGTCGGACGCACGTTATCCAGTGCTAATTCGAATGCATCAAGTTCAGTTTTACCAGAACGCTGAGCAAGAGTCTCAAGAGCGTTATATACGATTGCTTCAGCAGTAGATTTTTTCCCGTCTACCATCAGGATATTGACAAATTTGGCCAGTAATTCTGATCCGAACTTAGGATCTGGAAGAATTTTACGTTGACCTATTACGCGACGACGTGGCATGGATATGACTCCGTTGTTAATTCAGGTTTGTCCAAAACTCTACGAGAGTATTTTGACATTAAGATTAAAATGTTTGGCCTTACTTAACGGAAATCCATTAAGCCTTAGGTTTTTTCGCGCCGTATTTAGAACGAGCTTGTTTACGGTCTTTAACACCAGAACAGTCCAGTGCACCGCGAACGGTGTGATAACGCACACCTGGCAAGTCTTTAACACGACCGCCACGGATCAGGATTACGGAGTGTTCCTGCAAGTTGTGGCCTTCACCACCGATGTAGGAAGAAACTTCGAAACCGTTAGTTAAACGAACACGGCATACTTTACGTAATGCTGAGTTTGGTTTTTTAGGAGTGGTAGTATATACACGAGTACATACGCCACGTTTTTGCGGGCAAGCTTCCAGTGCTGGAACGTTGCTTTTAACAACTTTCGAGCTACGAGATTTGCGTACCAGCTGATTAATAGTTGCCATTATTAAAAAAGCTCCTGGTTTTTTGCTTCGTAAACACGGATTTTGACCTCGTTCGCCAACATGACGATACACGAGGACGCGAAATTTTATTGCCGACTGAGTCAGGTGTCAAGAAATATACAACTTTTAGTGCCTTTATAGGGCAAAATGTTGCTTTTGGACTTCTGTTAGTTTCACAAAACCTTGATATGTGATCACAGAAACGGCGGATGACAGGGTATTTTGTAACCCTCGAGCGTTGACATCGACATCCAACGCATACAATTGTGCCCCCGTTTTTTGTAATGCATCAAGGTGAGGTGACTGGGATATTGCAGTAGCCACACCATCTTGCATCAATAAAACCGCGTCTTTGTCTGTAATTAAACGGAGTATTGCCGCAAAATCACACTTAAACGGAGATGTTGCTAATGTATAAAGCATAGAAACGATCCTACTATAGATCAAAATGCAACCCAAGCTTAAAATACGAACAATTGATCAAAATTTCAACACCACATCGCAATCGGCTATTTTTTGCTGAATTTCAAGCGCGCTAAGAATTTTAGGCGTAACAACATACTCATTTTGTTCGGGTAACCCACGCTCCTGAAGGGATTGTTGACAAAGATAAATATTTTCAATGTCATATAACGGCAGTATTTTAAAGGTTGCAATGTAGTCCCGTGCAAGAATGGCTTTAGGTTGTTGGTTTGCGAGAAGTTGAAAAATGCCATCTGAAATAAAAAATACTTCAATCTCATCGGTTAATGCAGAGGTTGCCAGTAACGCATCCAACCCTTCTCGCCCACTGGCACTTCCATGGGGCATTGTCATAAAAACGAAGGCGATTTTTTTCACGGGATACCTTACTTGCTTAAAATTGAAGGGTTCTATCGGTTGTCATCATAGCTTCAGCAAGGCTACCCAACCCACTCATGATAAACCCATCAGCTAAGTTATTAACGGGTAAAGATAAGCTTTTAGCCTGTTCTTGGTCAACTACCCCACGCCGTAAGGCAGCAGAAACGCAAATGTGCATTTCACAGCCTGCTTCTTTAGCTAATTGCTGCCAAGCAGCGAGCAAATCAAATTCGTCCGTTGCAGGGGAGGTGAGTAAGTTTGCGTTCAGAACACCTTCACGATAAAAAAACACGGTCTTTAACGTGTGCCCTTCTGCAAGAAGGGCTTTGGCAAATTGATACGCACTTGCAGCTTGCTGTGTCCCATACGCTGGGCCTGTCACTAAAATACAGTACGTTAATGGATTGGCGCGACTCATTCACCACTCTTAAACTGACGAATATACAAATAAACGGTATGTTTGGAGATATTTAAACGATCGGCCACTTGGTTAATCGCATCTTTGATATCGAAAATACCTTTTTCATAAAGATTCAGAACCACTTGTTTATTCTTTGCATTATTCGAGACATTACGGTCGGCCCCCACTTCCTCGATCGTGTACTCTAATGTTTGAGCCACTAAGTCATCGACAGAAGAAGCAAAGTTTACATCTGAAGTCACTTCTTGTTTTGTTTCAGGGACAAACGATTGAATAATTTCTGAGAATGGTACATCCAAGTTCATATTGATGCACAGTAAACCAATGACACGCTGCTTGCGGTTACGGATTGCGATTGTCACTGATTTCATTAAATCACCGCTTTTCGCTTTGGTAAAATAGGCTTTAGAAACACTAGACTCTTCATCTGCCATATCATGCAACATGCGCAGTGCTAAATCCGTAATTGGCGAGCCAATTTTACGCCCTGTATGCTGACCATTCGCAATTCTCACCGCAGAACAGTTTAGGTCTTCCAATGAGTGAAGCACAATTTCACAGTGGCCACCAATCAACATGGCTAAGCCATCAACCGCCGCTTCATATGATTTTAGGATCTCGTGGTCAGTCTCAGCAAAAGGTTGATTATCAAGTATATTTATATCGCTGAGGTCGTGTGACGGTAAAGAATCTGACATTTTCAACATCATCCTTCTAATGTAAACATTTCATCCAGTTGACTAATAAGGCATTCATTATTCGACTAATTTGCCTTTATTGCACCGCGTATAATCAACAATTGTGATGATAAAAAATAAAATTGAGTCTTGTGAAGTTAAAACTCCAAGACGCTGCCGTCAAGCGAATGAATGCAAGACAGTCTGTTTTATCACAAGTTTTAAACAATTTGGGGATTTTTTTCACAGAAAATTCATCAAGGTTAACCTTTATTGCCGCTATCAGGATGTTACTTACCTAAAATTCACTCATCAGCTTTGACTTAGTATAATCTATAATGAAATAAACTTAGCCCGTTTGTAACTCAATATAAATATACTATTCGCTGTCATCCGTTTTTATTAAAAATAGATTAAACCAACCCAACTCTATTAACTCAATAATAAAATTACAATCATTTATGGTTTTACTTAATTAAAATAAAATAATAACATCACACATCCAACATTGAATTAATAACCAAACAATATTACTTAAAAACTATATTAACCCGTAAGGTTTCTCATGTTTAACTATAAACCCTTCATTCTAATTATTTACTTTCTAATAGTTTCATTTAATGGAATATACGACTTATTACTGTTCATCACTGGCTCTATCACGATACATCTTGATAAAATAACTCTCTATTCAATAGCGTTTACTTTACTGATCACTGTCATGCGCTCACTACTACTTACCCTTACGTTTAATTATTCACTACATATTAAATCCATATTTAAACGTACTTTTATATTAGCCATTTCATTAACATTAATAATTGATGCTGTTAATCTTTTTGTTTTCTATCTGTCAAATATAGATATTTCATATTTTACTCCTTTCCATATCATTAGAAACTCACCTAAAACATTTATCTTTTTAACGGTATTACCCACTGTGCTTTCTTTATTTTTAAATAAGGAGCTTTCATGGCAGGAAACAAAGATATCTTAATTTTCGCTCAATTTGGTAAATGGTCTAATTGGTAGCCGATTCAATCTTACATTGGTAAACATAAATACACTGTCTCGTATGATTTTAGAGATCCTTTAACAATGGGGCCTTTTGATGTGCAAATTAAGTTTATGAATGGCCTTAATACATCCACCGTACAAACGTTAGGCCCAAGAAACCATACAATTGAAGGCGATGGCGCTGGAAGTGATTATATTCGATTAAGAGGATATGCGCCTCTTGGTTCAACGATTGTTGTGACTGTACCTAATTGATGAAGAGTACATATAAACAAAAAAGCCTAAGACACGAATGCCTTAGGCCTTATCACAACTAAAATCTATTTTATTTAGCTGCTGGTTTGATATCTAGTAATTCAACATCAAAGACTAAAGTTGAGTTAGCTGGGATACCCGGTACGCCGTTTTCGCCATAGGCTAAATCCGCAGGGATCACTAACTGCATTTTGCCGCCTTTTTTCAGGTTAACTAAACCTTCAGTCCAACCTTTAATAACAGAGTTTAATGGAATAGTCAGTGGCTCGTTACGTGAATAAGAGCTATCGAACTCAGTACCATCAATCAAAGAACCTTTGTAGTGAACCACAACGGTTTCATCCGCTTTCGGTTTTGCACCTGTACCCTCTTTTTCAATTTTGTACAGTAAACCTGATTTGGTTTTCACTACGCCTTTTTCTTTGGCATATTTTTCACGAAATTCAGCACCTTTTTTCTCATTGCTGATGGATTCGTCTTTCATTTTTTTATCGGCAGCCGCTTTAACTTGCCCTTCGAACTGACGCAGAGTTTCTTCAACTTCTGCATCGGTCATTTTGCTTTTACCGTTAAATGCATCTTGAACACCCGCCAGCAATTGTGCGTTATCCAAGTTAATACCAATGTTTTTTTGTTCTTCTAATGAATTTTGCATGTAGCGACCTAAAGAAGCACCCAGTGCATACGCATTGCGCTCTTCTGCATTTTTAAATGCGCTACTTTGAGCTTTGGCTTCCGCTGCCATAACTTGCGGAGCAGTGAAAGTAAGTGCCAACGTTGTTGCCAGAAGACTTGCCTTAAACAGTGATTTCATCCTAATCTCCGATGATTTTTATTCGAACTTATTTTTGAACAGTCAACTTGGTGTTAACCATTCATTTTATAATAATGGTTCCAATGCTTTGGAGGCTCATTATTTATTTACATAGAAACAGTATAATCATTTCTTCAGACAACATTAACAAAAAGAGGTTTCATCGCCTATATATTTAACTAAAACTTATCTGTTGATTTGTAATGTTCGGTTATTATGATGGTTTAATTATGAAGAAAACGCCAAAGGAGAGTCGAAAATGGACTCATCTCAAACATTCGAACACCGTTTAGAGCTTCTGGAAAGTAAAGTCGCTTTCCAAGAATTGGCCATGGAGCAGCTTAATCAGGTGATTACTGATCAGCAAATGCAACTAACACGGATGCAAGAACATTTACGCATCGTGACAGAAAGACTGAAATCCTCGCAAGATAGCCACTTAGCGCGACCTGAAGAAGAAACACCACCGCCGCATTATTAATAGCGACAAAAAAAGGAAGCATAAGCTTCCTGAGGTTGTTGACAAAGTGGGATAAAAGCGTGGTTTTCCCACTTTGTGTTATCAGGCGAAAATCAATATATTGATTTTCCTTGTTTATTTTCAAAACCTATCCAACCTGCCGCCAAACATGTTATGTTTGTCAGCAGTCTGAAAGGAAGCATAAGCTTCCTTTTTAAAAAAACTTTTAACAAACGCTAATACATCGTATTAGTGGCAACCGCAGCCGCCGTGTTTGTGACCGTGGCCATGGCCTTCACCACCACCGCAGCAACCACCTTCTGAACCGTGACCATGACCACCACCACAGCAGCCACCTTCGTGACCGTGATCATGATCGTGACCATCAGCGCCATGGACGTGACCGTGAGCGATTTCTTCTTCAGTTGCTTCACGGATCCCCATGATTTCAACATTAAATTTCAGGTTTTGACCTGCTAACATGTGGTTACCGTCAACGATAACTTCGTCGCCTTCAATTCCTGTGATTTCAACAGGAACAGGCCCCATATCAGTATCAGCTAAGAAACGCATACCCACTTCCAGCTCATCAACGCCCATAAAGACATCTTTAGGAACGCGTTGAACTAAGTTGTCATCGTATTGACCGTATGCATCGTCAGAGGCGACTTCAACATCGAAGTTTTCACCAACAGAACGACCTTCTAACGCTTTTTCCAGACCCGAAATTAAAGAACCACGACCGTGCAAATAGTCTAGTGGCGCGCTTGCCGGGGACTCATCAACTAAAACACCGTCTTCTGTTCTTACTTGATAAGCCAAGCTGACCACCAAGTCTTTTGCTACTTTCATGATATCTCCTACTACCCGTAAGGGGAAAAATTTTTGCCAATTGTACCGAAAAACAATGATGATGTATTGAGAATTGACAAAATTCTCTTATTCAGGTGTAAAAATACCAATTACCTGCTCTTTTTGTCTCACGTGTTCGGTGGCAGCCTCCCCCGCTTGACGTTGCTGATGACCGCAATTGACGCATTCGACTACATCAATTTTATCTTCACGCCACATCATCAATGTATCTTGTGATTGGCATTTCGGGCAGGTTGCCCCTGCAATAAAACGCTTACGTGTTGAAGCCATGTGTTACCCTTATTGTTCATTGTTCCAGCTATGCGGTTGTCGATGTTCTCGCTGCATTTCTTTTTCAAATAACTCGTTGAGTTCACGACGCGCCTCTTTTACTCGTGAGATCTGCCCGCTATCACTGTTTTCGCTTTCGGGATACACATCCCGCAGCATTCGCATATCTAAACGACGAAAATGTTGTTTTGCCCGATAGGCTTTGTGCGGATGCATACCAGTGCTAACCAATGCTTTACTCCCTAATTCAAGCGCACTAGAGAATGTTTCACGGCTAAAATCAGTCACACCACTATGCAACAATTCATGTGCTTCCAAACGGCCTTTTGCTCGAGCAATAATATGTAAGTTAGGGAAATTTTCTTGGCAAATTCGCACAATTTCCATCACTTCTTCAGGAATATCACTGGTGATCACTATCGATTTGGCTTTATCCGCCCCTGCTGAGCGCAGTAATTGTAGTTCACGCGCATCACCGTAATACACGGTATAACCATATCGGCGCATAGTGCTAATCGCTGTAACATCTTGTTCGAGAACGGTGATTTTGACTTTATTCGCCATTAATAAACGCCCAACCACTTGCCCCATACGGCCAAAGCCCACGAGGATCACATGCGGGTCGTTATCTTCCACAAATGGCTTTTCACTGGATGCAGGTTGCTGATTATAACGGTAGTTCAAATAGGCATCTATCAACTGCATCACAAGTGGGGTTGTCATCATTGAAAGTGTGACGACCACCAGCAAAAGATCCATTTGACGTTCATCAATCACACTCGCCCCAAAAGCCGTTGCATAAATGACGAAAGCAAATTCACCACCTTGACTTAATACCCCTGAAAATTGGGCGCGAGCACCATTGCGCAGCCGTGCAACAAAACCCAGTATATACAATACCAACGCTTTCACGGCGACCAAGACAACCACCGCAATAAGTACCTGCGGTAAATATGTCCACAGCACTTGTAAGTTAAGTGACATCCCTACAGAGATAAAAAACAGCCCTAATAATAAGCCCTTAAACGGCTCAATGTTGATTTCCAGTTCATGGCGAAATTCAGTTTCTGCTAACATTACCCCCGCCATAAAGGTACCTAATGCCATAGAAAATCCGAGGCTTTCCATGATCAGCGCCGACCCCAATACTACCAGTAGTGCGGCAGCGGTGAAGATTTCATGGACACCCGATTTTGCCGCTAACCGAAACATTGGACGCAATAAGTAGCGACCAACCACCCATAACCCCACAAAGGCGACAACTTTTAAGCCAATTTTTTGCCAGTCACTGGGGGCGGTGTCCCCAGCTAATAATGGAATTAACGCCATAATCGGGATCACGGCCATATCTTGGAATAATAAAACAGAAAACCCAAGCTGCCCGCTTTCTTTATTCGACATGCCCTTTTCGTTCATGAGTTGCAATGCCATCGCGGTTGATGACATCGCCATCCCAAGCCCGCCCACAATGGCGGCCTGCCATGAAAATTTCGCCAAAAACAGTAATGAGGCCATGATTGCCGCAGTGACCACCACTTGAACAGTGCCGACGCCAAAAATAGAGTGCCGAAGTTCCCATAGCTTAGATGGCTTTAACTCTAAGCCGATTAAAAACATCAGAAACACAACACCCATTTCTGAAAAATGTAAAATGTCATCAACATTATGAATAAAGCCAAGTACAAATGGCCCGATCATAATCCCTGCCAATAGATATCCAAGTACCGCACCCAGTCGAATTTTCTGGGCAATTGGTACCATTATCACGCCAGCACACAAAAAGATGATGACGGATTCAAATAGCCCCATGTCTGACATTAGGAAAGCCCTCCCGCACTAAGCGGTTTTTGTATCCATTGACGATAGTCGTCAATAAGCTGTTGAAAATGCGCTTTAGGCTGCCGACGTGCTGCATAAATTATGGTAGGCTCCAGCCACTGCATATCACACATCAATGCTGTCAATTCAAATGGTCGGAGTATTTCTGTTAGAGGATAACGGTTGTACCCATCATATTGATATGCATGGATGGGTTCGCCAGTGGTGATCACAGAGCGCCAATACTTACCTTTTAATTTTTGATACCCCATATCCGTAGCAAAGCGGCGTGTTAATACGCGGTCAAACCACTCTTTCAACAAGGCCGGACAACTATAAGTATAGAGCGGGTGCTGAAAAACAATCACATCATACAAGCACAGTAGCTTTTGCTCAGCGGTAACATCGATAAAATAATCGGGGTATGTGGCATATAAATCGTGCACTGTGACATGTTCAAAATCGCGCACTGCATCAAGCAATGCCTTGTTGGCAATGGACTCATCAGAGTCTGGGTGGGCATAGACCACCAGCACTTTTGGTGTATTTGACATCTTTCCCTCCTCAAAGGCGTGTCAGACGGATAATTTTCCGTTACCATGCTGCCTGCTAAATAGAGTTTACGCCCTAAATATTGCAGTATTCGTATTATTATTCGAACGTATATACTTTAATAATTTAACATATTTTTAATAGACGGTTGCTATGATTGTTTTCTCTTCACTCCAAATTCGTCGAGGCGTTCGTGTTCTTTTGGACAATGCCACGGCGACGATTAACCCCGGCCAAAAAGTTGGTTTAGTGGGTAAAAACGGCTGCGGTAAATCGACACTTCTTGCGCTGTTAAAAGGCGAATTACAGGCTGAAGCAGGTTCTGCAACGTTTCCAAGCAACTGGTCTATGGCATGGGTGAACCAAGAAACCCCCGCATTAGACGTGCCAGCTCTTGAATATGTCATTGACGGTGATCGCGAGTTTCGTGCTCTTGAGCAAAAACTTGCACAGGCAAATGAGAAAAATGATGGTCACGCCATTGCTGTGGTACATGGGCAGTTAGATGCCATCGATGCGTGGACAATCCGCTCACGTGCATCCAGTTTGCTCCATGGTTTAGGTTTTAGCCAAGCGCAATTAGACTCCCCTGTAAAATCGTTTTCAGGTGGATGGCGAATGCGTTTGAACCTCGCACAGGCGCTACTTTGCCGCTCTGATTTGCTGTTACTTGATGAACCAACTAACCACCTTGATTTAGATGCGGTCATTTGGCTAGAGAAATGGTTGAAAAGCTACCAAGGAACATTAATTTTGATCTCCCATGATAGGGATTTCCTTGACCCTATTATTGATAAAGTGCTGCATATCGAACAAGAAACAATGTTCGAATATACAGGGAACTACTCTTCGTTTGAACGCCAACGTGCGACAAAATTGGCTCAGCAGCAAGCGTTGTATGAGAGCCAACAAGCCAAAGCTGCCCATTTGCAAAGCTATATCGACCGCTTTAGAGTGCAAGCGACCAAAGCAAAGCAAGCACAAAGCCGTATTAAGATGTTGGAAAGAATGGAGATGGTGGCACCTGCACATGTGGATAACCCCTTCCATTTTTCATTCCGTAAGCCAGATAGCTTGCCAAACCCATTATTAAAGATGGAAAAAGTGAGTGCAGGTTATGGTGAAAAAGTCATTTTACAATCGATTAAACTGAACTTAGTGCCGGGTTCACGCATTGGTTTACTCGGTCGCAATGGTGCGGGTAAATCCACATTAATTAAAATGTTAGCCGGTGATTTACCACCACTACAGGGGGAAATCTCCCTCGCTAAAGGCATAAAATTGGGTTACTTCGCTCAGCACCAATTGGAGTATCTGCACCCAGAAGAATCGCCATTACAGCATCTCGCTCGCCTTGCGCCCGAGCAAACGGAGCAGCAATTGCGTGATTACTTAGGTGGCTTTGGTTTTAAAGGTGACCAAGTGACCGATCCAAGCGGCCGTTTCTCTGGTGGAGAAAAAGCGCGTTTAGTACTGGCGCTCATTGTGTGGCAGCGCCCAAATCTGTTGTTACTCGATGAGCCAACTAACCACTTGGATTTAGACATGCGTCAAGCTCTCACCGAGGCCTTAATGGCATTCGAAGGGGCATTGGTTGTAGTTTCCCATGACAGGCACTTATTACGTACCACAACCGATGAACTGTATTTAGTTCATGGCGGTGCGGTAGAGCAATTTGATGGTGATTTAGAAGATTACCAGCAATGGCTTGCAGAGCAAAATAAGCTGGAATTACAACAAGTGCGTGATCAGCAAGAAAAGGATAAACCCGCTGCGGCGGCTACTGTCACGGCACAAGATAGAAAAGACCAAAAGCGTCGTGAAGCGGAGTTCCGCCAACTGACTCAGCCAATTCGTAAAAAGATCACCGAGTTAGAAAAGCTGATGGAAAAATATTCAGCATCCTTAGCAGAGTTAGAGGCGAAGCTATCCGATGCTGCCATTTATGAACAAGACAAAAAAGCGGAGTTGACTGCCTGTTTGAAGAAGCAAACCGAGCAAAAGTCCGCACTGGAAGACGTTGAAATGGAATGGATGGAATTACAAGAACAGCTAGAAAGCATGACCAATGAATTTGAAGCTGGCTAGTTATTTTCCCATTTAATTAAATTCGATCAAAACGCTTGTCTTATTTAACGCCAAGCGCTTTGATCGTTTTCCAATCTACAACTATAGCCTACTTGGTATAATTAGTGTTTCACACACATCACATAATACTGCCCATCAATAATTTCAGTGCCTTCTGTTTCATGTTCAAAGCCAGGAAACTCACTGTCCCATGCTTGGAGACTATGTAAGTAACCGATATGCGGGCTATTTTTATCACCAAAACTCTCCCCTGATAGCAACATTGGAATACCCGGCGGATATGGAATAATCGAGTTAGCGGCGATACGCCCCGCTAGTTTATCAAGGGGAACGGCCTCAACGCGGTTAGCAACAATTTCTTGATAAGCGTCCCTTGGGCTCATGATCACTTGAGGGAGTTGCTCATACGCTTGATTAAGCTGCCCCCCAGGGTTGTTTTTTTGCAGGTAGGTAAACATCTTATCCCCTAAGTCACGTAATCCCATATGACCATAAATTTCAGGGGCACTTTCCACCACTTCTGGCAACACTTTCTTCAGCCCAGTGTTATTATCATAATGGCGTTTAAAAGAGAGCAGCGCATTGACCAAGGTTCCCCATTTCCCTTTAGTGATCCCCATGGAAAACAAAAACATAATCTGAAAATCGGTTGTCCGGGTCGGCACAATACCATAATGGTTTAGCCATGCGGTCACGAGTGCTGCGGGGACGCCTGTATCCAATAATTTACCATCGTCCCCCATTCCCGGTGATAAGATACTGACTTTAATTGGGTCGAGCATAGCCCAGTTTTCAGGAATATCTTTAAAGCCGTGCCATTTATCTTCTGGGTTCATTACCCAGCAGTTCTGCTCTTTCATCAGTAATTCGACGGGTGCATCCTCAAAAGCGTAGCGTTTTCCTGTTGCGGGATCTTTTACCATCTCCTGATTCCAAGGTTTAAAGAACCATTCGTCATCATTAAGAAACTCTTTATACAAATAACCTAATGATTGACGAAAATCGATAGCTTCACGGATCACTTCGTCAGTAAGTGAACGCCCACTATTCCCATCCATCATATCCGCTGCAATATCATTTGAGGCACAAATCGCATACAACGGTGATGTGGTGGCATGCATATGGTAAGCCTGATTAAAACGATTAAAATCAATCGAGTTACGACCGTTTCTGATGTGAATAAATGAGGCTTGGGATAACGCATTCAATAATTTATGGGTGGAATGTGTGGCAAAGATAGTCGGTTCATCACCTTTACGCGGTTCATCTCGCATCGCAAAATGGTCATGATAAATTGGGTTAAAACGCGCATAGCCATACCATGCTTCATCAAAATGGATCCTATCCAATGATTTATCCAACAAATCCTGTACCTTGCGAGCATGGTAGCACACGCCATCATAGGTACAATTAGTGACCACGCTATAAGCCGGACGTTTGCCGATTTTGTCTGATGTTAACGGATTTTGCGCGATTTTTTCAGTAATCGCTTCCGGTGTCATCTCTTTGGGGTAGATTGGCCCAATAATCCCGTAGCGGTTGCGACTTGGTGTCATGTACACAGGCTTAGCCCCTGTAAGGATCAGCCCCTGTTCAATAGATTTATGGCAATTTCGGTCGATGACGACGACATCTTCATCGGTCATACAGGCTTGCATTATGGTTCTATTGGAGCCAGAGGTTCCAACAACCACAGAGTAAGATTGGTCAGCACCGAAGATGCGCGCCGCATTTTTTTCACACTCACCGAATGCCCCTGTGTGATCGAGTAATGAGCCGACTGCGACTCGCTCAATCCCAATATCTGTCCGAAATAAATTTTCACCAAAGAAATCATGATAAATGCGCCCAGCGGGTGTTTTGGTAAACCCAACACCACCTTGGTGCCCGGGTGCCGCCCACGAATATTCGTGTATATCACTGTATTTAATTAAGCTTTTCATTAATGGTGGCAGTAATTGCGCACGATAGCGAATAATCGCAGCCAGTACTCGCCCAGCAATAAAGTCGGCAGAGTCTTCTAAAATCCATGCGAACTCATCAACTTGCTCCATCATTTTACGGTCGAAAGCGGTTAGTGCCTCTTCACGATCACTCAATAGAAATACAGGGACATCTTCTTGACGACGATGAAGTTGGGTAATTAATTGATGGGCTTGAGCTTGTTCTTGTTTATCCGACATATCGCGGCCGTAAAGCAAGCAATCGATACTGGTGTTTGAGCGGATGTACGCCATGCCATCTTCAAAATCCCGGATAATCACGGTTTCAACGTGCTCATCGTTCAACTCACTGGCAAGCCTTGCAACAGCATGGCTGATCACGGAATCTTCGTCTGTTAATTCAGTATAAACAATGAGCGCCCTCATCAATAATTCCTCTTAAAATATTTCAAATTTAAATACTTATTACTTTAAGTCTTAACGCAAATACGCCTTTATTGCAAAATTATCGACGAAAGATAAGACAAAAGACTATTCATCCAACTTATTAATAGCCATCCTCGCATTCATAACTAACGATTTTGCTTTGGTTTCGCGTTTTTGTAGCAATGCCATAAAAATTAAGTCTGTTATAGTATTTTGCGCTGTTCGAGAAGAAATAGATGAACTACGCCACTCATCTTCTTCAGCGATACTTTCAAGAATGTAATCAGAAAGTTGTGCTAAGGGAGAATGTCGATCACGCGTTATTGAGATAATTGAAGCGCCCTGCTTACGAGCAATTGTTGCCGCGCTCAACATGTCTTTTCGTTTGCCCGTAAAAGAGATCACAATTTGTACGTCATTGGAATTTAACGTTAAAGCCGTAGCAATTTGCACATGATGGTCAAATTCCACCAAGGTGGTGATGCCAATTTTTTGCAACTTGTAGCTTAAGTCCTTCGCCGTCAGTCCTGAACCGCCAATACCGACTATCTGTACCCGCGTCGATTTCTCGATTAACGCCACAACCTTTTCAAACTGTTTAAAATCAATATGTTTTGTCGTTTCAGTAATCGAGTGTTGCTTCTCCATTGCCAGCTTTTGTGCCACCACCATCAAGTTATCATTCGGTGCAATCCGATTATGTAATGCCGTATGAGCCGCCCCTTCATGAAGTTTTTGGCGACCGATAATTTCACTCAGCGCCAATTTCAGCGCGGGATACCCCTTAACACCGATTTTTTGGCTAAACTTCACAATAGCAGACTGACTGACACTTAAACGCTCAGCCAGTTCAGATGAAGACAAACTCAGTATATTTTCTGGGTTTTCGAGGATAAATTGCGCAATTTTCCGTTGGTTTTCAGCTAATCGCGGTAGCGAATAGGTGATGATGTCTAATAATGTCATCGCGATCTCCCTAAGAGGTGTAAATTTCAATTCATCAAAAAAATAATAATAAATTATTCCTATAAGACGTCATCGATACGTTAAAAATAACTGAATGAATTCAATCAACAACCATTTTTCCATTAGATTTTATTTACAAAATATTCCTTTATATTCGCAAGTTAGAATAGATAGCACCGTGATTTCAATCACACCATAGGAATAAATAATTCCTTAGTATTAGCGCAATATCTGACTTAGGAGCAATTTTTATGACTATCGACTTAAGCAAAATGGTAACGGAAAGCCGCAATGCTGCAAGCACGCATATTGACCAACTACCGACCTTGCAAATGCTGCAAGTGATCAATAACGAAGACAAACAAGTCCCTTTAGCGGTCGAAAAAGTCCTACCCGAAATTGCACAGTTGGTTGATAAAGTGGCAGATGCTTTTCTAAACGGTGGTCGGTTAATTTACTCAGGTGCAGGCACATCAGGGCGCTTAGGGATACTTGACGCCAGTGAGTGCCCGCCAACCTATGGCACACCTCATGAGCAAGTTGTTGGTCTTATTGCTGGCGGGCACCAAGCGATTTTCCGTGCGGTTGAAAACGCAGAAGATAAACCCGAACTCGGTGAGCAAGATCTGAAAAATATCCAGTTCAATGAAAAAGATGTGCTTGTTGGCATCGCGGCAAGTGGTCGTACTCCCTATGTGTTAGGTGCTTTAGCTTATGCAAACGCCATCGGTGCAGCCACCGCAGCCATTAGCTGTAATCCTAACAGCCCGATTGCTAATGCGGCAGATATCGCCATCACCCCTGTTGTCGGTCCAGAAGTGGTCACCGGCTCTTCACGAATGAAAGCAGGAACAGCCCAAAAATTAGTCCTAAATATGATCACCACCGGTGCAATGATCCGCATCGGTAAGGTATTTGGCAACTTAATGGTCGATGTTGAAGCCACTAATGCCAAGTTAATTGAAAGACAAACTAAAATTGTCATGGAGGCAACAGACTGCGACCGAACCACCGCAGAAGCGGCACTTCAACAATGTAATAGACACTGTAAGACCGCCATTTTGATGGTGTTATCCGGTTTGAATGCCGATGATGCGCGTCAACTGCTCTCAAACAATAACGGTTTTATTCGTACAGCACTCAATATGGCATCCTCCGCCTAATAAGCGGATTTTAATGAGAAAAATAGTATGGCTAAAATAACAACAGAAATGATGCAGCAGATCCTGCAACAGGTCGGAGGTCGTCGCAATATTAAGTTAGCGGGCAACTGCATGACCCGCTTACGACTCACACTCAACAATGACCAACTGGTCGATAAAGCCGCACTCAAACAAATTGCTGGCGTGCTCGGTGTTATCGAGAGTGACGAACAACTGCAAATTGTTCTCGGCCCCGGTAAAGCCCAAACCGCCGCCGACTTAATGAACAAGATATTAGAAGATGGAGAAGATGATACCGATGTAACACCTCATCAAACTCAAAATCTTAACGAAATTGCGTCTGCCAATAAGCAACAACTGAAAAAGAAACAAACCAGTGCAGTACACCGTTTTCTATCAAAATTTGCCACGATATTTACCCCATTAATTCCTGGATTTATTGGGGCGGGTCTATTGATGGGGATCGCCTCATTGCTCGGGTTGCTAGTCACCAATGAAAACCTGTTCCCACCAGATTCCCAACAGTTGGGCTGGCTAAAAAGCGCTATTGCCTACCTAGCCGTATTTGGTAAAGGATTATTTACCTTTATGGGACTTTTAATTGGCTATAATGCCCAAAAAGCCTTTGGGGGAAGCGGCGTTAACGGCGCAATTATTGCCGCCTTGTTTATTTTAGGCTATGACCCAGAAGCAACAAAAGGCTTCTATTCGGGGATGTCGAACTTCTTTGGTTGGCACATCGATCCTCGCGGTAATATTATTGGGATTTTAATCGCCTGTATTTTTGGTGCGTGGGTTGAGAAACACGTTCGCAAAATTATTCCATCCAGCCTTGATATTATTTTAACCTCAACCATTACTCTGTTAATTGTAGGTGCAGCAACCTTTATCTTTATCATGCCAATTGGTGTTTGGCTGTTTGACGGAATGTCGTGGTTATTTATGCACTTAAACGGTAACCCAATTGGAACCGCTATCTTGGCTGGGCTATTCTTAATTGCAGTCATGTTTGGTGTTCATCAAGGGTTTATCCCTGTTTATGTCGCTTTAGTGGACGCACAAGGGTTTAACTCGTTATTTCCGATACTGGCGATGGCAGGTGCAGGCCAAGTGGGTGCCGCACTCGCTTTATATGTGAAAGCAAAAAAAGGCTCTGTGACACGAGGGCAAATTGGCGGGGCGCTGTTCCCCGGCTTCTTAGGCATCGGCGAGCCATTAATTTATGGCGTTACGCTGCCTCGCGTCAAACCATTCATCACCGCCTGCTTTGGTGGTGCGGCTGGCGGATTCTTTATCGGTGCCGTCGC
This sequence comes from Providencia rettgeri, assembly GCF_041075285.1. NCBI lineage: Bacteria > Pseudomonadati > Pseudomonadota > Gammaproteobacteria > Enterobacterales > Morganellaceae > Providencia > Providencia rettgeri. Next base: position 3,967,321 of record NZ_CP163512.1, on the reverse strand, counting down.
ATGGATGGGTTTACCCGTCGGTTTAAATACGGTGTTTGGCCCGTCAGGACTCATTGCTATTCCATTAATGACCTCTGGACAAGGTGTCCTTGCAGGGATGGCGGTGTACATCGGGGGCGTACTGGTTTCGTATGTGTGCGGCTTCCTCTTTACATACCTGTTTGGAAGTAAAGGTGTGGATTTAAGTTAATCGTACTCCATGCCCAAAAGTAGCCTGTTGGCTGCTTTGAGGTTGTTAACAAAGTGGGATAACAGCATGTTTTTTCCCACTTTGTATTATTCAGTCAGCACGACAAATACATTTGGCTATTTTTTAGATTTTTTCTTAACCTTTTTTAGCGGTAAAAATCAGCAGCAAAGACAAACAGCCCCTAGCTCCTATTAGCTTCTTGGTAACAACCTCATCACTCTAGCCAAATCAGAGGGACGCATAAAGCTGTTAAGCTCCCCATAACCCAGTTAAAAATAAACCAAGCTTGGCGACTGCGTAAAAATAAGCTAATTAATGAACCAAACCCCATCCAGATAAGCCCCGCAACCAAATTGACAACCACAAAAGCGATGCTCATCACTATAATAGACTGAGTAAATAACTCACCAGGTAAGCTAAATCCCCCCACTGCACCTAACCCCATCATCCATGCTTTTGGGTTTAAAAATTGCAATAAACCACCTTGATACCAAGTCACACTTTTTGCCACTTCGCTATTTGCCTTAAGTGGGGCATAATTTGCTGTGGCGGTTTTCCATGCAAGCCACAATAAATAAAGGCTTCCTGCAATTTTTAAGACAATATGGATCGCAGGATATAGCAGTAAAAGCGCAGCAATACCAAATGCAGATAGGTAAAGTATGGATTGCATACCTAGCATAATCCCTAGACATAATGCGATTGTGCGACGAAAGCCATAATTTGCTGCGCTTGAGGTCAGCAACATGTTGTTAGGGCCGGGTGTGACTGCTGCAATGAATAGAAATGTAAAAAGTGAAAAAATCAGCCCTAGTGTCATTTATACTTTAATCCTCAAACTCAAATTTGTTTACTTGCATCACAAAAAAATAACAGTATGTTATGTGACTCACAAGAGTCCCCATTAAATAAAATAAGGCTATGTCAGAAAACTTTCGTCCGATAAGTTGGGCTAAGAATCCACACCTCCAAACGTTGTTGCCAAGAATTTTTCGCAGGACACCGAAAATTAAACCTTTTTGGCAGAGACTTGAATTGCCTGATGGCGATTTTATCGATCTCGCTTGGAGCGAAAAACCTGAGCTCGCAGCACACAAGCCGCGTTTAGTTATTTTTCATGGGTTAGAAGGCAATTTTAAAAGCCCCTATGCTCACGGCATGTTAGAAAGCGCACAGAACCAGGGCTGGTTAGGTGTGATCATGCATTTTCGTGGTTGTAGCGGCGAACCGAATCGCCAGCAGCGCATCTATCATTCAGGTGAAACTAATGATGCACGCTATTTCCTACGCTGGCTAAAACACACGTTTGGTGAAGCACCAACGGCGGCTGTAGGTTATTCCCTCGGCGGCAATATGTTAGCCTGTTACTTAGCTGAAAGTGGGCAAAATGCCGATGTAGATGCAGGCGTGGTGGTATCAGCGCCATTAATGTTAGAAGCTTGTTCATTACGTATGGAAAAAGGGATCTCCCAATTTTATCAACGCTATTTATTGAATGGCTTAAAGCGTAATGCGACTCGCAAACTGGTGCGCTACCCCGGTTCACTGCCATTAAATTTGTTACAACTAAAACAACTTAAACGCATTCGTGAGTTTGATGATGTTATCACCGCCCGTATTCATGGCTTTGATGATGCAACGGACTATTATCAAAAATGCAGTGCGCTTCCTAAGCTAGCCTATATCACCAAACCTACGTTAATCATTCATGCGAAAGATGATCCTTTTATGGCACCTGAAGTGGTCCCTGATTTATCACATCTGCCTAAAAATGTAGAGTACCAAATGACTGAACACGGTGGCCATGTGGGCTTTGTCAGTGGCTCGTTAAGAAAACCCAAAATGTGGCTAGAAACCCGAATTCCACAATGGCTAACCCCTTATTTAAATAAGGAACAAAAATGATTATTCCTTGGCGAGAACTTGCGCCTGAAACATTGGAAAATCTGATAGAAAGCTATGTGTTACGCGAAGGCACCGACTACGGTGCCCAAGAAAAAAGCCTGCAAGAGAAAGTAAACGATGTGAAACGGCAGTTAGTTTCTGGCGAAATTGTGCTAGTCTGGTCACAATTGCATGAATCGGTTAATTTCATGCCTAAAGCCCGCTAACCCGCTTCGCTCGCTGTTGCTAAAATAGTGGCCATAAGCGCAACACAGGGAGTCCGCTATGTCCAAAAAACATCCGATTATTGCCATCACTGGTTCAAGCGGTGCCGGCACAACCTCTACCAGCCAAGCATTCCGTAAAATATTTCACCAATTAAATATCCAATCTGCCACGCTAGAGGGCGATAGTTTCCACCGTTATACGCGCCCTGAAATGGATATGGCGATCCGCAAAGCGAGAGAACAAGGACGGCACATTAGCTACTTTGGTCCAGAAGCCAATGACTTTGCGCTACTTGAACAAACGCTGGTTGATTATGCTAAAACTGGCTGTGGAAAATCGCGAAAATACCTACATACCTACGATGAAGCGGTGCCTTATGGTTTACAACCGGGGACATTCACGCCTTGGGAAGCACTGCCTGAAAAAACCGATGTGCTATTTTATGAAGGTTTACACGGTGGGATAGTAACCCCCGAACACAATGTTGCCCAACATGTTGATTTATTAGTTGGCGTTGTACCTATCGTAAATTTGGAGTGGATACAAAAACTGATCCGCGATACGACAGAACGCGGGCACTCTCGAGAAGCTGTGATGGACTCAGTCGTGCGCTCGATGGGCGATTACATTAACTATATCACGCCACAATTTTCCCGTACGCATATTAACTTCCAACGCGTCCCCACGGTAGATACTTCAAACCCCTTTTCAGCGAAAGCCATTCCTTCACAAGATGAAAGTTTTATTGTTATTCGCTTTCGTGGGCTAGAACAGATCGATTTCCCCTATCTACTATCAATGATATCTGGCTCTTTCATCTCAGCAATGAATACGATTGTCGTACCCGGTGGGAAATTAGGTTTAGCGATGGAGTTAATTATGACGCCAATAGTCGAAAAATTAATTAGTCGAAAGCACAGCTAAATTTTTTGATTATTATAAAAGATGCTTATCATTAATTAAGGTAAGCATCTTATTTATCAAATATAACAACAACAATTAAACTTATTTTTGGTTTTTTATTTCAAAGCTATGTGACACTTCAACGGTTTTTTCTAGCATTAACGCCACTGAACAATATTTTTCAGCCGAAAGTTGCACTGCACGTTCAACGGCTTTATCCGTTAATTCATTTCCTGTTACAATAAAATGCAGATGAATTTTAACGAAATAACGTGGTGCTTCTTCACGGCGCTGAGAGGTTAATTTCACTTCGCAGTCGGTAATATCATTACGACCTTTTTGTAAGATAGATACCACGTCGATGGCGCTGCAACCGCCCGCAGCCATTAGTACCATCTCCATTGGGCTTGGTGCTTTATCTCCAGCATTACCGTCCATCATCACTTGATGACCTGATGCTGACTCACCTAAAAAAGAGAGGCCTTCTACCCATTTAACTCTTGCTTCCATTTTATTCCCCTTGAAATGAAATCGATTTAAAGGCTACATTGTTCCATAGATATAATAAATGTTATATCAGCTTTATTCTGCTGAAGCGATACAGGAGAGACTTTCTGTATTGGATATGCTACAAACAATACTTAGTTGATAGGATTAAGATCAAAACTCAACGTTGCATTTGATTATATTATAGTGTTGATATCAATTTGTTCACCCTAACCATGAAAAGCGATTGATATAATGTTGCTATTCTTATTATTTAGGGTATATAAGACAAATTAATATGCTAAGCTAGTGACTTTAAAGCCAGCCTTTCTGGTACGCTTTTTCCGGATGGCTGCAATAACATACAGAGGATAACGCTAATGGTTCTCGGCAAGCCACAAACAGACCCTACTCTTGAATGGTTTTTGTCACACTGCCATATTCATAAGTATCCATCCAAGAGCACACTGATCCATCAGGGTGAGAAAGCAGAAACCCTTTACTACATAGTTAAAGGTTCAGTGGCTGTTTTAATCAAAGATGAAGAAGGCAAAGAAATGATCCTCTCCTACCTGAATCAGGGGGATTTCATTGGTGAGCTTGGATTATTTGAAGAAGGGCAAGAACGTACTGCGTGGGTTAGAGCAAAAATCGCCTGCGAAGTTGCTGAAATTTCTTACAAGAAATTCCGTCAATTGATTCAGGTTAATCCTGATATCTTAATGCGTCTCTCTGCGCAAATGGCAAGCCGCCTGCAAACAACGTCAGAAAAAGTGGGTAACCTCGCTTTCTTAGACGTTACAGGTCGTATCGCTCAAACGTTACTGAATCTCGCTAAACAACCTGATGCCATGACACATCCAGATGGGATGCAAATTAAAATCACCCGTCAGGAAATTGGTCAAATCGTTGGTTGTTCCCGTGAAACTGTCGGCCGTATTTTAAAAATGCTGGAAGATCAAAACTTAATCTCCGCACATGGTAAAACCATTGTTGTTTACGGCACACGATAATTAACCTTTCGCCTCACTCCCTTGGTGAGGCGCACTCTTTCGAATAGCTTTATATCATTGGTATAAAGCTATTTACATGAATGATTAGTGATAATCATATTTCCCATAACAATCCAAGTAGTATCGTTTCTTTATATTTTCTAGCTAATTGTCAAACTAAGATAGTGATAACTAATCATTACTCGGAGATTATTAGTTATGAAAATAGACAATAAACAAAATAATCATTTAGCCAGCATATCTAGTAATAAAAATATTCCCCCTCGAACGCCTTCAGTCATTTGTAATTTAAATACTATCAAAACATTCAATACCGTAAATTATCAGAAAATAAATTTTGCTATTCAGTCTCGATACTTTCATGAAAGAGCACAACCCGAATTAGACCATCTACCTTATTCACCACCTGTTGAAAAAATCTTGCTACCTTATAAATATCATGAAGATGAGTTTATTTCTCCATCAAATATCTTTAAGCGTAGCATTATCATAGAACAAAATTCACCCAAAAGCGTTAAACAGGAAGATACCGCCATGAAAATTAGTAATCCTAATTCTGAATCAATAAATATAAATAGAAAAAACTTAATTAAAGATTTTGGCATCAACAAATTAAAACACTTTTTCTATGAATCTATTGATAAAATAAACTCAACAGGTAAGATTCGAGCTTTAATCGTTATGAATAAACTGAAGCCCAGAGCAGAAGATTTATACAGTGTTAAGTTTTATAGTCAACAGAGGATCACTGAAATACAAAAGACTAACAAACAAAATACAGAGACTGTCAATAACGAAAGAAATCTGCCAATAGCATTTTCAGGTAAGGATAAAGCGCAATTTAATCAGGCTAAAATATTAAAAAATGAAATTTATGAACTCGAAAAAAAGATATTACATTATGATAATTTTAGTCATGTAGGTGATAAGTTTCAATATACCAAATCAGTACAACAACTGATTAATGAATGTATTTTATCTCCATCGAATAAAAGAGGTAATAAGTTTAATGCCACCATTGAGACTATGAATGGAATTATTAATAAGCTAAATAGTCAACACCTTTATTTTAAAGAAAATAAAAATACAAACATAGAAACCACATCTAAAAAAATTATGTTCAATAGTAATGAGAGTCTAAACTCTAATTCCTCAGGTTATTTCTCAGAATCAACTGATACATCGGAATATAGTTCAGAAGAAACTATAAAGCAAAATATAACCAATAAACAGACTATTAATCGAAAAAATAATATGCAAGAAAACGAAAAATTAAAAAATACAGAAACTCCTCTTAAAAAAACACATATTACAGTGAAGCCGAAGAAAAAAACATATCAGTTTAATGGAAAAATATACCAAACTAAGACATCAATGCTACGAGCTAAACATAATAGTGAAAAATATCAATTTCCACTACATGAAAATTCTCCAATAATAATTTCAAATCATGGAAAACCAGAAACTAAAAAATTAGAAGCTCTGCTAAAAGACTCAGTAGCAACTGTTGATGATTTGATTCATCTTCAAGTCGAAATAGAACAAGAAGAAGCCCATTCTGCTGAAATAAAAAATCAACTAAAGAAGTTAGGATATAGCGTAACAGCTTAATTAGAATGAAGGTGCAGCGAAACATCTGCACCTTTAATATAGTCGCTAACCCAGCAACTTCCCAATCGCCGCATCTAACTTCGCCATTCCACTATTAATTTCTTCTTCAGAAATAATCAGTGAAGGCGTAAAACGCAGTACGTTAGTACCTGCATTTAGCATCATCAGGCCTTCCACTGCGCTGGCTTGCAAAATATCTTTCGAACGGTTCAATAGCCTGCCATCTAATTCAGCACCGATTAATAGTCCCATGCCTCTGATCTCAGAAAAAATACCATATTTTTCATTAAGTTTATTAAGATGAGAAACAAATAGCTCACGGCGTTTTTCAACACCGCTTAAGACCTCTTCAGTATTAATAATATCGAATGCGGCATTACCGACAGCACAAGCTAATGGATTCCCCCCGTAAGTCGTACCATGGGAACCGACTTCCATGGTTTTCGCGATTTCTTCTGTGGTGATCATTGCACTAATTGGAAAACCGCCGCCCAGTGCTTTTGCCGTAGTTAAAATATCGGGTGTCACACCATAGTGCATATAAGCAAATAATTTCCCTGTACGCCCCATACCGCTTTGCACTTCATCGAAAATTAATAAGGCATTATTTTCATCACACAGCTTACGAACTCCTTGCAGGAATTCTGAAGTCGCCGCAGTGACGCCACCTTCGCCTTGTACGGGCTCTAAAACAACCGCACAGGTATTTTCATCAATCACCGCTTTAACCGCGTCAAGGTCATTAAAAGGCACATGGATAATATCGGCAGGCTTTGGCCCAAAGCCATCGGCATATTTAGCTTGCCCTCCTACCGAAACAGTAAATAAGGTTCGGCCATGAAACCCCTGCTTAAATGCGATAATTTTCGTTTTATAAGGGCTATATTTTGTGATGGCATAACGGCGCGCTAGTTTAAATGCCGCTTCATTCGCTTCAGAACCTGAGTTAACAAAGAATGCACGATCGGCAAATGTTGCTTGGGTGATCTTTTGCGCTAACTTAAGCGCCTGCTCATTTGTAAAAATATTACTGACGTGCCAAAGTTTTTCACTTTGCTCACGAACCGCAGCAACTAAGCTCGGATGGCAATGTCCTAAAGCTAAAACTGCAATCCCACCTGCAAAATCAATATATTCTTTACCTTGTTGATCCCATACACGGCTTCCTTCACCCTTCACTGGAATAAACTCTGCTGGCGAAAAAATAGGCAACATGACTTGATCAAAAGTCTGCCGATTTACTGATTGTTGTTCTGTCATACCCCTCACCTGCTCTAACTTGATGCCTAAGTGAAAATATAAGCATCAAATATGAATAAAAAATCACAAAAGAGCAATAGCTAAGGGAGAAATATGCATAATTAATTTTTAACTAGGATATGACTAAACTAATATTTTAAGAAATTATTCAATAACTCATGGCCTTGTTCGCTCAAAATGCTTTCAGGGTGAAACTGAACGCCTTCGATTGGTAAGGTTTTGTGCCGTATTCCCATGATTTCATCAACATCACCGTTATTCAGTGACCATGCGGATACATCAAAAGAAACAGGAAGTGTCTCTGCGGCAATAACCAGAGAGTGATAACGAGTGACTGTCAGCGGACGGTTCAAACCTTTGAACACGCCTTGATGGTTATGATGGATTGCAGATGTTTTGCCATGCATCACCTCACGAGCTTTGACCACAGATGCACCAAAAGCTTGGCCTATGGCTTGGTGACCAAGACAAATGCCTAATATAGGCAGCTTGCCCGCAAAATATTTTATTGCCTCAAGGGAGATCCCCGCTTCATCTGGTGTGCATGGCCCAGGTGAAATCACCAGATGTGTAGGCGCAAGCTGTTCAATTTCTTCGATGGTAATTTCATCATTACGTTTTACAACAACCTCAGCCCCTAACTCACAAAAGTATTGGTAAAGGTTGTAAGTAAACGAATCGTAATTATCAATAAGTAGAAGCATAGTAGCCTATCCGACTGATTTTTATCATTATATATTATTTCCAATGCATATTTTTTTGATGTTGGCAATCAGAACGATGATTAAAACACCACAAAAAATATCAAAGGGCGGCTATCATATCACAGCCAAGGCAGGAAAATAGCCTATTTAAGTCAAGGAATGCTTTTTATCTCTGAAAATTTCCATATAAAAATCATGGGATTATATTTACACTCCCATAACAACTTCATAATGAGATTAAGAATTACTTTAAATACAAGGTAGTAAAAGTATTTTTAAATACGGTGAGATTCTGACAAACTTTTCGTAAGTGTCACAATAAAACCGCAGAGAGAAAGGTCAATTTGCAAACGAAAGTGGGTAAACGCATTCGTTTACCCACAAAGCTGTATTACGGTTTTTTAATCACTTCTGCGGAAATAATTTTGATCGGTTCAACAGGGACATTTTGATATGGGCCAACATTCTCAGTTTTCACTTTAGAGATTTTATCTGCCACATCCATGCCTTTAACCACTTTACCAAATACGGCGTAGCCAAAATCACGTTGACCATGATCTAAGAATGCATTGTCAGCAACATTAATAAAGAACTGGCTTGTTGCACTGTCTTTGTTTGCTGTACGTGCCATGGAAATAGTACCGCGCAAGTTACGTAAGCCATTATCTGCTTCATTTTTGATAGGTGCACGGGTTTGTTTTTGCTGTAAGTCTTTATCGAAGCCACCACCTTGGATCATAAAGCCTGGGATCACTCGGTGGAAGGTTGTTCCATTGTAATAGCCTTCATTGACATATTGAACGAAGTTTTCTGTCGTCACCGGCGCTTTCTTACTGTTCAATTCTAATTCGATATTACCCGCTGACGTCACTAATTTGACATAAGTTTCACCTGCAGATAATGCAAGAGAGGAGGCGCTCATTGCGCAAACGGCCAAAAGTGGCACAAAAATTCGTTTTAACATGTAAGATCCCTTTCGTTATGACGCATGACAACTGCAATTAGCCAATTCTAGAGTGAAGACGCCGAGATTGCTAAAGATTTACCTATATTTACGCCAAAAGCTTGAAAAACACCAAATGCGTTAGATTGTAGACCAATTGTGATGATTTCTCCATTGCCCCCTTTTACTACTATTATCCATTTATTCAATATAGGTAACGTAAGCACTGTCAATATTTCGAGTTGTCGGAAGAGGCAAAGCAAAGCTATAATCCCCCAGCCTTTTGAGGCTAACTCAGGGAGAACGACCAATGGCAATTAAAAATCATAACTATCAGATGGCAAAATTTGTCATTAGTGCACCCGATATCCGTCATCTACCCAAAGATACGGGTATTGAAGTGGCTTTTGCTGGCCGCTCAAATGCAGGTAAATCCAGTGCGTTAAACGCATTAACACAGCAAAAAAGCTTAGCACGTACCAGTAAAACACCAGGTAGAACGCAGCTAATCAACCTATTTGAAGTTGAAGAAGGTGTGCGCCTTGTTGACCTTCCTGGTTATGGTTATGCCGAAGTTCCTGAAGAAATGAAGCGCAAATGGCAACAAGCTCTTGGTGAGTATCTGCAAAAAAGAGAGTGTATTAAAGGCCTCGTCGTTTTAATGGATATCCGCCATCCGCTAAAAGATCTCGACATGCAAATGATCGAGTGGTCAGTGGCAATGAATGTTCCCGTTTTAGTTTTGCTAACAAAAGCCGATAAACTGGCTTCAGGTGCAAGAAAGAAACAGCTAACAGAAGTGCGTGAAGCACTGGCCCCATTAGAAGGGGATATTCAAGTTGAATATTTTTCTGCGCTGAAAAAAATAGGCGTTGATAAACTGCGAATTAAGTTAGATAGCTGGTATAACACACCGGCTTAACCTACCGAAGAGGTGAGTCACCTGTGGCTCACTTGTCTACTTTAACTCTAATCATCTGAAATTTAGATAAAAAAATGCTCCAGCCAAAAATTTTTGACTGGAGCAGCTAATATTCAGCTAAATCCGATTACGTGAAGTAAAAGGTCTGAAAGATAGAACATCTTACCTCTGTACCCTACGCCTATTAATGTACTTTATTTTTCGCACAAAAAAAAGACTTTTTGTAGTTTTTTTTCAAAGCTTACTACGATTCAGCTCTGCATATTGCCTATGAATTCGTTAAAAACGTACTTTTATTACATATTTATGAGATCTAAATCGCATAATAAACCCCATTCCCATCTCTACGATATATTTAAAATTCAGTGTTTTACCCATGAATTATCTGCAATGTAAAGGGAATAAAACGCCGCCAAATTTTGCGTAAACACCACGAGAAAAAATATGCTAGGCATAAAAATACCCCAAAAGTTGTCGCTAACCTTTGAGGTGCCTTACATGATCTTTCCGCCGAGTTTTTTCTTTTGCTGCTAGTTTTTTGCTTCTAAAGCCGTTTACCTATTAATACTCTATATAGTTCATGTTGTGGCAAGGCGGTGAGTGAAGACAGCTTGGGGAGCATACAAAAGTATGTGCCCCAAGTGGCTGAATGAAACCAACACCGCCACAGCATGAAAAATGACGAGTATTAGTGGGCTTCGTCCCAGTTATCGCCAATACCCACTTCCACTTTAAGCGGCACAGCCAACTTCAAGCTTTGTTCCATCAGCGTTTGTACCTGAGCTTGAACGCGCTCTAATTCTGATTCTTTGACTTCAAAGACCAACTCATCATGCACTTGCATTAACATGTCGGCTTGTGGTTTTTCCTTTTGCAACCAGTTATCTACGGCGATCATCGCTTTTTTGATGATATCAGCAGCAGTCCCTTGCATTGGGGCATTGATGGCTTCACGCTCAGCGGCCTTACGACGCATACCATTGCTGGATTTAATATCGGCTAAGTACAATCGACGACCTTCCAAGGTCTCAACATACCCCTGTTCAGATGCCTGTAAGCGGGTATTTTCCATATAACGTAATACCCCAGGATAACGTTCAAAATACAGATCCATATAGCGTTGAGCTTCGCCGCGGGGAATACCTAACTGGCGCGCTAAACCAAACGCACTCATACCATAAATTAAGCCGAAGTTAATCGCTTTTGCGCTACGACGTTGATCGCTAGTCACTTTATCGAGAGGCACACCGAACACCTCTGCCGCCGTCGCTTTATGGATATCTTTTCCTTCTGCAAAAGCAGTGAGTAAGCCTTTATCTTGTGATAGATGCGCCATAATGCGTAATTCAATTTGCGAATAGTCAGCCGCCATGATTTTGTAACCGTCCCGCGCGACAAAAGCTTGGCGAATTCTGCGCCCCTCTTCCGTTCTTACTGGGATATTTTGTAAATTTGGATCCCGCGAAGATAAACGCCCTGTGGCCGTCACCGCTTGGTGGTAAGAGGTATGAACGCGACCAGTGCGAGGGTTAATCATCAAAGGCAGTTTATCTGTATAGGTCGATTTCAATTTGGCTAAGCTTCTGTGCTCCAGAAGCAATTTAGGCAACGCATGGTTAAGTGCCAGCTCTTCCAGCACTTCTTCATTTGTCGAAGCTGCACCACTTGGCGTTTTCTTAATCACCGGTAATTGCAGCTTTTCAAATAAAATTGTCTGCAACTGTTTTGGTGATGCAAGGTTGAACTCTTCACCTGCCAGTTCAAAAGCCTCTTTTTCCAGCTCACCTAGACGTGCCGTGATCTCTTTCGATTGTGCGGCGAGCGTCGCTGCATTAATCAATACCCCTTTACGCTCCATGCGGACTAATACAGGCACCAGCGGCATTTCGATATTTTCAAAAATGTACTTCAGTTTTGGCTCAGCTTCTAGCTGCGGATAAAGTGCTTGATGCAACAACAAAGTGACATCAGCGTCTTCCGCTGCATAATTAGCGGCCTCTTCTAAAGCAATTTGGTTAAACGTCAGCTGTTTTTTACCTTTGCCTGCAATTTCTTCAAAACTCACTGTTTTGTGGTTAAGATGGCGCTCAGCTAGGCTATCCATATCATGACGTCCCATGCCTGCCACACTGTTTAACACATAGGATTCCAACATGGTGTCATAGCCAATACCTTTAAGCTCAATGCCATAATTTTCTAAAATTTCCGCATCGAATTTCAGGTTTTGACCAATTTTAATAATTTTTTCATTCTCAAGGATCGGTTTCATCACCTGAAGCACTTCGTCCAGAGGTAGTTGAACTGGGGCATCAAGGTAATCATGACCTAATGGTAAATAGGCAGCATGACCCGCTTCAATAGCAAATGACATACCAACCAAACGTGCTTCTTGTGTGTCTAAGCCGTCAGTTTCAGTATCAAAGGCAAATAAAGATGCCGCGCTCAGTTTTTCAACCCAGCGCTGTAAATCTGTTTTGTCTAAAATGGTTTGGTAATTTTCAGCGTTAAGCGTCGGGGTCGCAGGGGCTGGGGCCTTCACTTTTGCCGTTGCTGGGGTTGGAGCCGTTTTGCGACTTGTTCCTTTGCCATCCATCCAAGATCCATTTTCGACCTCTGCGAGCCAGCGCTTGAACTCATAACGGCTAAATAGCTGATGAAGTTTATCTGCATCAATTTCAGCCATATGCAATTCTTCACACTTTTTATCCAACTCGACATCCGTCTTAATCGTTGCGAGTTGATAAGATAAAAAGGCGAGTTCACGGTTTTCGGCCATTTTAGGCGCTAAGGTTTTCGAACCTCTAAAACCAAGTGGTGCAATTGCATCAAGGTCGCTATAGATAGCGTTTAAGTTGCCAATTCCTTGTAACAAGGCTAATGCGGTTTTTTCACCAACCCCCGGCACGCCAGGGATATTGTCTGATGAGTCACCCATTAATGCTAAAAAATCGATGATAAGCTCGGGAGGAACGCCGTACTTTTCTTTCACCTCATCAGGGCCAAGAATAGTGTTGTTCATGGTGTTGATCAGTGTGATATTTGGCTCAACTAACTGCGCCATATCTTTATCACCAGTACTTATCAGAACAGGTATACCTTTACGGCTGGCCTCACAAGCCAAGGTGCCGATAACATCATCAGCCTCAACGCCAGGAACCACCAGCAACGGTAAGCCCATTGCCTCAACCATTTCATGCAATGGCGCGATTTGTGCCCGTAAATCATCAGGCATCGGTGGGCGGTGAGACTTATAACTTTCGAATAATTCATCACGAAACGTTTTTCCCTTCGCATCAAAGACAACAGCGACATGGCTAGGTTTATATTGCAATATTAAGCTTCGCAACATATTAAGCACGCCATACATAGCACCTGTAGGCTCGCCTGCACTGTTTGTTAGCGGAGGGAATGCATGATAAGCACGGTATAGGTAGGAAGAACCATCAACCAAAATAAGGGGATTTTCTGCAATCTGAGCCATAGTCTGTCATCATCTTGTTAATCGGGAATGAATACTAATAGGATGCCATAATGTGGCTTCAGATACATCTCAAGTTTTAAATTCCGCCTACCCACTCTCTAAATTCCCTTTAAACCGTCACCTTTTTCAAACCGATGACACTCTATTTAAACCAATTTGGTAATTATTCACTGTATGATTAATCCCTCTAGGCAAGAGGATATCTTGTGGATAACCCTGTGTATATATTTATGTTATTGATTAAATTCAATAACAAAGAGGCTATTCGCATATAAAAACAAGAAATAAAAATCAATAAGTTAGCGAATAGAAAGATTGACTTAACACAAGATGAAGGAGGTAGTCGGATTGTGGATATTGATTTAGCTACTGAGGGAAATAACTGGATGGTGGCACAATTGCCACCATCAAGAGGAATTACTTTTTGTTAATTAAGAAATTCACCACATTGGAGAATTCTTTGCCGTAGTCTTCTGCTTTATCCACAGAAATACCGTTGTTACGGATCTGATATTTACCGTCAACAAATAAGGCTGGCACACCACGCAGTTTTAGATCTTGTGCTGCATTTTGCTGTTTTGCTACCACGGATTTCACCACAAAACTATTGAGCGCGGCATCATACTCTTCACCAGAGATCCCCGCTTTAATGAAAGCATTGCGAATATCGGCTTTGCTGTTGATAGTTTGCGTTTTTTGAATGCCTTCAAACAGAATTGGGGTCACTTTATCTTCTGCTTTCAATACGATAGCAACTGCCCACGCTTGAGTTAAATCAGCACCTAAAGGCCCTAAAAAATCAACATGGTAGCGCTCCATTTTGACGCCTTCTGGTAAATTCGCTTCGACTGTTTGCGGTACTTTATACACACTTTCAAACTGGTAGCAGTGTGGACAGTAAAAAGAGAAGAACTCTAAAACTTGTGGCAGGTTTTGCACAGGTTTAACATCAGTATACTCTTTACCTTCCGTGTAATTCGCTGCTGCACCAAAAGACATGGCAATACCAAGCAAAGCCAACATAATTTTTTTCATATACTACGCTCTCCAAAAACAAAGACTTAAATGTTAAAACTGCGGGGTTAATTGCAAAGGAGCATCCTGCAACCGTTCAATTTGCTGTGCAAACTCAATGGATTGCTTTTGCCAAAAATCATCAGCTTGTAACCACGAAAATGCCCGAGGAAATGCAGGATCTTGCCAACGGCGAATAATCCACCCGAGATAGTGCACCATACGCATTGCCCTAAGCGGTTCGATAAGCTTAAGCTGTTTTACATCAAAATCAGAAAACTCATTATAAGTTTCTAATAATGTCTCTAATTGAATAAGTTGCTCTTGACGTGAGCCATTAAGCAACATCCACAGATCCTGAATTGCAGGACCATTTCGTGCATCGTCAAAATCCACCATCCACGCTTCATCACGCCACAAAATATTACCTGGATGACAATCCCCTTGCAGCCGTAGAGTGGATAGCGTGGTTGGCCATTGCGTTTTCACCTGCGCAATCAGTTTATCCAACGATTCAATGAATAACGCCTTGTCACGTTCTTTTAGTAATGAACTCGAGACGATAATATCGCGCGGTTTATCAAGGTATTCATCCACCCCCATAGTCGGACGAAATGCAAAGTTTTTGCGCTGTCCAATTTGGTGGATCCGCCCTAATAAATGCCCCACACTTTCGAGCTGAAATAAGTTATCTGTTTCATATTGCCGTCCACCAATGCTCGGAAAAACAGCAAACATAAAACCGCCAAACTCCAATACCGTTTGCCCAGCAAACTCAAGAGGCGCAGCAACAGGTAATCCTTCTTCATGCAGCTCTAGCGTGAAATCATGCTCTTCTTGAATTTGCGACCGATTCCAGCGCTCAGGGCGATAAAACTTCACCACATAACGTTGGCGATTTTCATCTTGAAACTGAAAGACACGGTTTTCATAGCTATTTAATTCTGTCAGCCCTGATTCTAAATAGATCCCAGCTTCCATCAGCGCATCTAAAATCAAATCAGGTGAAATTCCACTAAAATGGAAATGCGAATGTTCTATCTCATCCATAATTCAATCTTTTATGATCCCACGGGCACGTAAAATAGCCGTTTTGAAGTCGTCTTCATAATCTTTTTTCAGACCTGGGATTACATCATTACTGTCTGTGCCACGCATTTTCAGATGATAGATCAATACATCATCCGTTAATTCAGATAAGCTGCCTTTAAAGCCTGCTTCATCAGCAAGTTTCTGCAATAATTCAACAAGGTTTAAATCTGAGTTATCTTTCCAAACAGGGTGCAGAAGCTCAATGACTTCATTTAAGCGATGGCATTTCATGTTTATTCCTTTATCACGAATATTCGATACACGTTATCAATAATCATACAAGAGAAAAAGCGAACTGTTGTCAATCTACGTAAAGTTTAGTGCCAATACGTACGAATATTCATTGATTTTATAGCAAAATAGAATAAATTTTAGCAATTACTATACTCGAAAGTGTTTACAGGTAAGTTAAAACATTTTCTTGAAGATATTCAAGGATATTGAATATGTCATTTCGACAATCAATTACAGGGGTTATACTGGCAGGTGGTCGAGGCACACGTATGGGCGGGCAAGATAAGGGGTTAGTGCCTTTGTTAGGTAAACCATTGTACCAATATATCCTCGCACGTTTATCCCCTCAAGTTAGCCAAGTGATGATTAATGCCAATCGCAACCAAGACGTATATAGGCAAAGTCAATTAACGGTGATTGCTGATTTAAATAGCGATTTTTCGGGTCCTTTAGCTGGTATGCAAGCTGCTCTTCACTATGCA
This sequence comes from Providencia rettgeri, assembly GCF_041075285.1. NCBI lineage: Bacteria > Pseudomonadati > Pseudomonadota > Gammaproteobacteria > Enterobacterales > Morganellaceae > Providencia > Providencia rettgeri. Next base: position 3,950,874 of record NZ_CP163512.1, on the reverse strand, counting down.
AAAACCGATTGGCTATTATTTGTTCCTTGCGATGTGCCTTCTTTCCCATTGAATTTATCGGAAAAAATGTTTGCAGAAAAAGAACAGCACTTAGCCTGCTACGCTCAGGATACCGAGCGCGAGCACCCTACTTTCGCCCTACTGCATCGCAGTCTTCAATCCCAACTTGATGATTATCTCGCCAGAGGTGATCGTAAATTGATGCTATTTATGCGCGAAATCAACGCAAAAGGCATCACGTTCTCGTCAGAAACTGGGTCATTCGCTAACTTGAATACCCCGGAAGATAGCCGTAACTGGGAGTTACAACAAAAATTACCATGAAGCAAAATACTCTACCCCTACTCGGAATTACCGCCTACAGCGGCACGGGTAAAACGACATTATTAAAAAAAGTCATTCCATTACTTAAGCAACGTAACGTGCGTGTCGGCTTAATTAAGCACACTCACCATGATATGGAAGTGGATAAACCGGGCAAAGACAGTTTTGAGTTACGAAAAGCAGGTGCAGACCAAACTCTTGTTGCCAGCGAAAAACGTTGGGCGCTGATGACAGAAACCCCTAAAGCGAAAGAGATGGATCTGTATTATTTAGCAAGCCGTTTTGATCCCGCGTCTTTAGATCTCATTTTAGTTGAAGGGTTTAAACATGAGACGATCGATAAAATCGCTTTGTTTCGATCTGAGGTCGGAAAACCACTTAACGGCTTGATCGATAACTATGTGGTTGCTGTTGCCAGTAATGAAATTATTGATACACAAATACCACAGTTAGACATCAATAATCCTGAACAGGTGGCAGATTACATCGTTTCCTGGTGGCAAAAAACAATCAAATAGCACTTTAAACCTGATGAAGATGATATCAATAGAATAAAATGTGCGAGTTCACAGTTTCAAACTTTGTGGTTTGAATAAAACAAAAAGTTTAATTAAAGTACACAAAAGTAAATTACTGGATTGTTACTGCCCTATCAAAGGCAGGCAAAACCTGATTAGCCGATGATTTTTCATTTGGCTATCAGGTTTTTTTCGTTTTAAGGGAAATAAAAATGCGGATCGCAAAAATTTTAAATAACAATGCGGTTATCGCCCTGAATGAAAAACAACAAGAAGTTGTCGTCATGGGTCGAGGACTCGCTTTTCAAAGGAAAGTAAACGAGCCTATCGATCCTAAAAATATCGAAAAAGTATTCGAACTACGTAGTAATGAGCTAACTCATCGGTTAAGTGAGTTATTGAGTCAAATACCGCTTAATGTCATGGAGGTTTGTAACAAAATAATTGAGCATGCAAAAGCTAAGCTTGGTGATTTACATGAAAGCCTCTATATCGTACTGACTGACCATTGCAATTATGCCATTGACAGGCAAATAAAAGGTCTCTCTATTACAAATACAATGCTATGGGAAATTCAACGGCTTTACCCCAAAGAGTATCAATTAGGGTTGGCGTCGTTAGCCATCATCAAACAAGACTTAAACGTTGAGTTACCCATTGATGAAGCAGGGTTTATTGCACTACATTTCGTCAATGCTCAGCTAACGGGTGAGATGCCAATTGTCATGGAAACTATGGCGATCATGAATGAAATCATGCATTTTGTGAAATATCATCTGCAAATCGAATATCAACAAGACACCTTGAGCTACCAACGCTTTGTGACTCATTTAAAGTTTTTTACCCATCGGATGATGAGTAATGACCCCGTAGAAAATGATGATATTGAGATGCACATGGTCATAAAAGAAAATTATTCCGTGTCATGGAAATGTGCCGAAAAAATTGGTGCTTTTTTAGCGAAGAAATATCAACGACATTTAACCAACGAAGAGTGCATGTATCTCACTATCCATATAGAACGCGTTCGAAAAGAAAGTCATAGTTGAAGTCGTTAATTTAACGTTAAAAAACCGATGGATTGTTACTGCCTAAAAGCAGGCAAAACCTGATTTTTATCACTGCGTTATTGCGGTGATGGGTCAGGTTTTTTTTTATCTATTCATCAATAGCAGTGGCTTTCATTATTTAAGGAATAAAGGAATTAATTATGAAATACCAAGCTTTAGCGGAAAAAATCATCGACAGCGTGGGAGGAAAAGACAACGTGATCGATGTAATACATTGTGCAACACGCCTACGTTTTAAGTTGAAAGAAAACAAGAAAGCTAACGCTGAACAATTAAAACAAAATCCTGAGGTGATCACTGTCGTTGAAAGTGGCGGTCAGTTTCAAGTTGTGATTGGAAATCATGTTAACGATGTTTATCAGGTTGTCAGCCAATTATTGGGAATAACAGATTATTCCCCCTCTTCATCAGTAAGAATAAAGAAAAATAACGTTAAAGATAATAAAAAGGATAAAGAGAGTTTACTGAGCTATTTTATCGATATCGTTTCAAGTATTTTTACCCCAATACTTGGGATCATGGCAGCTTCGGGGATTTTAAAGGGGTTATTATCATTAGCCGAAACGTTAAATTGGCTACCTTCGAGCAGTGGAACATACAAAATTTGGTTTGCTGCAAGTGACTCTCTATTTTATTTCTTCCCATTAGTGTTGGGGTATACCGCTGGAAAAAAATTTGGCGGTAATCCATTTCTTACAATGACGATTGGGGGAGCGCTAATACACCCCACAATGATAGCCGCATTTGAGCAAAGCTTTGCAGCAAATGCCACAACTGAATATTTTCTCGGTATCCCTGTCACTTTTATTAATTATACCGCATCTGTTATTCCAATAATTTTCGCCGCGTGGTTGACCTGTTTTCTAGAAAAAAGGCTCAATCAAATTTTACCGTCGGCAATGAAAAACTTTATATCTCCATTTTTATGTCTAATTATTATTGTCCCACTCACGTTTCTGGTTATTGGACCATTAGCGACATGGATAAGCCTATTAATCGCCGAAAGTTTCCAAACCGTTTACCACTTTGCCCCAGCAATCGCGGGTGCCGTTATGGGAGGGATCTGGCAAGTTTGTGTTATCTTTGGTTTACATTGGGGAATTGTCCCCGTTAGTATCAATAACTTAAGTGTGCTTGGTCAAGATGCCCTTGCCCCTCTATTACTCCCCGCTGTTGCTGGACAAATAGGTGCCACTTTAGGCGTTCTGCTTGCCACGAAAAATGCCAAAATGAAAATCATGGCAGGTTCATCCATCACAGCAGGGCTATTTGGTATCACAGAGCCTGCGGTTTATGGTGTAACCCTTCCTCTTCGTCGCCCATTTATTTTTGGTTGTATTGGTGGAGCTCTTGGTGGTGCCATCGTTGGGTATAGCCAAACACTCATTTATTCCTTTGGTTTAATTAATATTTTCACTTTCACCCAAATTATCCCTGAACAAGGTATTGATAATACTGTTTGGGGAGCCATTATTGGTACCTCGGTATCCTTTGTTTTTGCCACCGTTGCCACCTACTTATTTGGTATCAAAAAAGACAACCTAGCCCCAGCTCCTCAAGTTGATAGTAAACCAGACTCCATGCCAAACGATATTCTGGCACCACTCAGTGGGGCTGCGATCCCTTTATCAGATACTCCGGATGAAACATTTGCGAGTGGGTTACTCGGCCAAGGGATCGCAATCATTCCAAATAAAGGGGAAGTTTATGCACCTTTTGATGGGGAAGTTGGGTCACTTTTTAAAACGGGTCATGCATTAGGGTTACTGAGCCAAAGTGGTATTGAACTGCTGATCCACGTAGGCATAGATACAGTTAAGCTCGATGGTCTGTATTTCACACCACACATTCAGCAAGGTGACACATTCAAAACAGGCGACTTACTCCTCACGTTTGACAGAGAAAAAATCCTTGAAGCAGGATATGACCTCACAACGCCTGTCATCATCAGTAATAGCGACGAATATCAATCCATTGAATTTATTGAACTCAATCAATCAATTCAACAGGGTCAAAAAGTTATAACCGTTAATAACAAATAAGGAGCTGAGAATGGCTAAATTTCCAGATTCATTTTTATGGGGTGGTGCAATCGCAGCCAACCAAGCAGAAGGGGCCTATCTCACTGCAGGAAAAGGGCTCAGTACTTCCGATATGCAGCCTCATGGCATATTCGGTCCATTGGTTAACAGAACCGACAATCAAAGCTTTATTAAAGACACTGCAATCGACTTTTATCATCAATATAAAACAGACATCCCATTATTTGCTGAAATGGGATTCACCTGCCTACGCACATCCATAGCTTGGAGCCGTATATTTCCCCAAGGTGATGAGATTATCCCTAACGAAGCCGGTCTTGCATTTTATGATGATCTGTTTGATGAAATGGCAAAATATAACATCCAGCCTGTAATTACCCTCTCCCACTATGAAATGCCCTATCATCTTGTCACACAGTATGGCGGGTGGGGAAATCGTAAAACAATCGCGTTTTTTGAACATTATGCATGTACAGTCTTTGAACGATATAAAGATAAAGTCAAACTGTGGCTCACTTTTAACGAGATAAATATGTCTTTACATGCACCAATGACAGGGGTGGGATTGCCGTCGGACAGTTCCTCTTCAGAAGTGTATCAAGCGATTCATCATCAACTCGTTGCAAGTGCTCGTGTCGTCAAGGCATGTCATGACATCATTCCAGATGCTCAAATCGGTAACATGCTCTTAGGTGGATTAGTCTATCCATTAACGTGCAAACCCGACGATGTCTGGGAAGCGATGACTGAAAACCGTAAATGGTTATTTTTTGGCGACGTTCAGTGCCGTGGGCAATATCCTGGTTATATGTTGCGTTATTTCAGCGATAATCAAATCAATCTCACTATAACCGATGAAGATATACATGACCTCAAAAACACCATCGACTTTATTTCATTTAGTTATTATATGACTGGTTGTATTACCGCAGACAAAGATGAATATGAAAAGAGACGAGGAAATATTTTCACCATGGTGCCAAATCCACATTTAGAAAGTTCAGAGTGGGGATGGCAGATTGATCCAAAAGGCATACGAACGCTATTAAATATATTATGGGATAGATATCAAAAACCCCTATTTATTGTCGAAAATGGTTTAGGGGCCGTAGATGAAATCACCCCTGAAGGTAATATCAATGACGATTATCGTATTCAATATATCAATGACCATTTGATTCAGGTTCATGAGGCTATTCAAGATGGTGTTGATATTATGGGCTACACCAGTTGGGGACCCATTGATATCGTCAGTGCCTCTAAAGCTGAAATGTCAAAACGTTACGGTTTTATCTATGTGGATCGTAATGATCAAGGTGATGGCACACTAGAAAGAAAACGCAAAAAAAGTTTTTACTGGTACCAAGGTATTATTAAAAGCCAAGGGGAGTTATTGCGCTAATTAATTTACAGACAACCTCGGGATAATTTATTTATCTCGAGTTCCTCAGCGATTAAAAATAGTATTGACTTATTATTTATTAATAAGTCGGGGCAAACTATTATCAATAGGTTGTATTTAATATGAATAAAAAATTTTTATTTTCTTTATTATTTTTAGCATTGCCCTCTATAGCAGATGAACAACAATGGAATGGTACTGTCTTAGGATTTGAACCTGCATCTCCAGGGGTATTTGGCGACATAATCGGGATCCGCCCAATATTATCCGACCATGGTTTTACTTTTAATAGCAACTATTTAAGCCAAGTTGCTTACAATGCAAAAGGGGGATACAACCATGACAAACATACCGCCTATATTGATCAATTTGCCTTCACTTTTACCCAAGACCTTGAACGTTGGACAGGCATTCCTGATGCTCGTATAGAAGGCAATATTGTTAATCGGAACCATGAAGATAGCCTCACCGCAAAACGCTTCCAAGACCCCCGAGTTCCAAATAATGACCTCGCTCAAGAAAGTTACGGTGGTGGTTCAGTGACTCGACTTGGATGGCTCACCTTCGCTCGCAGCTTTGACGACCGCCGCCTCACTTGGCGAATTGGGATGATGAATAAAGTTCAAGAATTCGACCAGATCATTCCTTGCGATTTTCAACTACTGAGTCAATGTGGTGGTAAATCCGCCAATGCCCTCACTTGGAATAACTGGAATATTCATACATGGGGTACAACCATCAGCTATAAAATCACACCTGAAATCACGCTGAAAACAGCGATCATGGAACAGAACCCACACGCAACAGATAGAAGCCATGCTTGGAGTTGGTCTACTAAGGGTAGCAAAGGAGTATTACTTCCTTTAGAGATCGAAAACCGTACTTTCGTCAATGGACTACCTGGGGCTTATAACCTTGGCTTACTGTATACCAACGCAAAACAATACGACCTATATAAAGATAAAAGCTATAACAATACCTGGTTTGTTTACAGTGGCATGAATCAACAGTTAACCCGCCATCAAGATGACCCAAATCGCGGTTTAAGCTTATCAGTAAGTGGTAGCTACCATGATGAACGAAGTAATTTTATGAATTACGTCGTTTCCAGTTCTCTGCGCTATCGAGGATTGTTTGATACAAGACCCGAAGACTGGATTGGTGTAGGAGTTTCCTATATTGACCTTAGCTCTCATTTTGCTAAAAAACAAAAACAACAAAATGAACAGTTAGGGATCAGCGATTATAACGATCCATTATTCCATCCAATTACGTCTAGTTCACTCAACGCTGAGTTGTATTACCGTTTTAAACCCGTTACTTGGTTAGCGCTACAACCAAGCATGCAATATTGGCACCAACCTGGTGGCGTAAAGAAAACGTCTGATGCTTGGGTATTAGGGCTCAAAACCGTACTCACATTCTAAATATAGTGATAAACATTCAGTGGCAAAGGAAAATGATTATTGACTTTGCCACATTCAGACTCATACAGTTCGCATACACGGAGTTATTTTTTATACTACAGCGTATTCAATATAGTTAAATAGACAACTTTATGACTCGCACCCAACGCTTACTGACTTTATTGCAGATCCTAAAAGAAAACCGCTATCCGATAACGGCGCAAACGCTTGCATCCCAATTAGAAGTGAGTATTCGCTCAATTTACCGTGATATCGAATCTCTTCGGGCTCAAGGCGCTGAAATTTCAGGGGAGGCGGGGGTCGGTTACCAGCTTAAAACAGGGTTATTATTACCCCCTTTGACCTTTGATGAAAATGAACTGGAAGCGTTGATTTTAGGTTTGCGCTGGGTAAAAAGTCATGCTGATAGTGAGCTCAAGAGCTCGGCCAGACGTGCGATCAGTAAAATTAATTCAGTAGTCGCGAGAAACGCTAAAAAGATACTCGACCAAAATACCTTATTTGCTCCTGCAACGCATTATTATGACATTAATGATAACGTCTCTAAGGACTTACGTTTAAGCTTACGAAAAGAGTGCAAAGCAAAAATGACCTACCTTGATGGTCAAAATCAATCAACAGAACGCATTATTTGGCCAATCGCGATTGGTTATATGAAAGAGTCCCAAGTCTTAGCCGCTTGGTGTGAATTACGGGGAAGCTACCGTCATTTTCGTTTAGATCGCATTCAATCTTATCTTGCCCTCCCTGATAATCTGCCATATCCAAAGGAATATTTATTAGCGCGCTGGCAAAAAGAAGTCTTGTGCGTCTCTCCTGACAATTTCTGACACTGCACTCCCTTATAGTTAGTGCTCAACTTTATATAAGGGAATAACCATGAGCGAACTTGTCCTTTTTTCTAATTCAATGTCACGCGGTAATACAGTCGATTTGTTATTAAAAATCTTAGATGTTCCTTATAAACGCATAGAGTTAGGTTATGGTGCAGATATGCATACCGCAGAATATCTCGCCATTAACCCGATGGCCAAAGTTCCTGCTTTAGTTGATGGTGATGTTATCGTCACTGAAACAGCCGCGATTTGTGCTTATTTAGCAGATAAATTTATCGAAAAAGGGTTAGCACCCGCACTAAATGACCCTAAACGTGCTGACTATTACCGTTGGTTTTTCTTTACCGCAGGTCCCATAGAATCTGCATTCACCATCAATAACTTAGGTGTTCAGCTTAATGAAGAGCAACAGAAATCTTCTGGTTTTGGTTCCTTTGAACGCGTAATAGCCTGTTTAGATGTGGGATTAAACAACGCTAAGCCATTTATTTGTGGCGAGCAATTTACTGCGGTAGATGTGTATGTCGGTGCATTTGTGATGTTCTTAATCAGATACAATATCATGGAAGCCACGCCTATAATGCAAAAGTACCTTAATAGTCTGGCAAGCATTCCTGAAATTGCAGAGTTACTGGTCAAATAATATCAAAAAAGGCTAAGCTCATTCGAACTTAGCCTTTAATGTTCAATAACCAATACTTAACGCATCGTCACAAACTCTTCCGCTGCCGTTGGGTGGATTGCCACAGTATTATCGAAATCTTTCTTGGTTGCCCCCATTTTTAATGCAACCGCAAAACCTTGAAGAATTTCATCCATACCGAATCCAATGCCATGAATGCCCACAATTTTTTCGTCTTCACCAACACAAACTAGCTTCATGCGGCAAGGTTGGCGATGAGATGTGACTGCGGTATACATGGCTGTAAACGATGATTTATAGCTTTTTACATTATCTGCGCCATATTTTTCAACCGCTTCTGGTTCAGTTAAACCAATAGTGCCAATGGGAGGATGTGAAAATACAACGGTTGGGATATTGCTGTAATCTAAGTGCTCATCTGGCTTGTTATTAAACAAGCGTTCAGATAAACGACGACCTGCCGCTACCGCGACTGGTGTTAACTCTACTGCACCAGTATTGTCACCAACGGCATAAACACCTGCAACGTTGGTATTCTGGTATTTATCCACCTTGATATAACCTTTTTCATTCAGCGCAACACCTGTGGCTTCAATATTCAGGTTATCTGTCATGGGCTCACGACCAATTGCCCAAATCAAGGCATCAACAGTCTGTTCATGGCCGTTTTCCAGTTTCAACGTCAGTGAACCATCTGCATTTTTCACGACTTCTTTTGGAATAGAATCAGTGTGCAATTTTGGCCCTTCGGTGTTCATCACTTCCACCAGCGTTTCCACAATCAGTGGATCAAATGAACGCAGTGGTGCATGCTTACGGACAAATAGATGAGCTTCAGCCCCTAAGCCGTTTAATACCCCCGCCAGTTCAACAGCAATGTAACCCGCACCGACAACAGCAACGCGCTTTGGTAAATCCGCTAACTCGAAAAAGCCATCTGACGTCATGCCATATTCTGCACCTGGGATAGCAGGGATCACAGGGCGACCACCAGTTGCGATCAAAATATGATCAGCAGTATAAGTTTCACCATTAACTTCAACAGTATGTGCATCAACAAAACGAGCAAAACCCCTGATCACATCCACTTTATTATTCCCTAATACACGATCATAGGATTGGTGAATACGATCAATATAAGCAGTACGACTCTCAATTAAGGTTTTCCAATCAAAACGGTTGATGGTTGTGTCGAAACCATAATCAGGGCCATAGTTGCGAATAGCTTCTGAAATTTGCGCAGCATGCCACATCACTTTCTTCGGCACACAACCGACGTTAACGCATGTTCCGCCTAATGCTTTCGCCTCAATTAAGGCACACTTTTGTCCATACATCGCCGCACGGTTCATCGATGCAATACCACCGCTTCCACCACCAATTGCAATATAGTCGTAATGTTTGCTCATAATTTGGTTATTCCCATTTATTGAATGACTTATTGATATATTTTCTCGCAGGTCGCTATCCATTGTCATGAGATAAATGGCGATTTGCGATAGGCTATACCTGTTATTTCAATTGACAGAGCCTATTAATTAGATGAATTACTCTGGCACGATCCACTCAACTAACGTGTGCCCAGTTCCTTCTGGAACCAGTGTTTTATGCAGCCATGGCAGCACATTTTTCATCTGTTGCTCAAGTTTCCAAGGAGGATTGATAACAATCATCCCTGATGCTGTCATCCCACGTTGATCGCTATCAGGGCGCACAGCTAATTCAATTTGCAGAATTTTACGGATACCTGTTGCTTGTAATTGATTCACCATGCGCTTAATTTGCTGGCGTAAGACCACAGGATACCAAATCGCATAAGTCCCTGTTGCGAAACGTTTATACCCTTCAACAACCGCGTTAACCACAGCTTCATAGTCGCTTTTTAATTCATAGGGCGGATCCATTAACATAAACCCGCGACGGCTTTGTGGTGGTAATTTTGATTTCAGTTGCTGATAACCATCTTCGCGAAAAACTTGTGCACGATTATCCTTCAAGAACTCACCACGTAATAAAGGATAGTCGCTGGTGTGCAATTCAGTTAATACCAGTCTATCCTGTTCGCGTAATAAAAATTTGGCTAATAACGGCGAACCGGGATAATAACGCAAGCGCCCACCATCATTAAGGCGACGCACAATATTCATGTACGGCAATAATTCCTCAGGTAAGTCTGATTGCGCCCAAATACGTGCAATCCCGTCGAGGTATTCACCGGTTTTTTCTGCATGCTCACCCGTTAATTGATAACGACCCGCCCCTGAATGTGTATCTAAATACAAAAACGGTTTTTCTTTCTCTTTTAGAGATTCAATGATCAGACTTTGTACTGTGTGTTTTAACACATCAGCGTGGTTGCCTGCGTGAAAGCTATGACGATAACTTAACATGTTACGTTTATTTCCTGAGGAAATTCAACACTAACCACCATCGTGGCTACTATTAAATGGGTGCGTAAAAGATGCCTTTTTGGATAAAAAATAGGCCGTATTGATTCTTATACGCCATTATAACGAAATTTAGCCACAATTGTCACAGTCATGGAAACTGTAAAATTTACATGACCTAAATGCCATAAAAAGCTATCCTAAACACAAATTTTATAATATTCAGGGGAAAAAAATGAAAAAACTACTCATCATCACCGCCATATCAGCGGCTTTTTTTGCCAGTTCATCAGCAACCGCTGCCAAAGGTCAAAATGGCTGCGAAATAAAAAAACAACGCATTGAAGAACAAATTAAATACGCCAAACAACATGGCAACCAGTATCGCGTTAACGGTTTAGAGCAAGCATTAGATAATGTAAACCGGTATTGCACGCCAGAATCTTTATATCGTGATAGCCAAAAAGATGTCGCAGAAAAAATGGAAAAAGTCCAAGAGCGTGAGGCTGAATTACAAGAAGAAAAAATAAAGGGCAATGACCGTAACAAAATTGAAAAACGTGAACGCAAATTAGCACAAGCGCAAGAAGAGCTAAAACAAGCCCAAGCGGAATTACAGCTCTACAAAGACGCACTTTAGTGTTTCTTATTTCATTCTAAACCGCACTCCAATGCCTGTTTTCGCTGAAAAATAGCCATTGGAGTAAAGTTCTCCCTAAATTTAAGCTATAGTAATGGCAGGTTATCGTTAATAAACAGCGTATTGCTCGAATAAGTCATACCAATTTAGCAGTAAAGATAAGAGGGACATCAATGTCGAATATGCAGGAAGAACAGCAAAAAGAAACCAATAAACTGAAAGCGACACTGACTAAAAGCCTTGATGGCAGTAAAAAAGCCCTCACTTTCTCAATGCGTGTGGTGAATTTTATTACAGCGATCCCTTTTATTGCTCACTTAATCCGCACTGCACAACGTTTTACGGATCGTATGGGTAACCAGTTTGGTGCCGCCATTACCTATTTTTCTTTTCTCTCGCTGATCCCAGTATTGATGTTTTCCTTTGCTGCCGCGGGTTTCGTGTTAGCCAGCAACCCTGAGCTACTGGAAAAACTGGTACGCGGGATCTCTGCCAATATCACTGATCCTACCCTTGCCAATACATTAGAACGCACCATTGATACCGCAATTCGCCAGCGGACAACCGTCGGTTTAACCGGTTTAGCACTTGCGGTCTATTCCGGGGTTAACTGGGTAAATAACTTACGGTTAGCCATTTTGGCGCAATCAAGGCCAGTGTGGGAGCGAAACGAAGACGAACAAGAAAATATCTTTTTCCGTTATATTCGTGATTTTTTTGCCTTAATTGGCTTATTAATTGCGTTGATTGTGACTATTACTCTGACCTCCGTTGCAGGCTCAGCCCAAGCCACCATCGTCAACACATTAGGTTTAGACGGTATTGAGTGGCTAAAGCCTGCATGGACATTAATCGGTTTGGGAATTTCCATTGCAGCAAATTTCCTCTTGTTTTTATGGATATTTTGGATCCTGCCACGTATGCAGCACCGCCGCCGCTCACTGTTCAAAGGCACATTATTAGCCGCGATTGGCTTTGAAATCATTAAATCGGTGATGACATGGATTTTACCTAACTTGGCCTCATCCCCCTCAGGCGCAGCATTTGGTTCTGTGCTTGGCCTCATGGCATTCTTCTACTTCTTTGCTCGCTTAACCCTATTTTGTGCAGCGTGGATTGCAACGGATGAGCCTAAAAATGCACAACAAGCAGCCACACTCTAGCCGTTTATTTAGGGGGCGAATCCCCCCTCTTTCTGTCTATATCACAAAATTACTGTTTTAATTCTTTAGCGAGTGTTTCGACAAGTTCAGCCGCTGGCATTTCTCGCACTTTCGCCACATTTTGCCCTGCCCAATGAGCCGCAAAAGCGTCACAACCTGATTGAGTCGCAGCGGCATTAAGCTGCTTACCGACATCATAAGCAATTGGGTAATCGGGTAATTTATTCGGATCATATTGTGTTCCTATGGATATAAATGCATTTATGATCCCGCGAGCTGGACGCCCTGAAATTGCCATCGTTAACGCTGTGCTATCAGTAGTTTGTTGTTTTAATTTGGCGCGATAGCTCTTATTCGTCGCAGATTCTGGGCATAACAAAAATGCCGTACCAAGCTGTGCCGCTGCTGCACCATGATGCAAAGCAGCTTTAATATCATGCCCATCCATAATCCCCCCTGCTGCAATAATAGGAAGGGTGGTATGCTGTGCCAGTAACGTCACTAACTCTTGTGTGGTTAACTGATCATCAGTCGCTTGCATATCAAATATTCCACGGTGCCCCCCCGCCTCAATCCCTTGAGCAACAATGGCATCAATATCTGCTTTTTCAATCGCTTTGGCTTCTTGCAAATTAGTTGCCGTAGCCATGGTGTAAATCCCCCGTGCTTTAAGTTGATGAATAACCTCAACCGAGGGCACATTAAAGTGAAAACTAACCACAGGAGGTCTCAGTTCAAGAAACAGTGCCAGCATGTCAGGGTTATCAAGAAAAGAGAGATAAATTTCCTCCAATTGTTCAGGCGGCGGGGTATTAAATTGAGAAAACTGAGGTGATAAATAATCAATCCAGGCTTGTTCCTTTACCTGATCGCGTTTGGGTGTTAAATGGCAAAACACATTCACATTGAAAGCGCTATCCGTTAGAGCCTGCGTTTGTAGAATCAATTGACGAGCTTGTTCAACAGAACTGGCTCCTAGCGCTAATGATCCCATGCCACCTGCCTCTGAAACCGCAGCAACCAATGCTGGTGTTGAAACAACTGCCATCGGTGCTTGAATGATCGGATAGCGTAAGCCTAACCGCTGTAGAAATGCATTTGAGTTATTCATTATCTTTCCTTTATCTCAATGACAGGGTACACTTTATATTCTCATTTAAAGAATGAAAATAGCATATTATTCACATAAAAAGAAAATGAATACTGAATCTCTGAAAATATTTTGCACTGTTGCTGCCGAACTCAGTATTACCCGAGCAGCAACACGCTTAGGTCGTGTGCCATCCAATATCACCACCCGTATCCAACAATTAGAGGCGGATTTGGGGGAGTCCCTTTTTATTCGTCAAAACAAACGTCTTGAGCTTTCAGCATCGGGCAGGCAATTTCTCGATTATGCAAAGCGGTTGTTAGCATTAGAAGAAGAGGCACGCCATGTGATAAGTGGTGGCCTAAATGGAGGGCAGCTACGTATTGGTAGCATGGAAAGTACGGCAGCCTGCCGGTTACCTTTACCTTTGGCACAATTTCATCAACAAAACCCAACGACCCGATTGTTATTATCTACGGGATCTTCTTTATCCCTGCTTGACCAAGTGCATACAGGGAAACTGGACTGCGCTTTTGTTGCCCTACCGGCTTCACTCTACGAGCCGGATCAATTATCACAAATGGGTATTAAAACAGAAATTATCTGGCAGGAAGAATTGCAATTGCTACTCCCTGAGCACGACCGACACGCTACCAATAGCACTGATATTAAAACGCGCTCACTCGCCGCATTTACTCAAGGGTGCAGCTATCGCAATATTGCCGAGCAATGGCTAGATATTCCAGCAAATAGTGGCTGGAGTATTCAAGAGATGAATTCTTACCATGCGATGATAGCTTGTGTCAGCGCAGGCAGTTGTGTGGCACTACTGCCTAAATACCTTATCGAATCAATGCCAATTTCATCATTACCATTAGGACGCCTCCCCATCACCACGTGTGACACGCTTCTGATTTACCGTGAAAATTACCATGTACCTGCATTTAGCGCATTTAAAGCGTGCATCACGCCACTAAGGAGTCGGTATGATGAAAACACTAAAATGACGGTCGAATAAGGGCTTTTAATGACAAGCATAATCCAACAACTGGAAAACTTATCCTGTGGCGTGGTTCTCTATTACCATAATAAACCGAAAAACAGTGTTAGCACATTTTGTGCTAGAGGCACATCATTGGATAATGCTCCACTTACCGTTGATACGCCATTACGTATTGCCAGTAACACCAAAACCTTTACCGCCGCAGCCATTTTACGTCTTGCTGAAATGGGAAAAATCAATATTGATGATGCCATTTCTAACTTAATCGACCCACAATATGATGCATTGCTGAACACCCAATACAACACCAGTCAAATAACCGTTCGCCATTTACTCAGTCACAGTAGCGGATTATTTGACCATGCTGATGCAGATTATCTGAAAGAAGTCCTTAAGCGCCCAGATTACCAATGGAGCCGCCTTGAGCAGGTTGAGATGTATGTGCGTAAGCAATTTCCCTTTATTGCCCCCTCTAAATCATTTATTTATTCAGATACCGGATATATTTTACTCGGTGATATTATTGAGCGAATAACAGGTAAATCCCTCGGACAAGCCGTTCGAGAATTACTTAAATTTGATCAAATTGGGCTAGGCAACGCTTATTGGGAATATTTAGAACAGCCTCCCAAAAGCGCAGCGCCTCGAGCAAAACAATACCTTGGTAAATTTGAAGGGACTCATATTCATGCATCCATGGATGTGTATGGGGGCGGCGGGCTGGTTATGTCCTCCAAACAAATGGCACAATTTTTAGAAGCGTTATTTGAAGGGCAAATTTTTGTTTCATCCAAAACCCTAGAAACCATGTTAAGTATCGGTTCCCATGAAGATGCCGAAAGCTACCGTTTAGGAATTATGGTGAGTAAAGTTAATGGGATAACGCTTTATTCACACTTAGGTTTTTGGGGTTCAGTGGCCTACTATGCCCCAGAGAGTAAAATCAGCGCAGCGGGTTTTGTGGATGATAAAGACTCAAGAGCCACATTAATTAGCGTGATTGAATCCTTATTAACTGAGCAATAACTTAAACGGATAAAGACAGCCTGTGCGCTTAACAGGCTGTCTTTTTAGTGATCACTGAGCCGCGGGTACTGGCGTTTCCGGCACTGCCTCAGTTTGTTCAGGGTTTGCAGGGACTTGCGGCCAGAGTACTTTATTGAATTTCTGACGAATTTGCTCTGCATCCATGGTCTGTTTATCTTTTGGCTGCGCTAAAACAAAAGCAGCCTCTTGCGATAATAAGCGACGTGTTTCCATATTAACCTGATCAAGACTTTGCCCCGCTAAAAAGGCCTGCCTTAAACGTTGGTATTGCTCGGGTGCAATATCTACCACACCATTTTGCTGAGAAATCAAGCGTTGGCTAATCAGCACATCGGTACTGGTACGGGCATAAGCTGCAAACAATTGGGACAACTGAACCTGCTTCTCTTTGATCATCTCATCAAACAGTTCAGGCGCAATCCCGTTTTGATTAATGGCTGCCAATTCGTTCACCACCAGATCAGTAACTGCGGCCATTTTTTCTGGCGCAGCGCTGACAGTCAGCGTACATGTGGCTTTTTGATATTGTACTCGGCAATCTAAACCAGGAACGACTTCATCTTGATTAAATTTTTGGCTAAATGATTTTTGCAAAGTGCGGTAAACCGCTTCACGAGCTAAATCACTCGCCCAGTAACGTAATAAAACGTTTGAATCATTTATGGGTAACCAATCAATATCCCAAATTAAAGACAGCGTATCTTGTGCTGACTGATCTTGTAGAATATCAATAGACTGTGGTTTAACCGTTGATAATACGGCCACAGAAACAGGCTCTGAACGTTTTCCTTGCAAGCCAGAGAAGGTTTGCGAAATTGCATCGGATAGCATCCGTGAATCCACATGCCCCGCCACATACAGTGTCATCACATCTGGGGTATACCATTTTTGGTAAAAATCATTGACGCTGGCAAGGTCAACATTCCCATTTGGTTTCTGACCTGGATCATAGCCCATCATCGCAGATCCCTTTAAACGCGCGCGCCAAACAGGATCATTGGCATTTAATGGCAGCGTTGCAACAGGAACCTTTTGAGCCTCTAACCCATTATGAAGTGCTGTTTCTGTATAAGTTGCACCAGCAACTGACGTAGAAAGCCAACTGAGCGCCTGTTTAATTAAATCAGGGCGGTTGTTCGGTAAACTTAAGCTGTAAATTGTGTAATCATAAGACACCACGGCAGGTGGAATTGGCATATCGGGATCTGTCGCCTGACGCCAAAATTCTTGTAATGCCCCGCTTGAAAACGCTTCTGTTTGATGAAGCAGCGCCATTTTAGGGATTAAATAGCTATAGCCTTTTTCACTCGCTTTTTCGGATAATGAACCTGTTTTAATGGCTAACCTGAGCTGAATGCGGTCATTCGGGCGCTGTGGTGTTTGTAGTAATTGCCAGCTAAAGCCATTTTCTAGCTTTCCTTGCTGCCATGCTGGATCGGGTTGCAACGGTTCAGCTCGTGCAAATTGCACCACTGACAGTAATACAACACTGATAATATACCGAACTTTCAAGCCCTGCATGTAAACCCCTATGTGTTTTATATCTTTATATTTAACCGCGAATTACAACTAATAAATTAACGAAAAACGCAAACTTATTGGGTTAAACGATATCGTATGGCTTTATCCAATCTTTCATTGTCACCACTCTAACGATATTAGACCATAAAGCTGAGAGCATGTTCATGGCTTAGTCTGAATTTTGTTGTTTTCTTTGACGATTATAACCTTTTGCCAATAAACCAAGCTCATCATCATGATGATAACTGGATACGGCCACTTGATTAACAGGTTGATTGCCTTGCAATTCAATTGCAATTTTACGCAATGGCCTAACGATCATCCGGCTAACACACCATGTCATTGCAATCGCGATAATCAAAACCAACAACAAATAAGTGGTTGTCATCAAAGCAAGTGTATTTAGCGCAAACCGATAAACGCGATTTGAATCTACCTGTAAGGTCAAATAGCCCTGAGGCTTAGCCTGTAAGACAACATTACCGTAAGCATACAACGGCACAGTCATTTCAACTGGAATACCAACAATATACTCTGCCCACTCCGGTATCGGTTTCGGCGTCGCAAAACTTAAATTCATCACTGTCGCGTCATCAACGGTAACTATCGCTTTTCCCATAATGCCCGAGGTTTTTAAACTCACGAGCAACCTTTTTGCTTCGTTAAGATCTGAGCTTAGCAGAGAATCCGTTAATGGTTTTTGAATTTGTACAACTGCGTTACTGAGCTGACCTAAGTAATCTTGCTTACGCTGCTCTAGTAAGTAACTGAATTGTATAGCTAAAAAAAGCGCAAGTGAAAGTAAAGTAATCGCAAAAAATGCAACCATACTTTTTAATGTTAGTGAGCGTTGGACTCGCGTATTCATTTGGCCACAACCTTCCTAATCAAGTCGCTTTTTAAATAAGAACAGAAGACATTTGCCAGTATACTTGATTTTATCTGCAAAAGAGCAATTTAAAAAGAAAGATTGGATATTTAAGATAAGCTACAACCTGAAGAGAATTAAACACTCATTCGACAAATAACGTGGCAGAAAGAGAGGCTTTCTGCCACGTAAAAGTTTAACTTACTGCCACTGTTTGTTTTTCGTCTTCATCGACAGCAAAACACGCGACAAGTTGTTGGTCATACTCTTTCAGTGTCGGCTGAAATTGTGTACATTGCCCAAATGCCCGACGGCAACGCGCCGCAAAAGCACAGCCTGGAGGTGGATTTAACGGACTCGGTAATTCCCCGGTTAATTTAATCCGTTCACGGCGCGAATCAGGATTCAATCTTGGTGTTGCCGAGAGTAACGCTTGTGTATAAGGATGTCGTGGATTGTTAAAAATCTGCTCTTTAGTCCCTTTTTCAACGCAACGTCCTAAATACATCACCATGACCTCATCGGCAATGTGCTCTACCACTGATAAGTCATGGGAAATAAACACATAAGACAAACCTAAATCCTGTTGTAAATCCATCATCAGGTTTAAAACTTGTGCACGCACAGACACATCCAGTGCAGATACTGGCTCATCCGCAACCACAATATCAGGATCAAGCATCAAGCCACGAGCAATGGCAATACGTTGACGCTGTCCACCTGAAAACATGTGTGGATAACGGCTATAATGTTCTGTTTTCAAACCCACTTTTGCCATCATCGATAATACTTTTTCTTTTCGCTCCTCTTTCGAAAGCGAGGTATTAATCAACAATGGCTCTTCCAAAATTTGCCCCACTTTTTTACGGGGGTTCAAAGAACCATACGGGTTTTGGAAAACGATTTGAATTTTTTGACGACGTAATTTTTCTGCCGATTTATCTTTAACTAACAGATTTTGGTCTTGATAATACAGCTCACCTTCAGAGGGTTGTTCTATCATCGTCAACAAGCGACCTAATGTGGATTTCCCACAACCAGACTCACCAACAACCGCTAACGTTTTACCTCTTTCAAGCTCAAATGAAACACCATCAAGTGCTTTTAGCGTCTTTTCGGCACCAAAAATGCCTTTTTTAACGGAATAATACTTTTTCAAGTCCACTGCTTTTAGTAGTGGTGTCGCATGTTTGTCACTCATAGTGTTGGCCTCCCCATATCATCCAGTGGCATATGGCATTTAACTTGGCGATCACCAACGGTTTGTAGCATTGGCTCTTCTTGACGACATTTCTCTGTAGCATATGGACAGCGTGGATTTAGCAAGCACCCCACTGGTCTATCATATTTGCCGGGAACCACGCCAGGAAGTGAGGCTAAACGCGATTTGTTTGAGGCAAATTCAGGTAATGCGCGTAATAGCGCCTGCGTATAAGGGTGGCGAGGGTGCTTAAAAATATCAGTGGCTTTTGCTGATTCCACCACTTGCCCTGCGTACATCACAATAATATGGTGGGCGGCTTCTGCCACCAAAGCAAGGTCATGGGTGATCAGAACCAAAGCCATATTCTCTTGCTGCTGTAATTCCAACAATAATTCGATGATTTGCGCTTGAATTGTTACATCTAGCGCCGTTGTTGGCTCATCAGCAATCAATAATTTAGGGCGACAAGCAATAGCCATCGCAATCATCACCCGTTGGCTCATCCCGCCAGATAACTGGTGTGGATAGACATCTAACCGCGATTCTGGATCTGGGATCCCCACCATATCAAGCAGGTCAATCGCTCGCTGTTTACGCGTTGCTTTACTGCCGCCTTGGTGGACTTTTAGAGCCTCCATGATTTGATAACCAACCGTAAAGCAGGGGTTCAAACTCGTCATCGGATCTTGGAAGATCATCGCCACATCTGCACCGACGATCTGTCGGCGCTCTTTCTCAGGAATAGATAATAAATCGCGACCGTCGAACTTTAACGAGTCTGCCATCACTTTTCCGGGGTAGTCGATTAACCCCATAATGGCTAAAGAGCTAACCGATTTTCCTGAACCTGATTCGCCAACGATGCCAACGACCTGCCCTTTCTCAACGCTATAGCTGATGCGGTCAACGGCGCGAAACGGTGCTTTTTCGTCGCCGAAATGTACCGAAAGTTGTTCTACATTTAACAGTGCCATTAGATTACCTCATCACTGCTTGAGTTTTGGATCAAACGCATCACGCAAACCATCGCCCATCAGGTTAAACGCTAATACCGTTAATAAAATGGCTAATCCTGGGAACGTCACGACCCACCACGCGCTCTGTGCAAACTGCAACACGTCCGATAGCATCGTTCCCCACTCTGGTGTTGGTGGCTGAGCCCCCATACCAAGGAAACCCAAAGCAGCCATATCTAAAATAGCATTCGAGAAGCCTAACGATGCCTGCACAATCAAAGGGGCAAGGCAGTTAGGTAAAATATTAACAAACATTTGGCGAATAGCTCCCGCACCAGCAACGCGAGAAGCGGTCACATAGTCGCGATTAACTTCGACCAAAACAGCTGCTCGAGTTAAACGGATATAGTGAGGTAATGCCACGAACGTCAGTGCAATAGAGGCATTAACGATAGAGGGACCAAAGATAGCCACCAACACTAACGCTAATAGGAGACTTGGCAACGCCAACATGATATCGACAATACGCATAATTAACGCATCAACGACACCACCAAAATAACCCGCTATCACCCCAATAGTTACCCCCATGATCAGTGAAAGCACGACCACAAGGCAACCAACTAATAGTGATAAACGGGCGCCATACATCAAGCGTGATAATAAATCGCGCCCAACGTCATCGGTGCCTAAAATAAATTGCCACGTTCCGCCCTCTTGCCAAACAGGTGGCGCAAGTAAGAAATCACGGAATTGTTCATCTGGGGCATGAGGCGCAAGCACCCCTGCAAAAATCGCAATGAGTATCATCAGGGCGATATAAAACATCCCAACAACCGCCCCTTTGTTACGTTTAAAATAGTGCCAAAACTCTTGTAATGGTGTCATCGGCTGCGGGGCGCTGACAACGGTTGGCTCAGTAGATTGAGACATTTAGCGCTCCTTATTTCTTATGACGAATTCGTGGGTTTACGATGCCATACAGCACGTCGACCACTAAGTTAACAAAGATAATCAATGTGGCCACTAGCAGCACGCCACCTTGTACAACAGGGTAATCACGACGTTGCAGCCCTTCGATTAACCAGCGCCCTAACCCCGGCCATGAGAAAATGGTTTCAGTTAAAATAGCGCCCGCTAACATCACCCCGACTTGCAAGCCAATAACCGTGACTACTGGCAATAACGCATTACGTAAAGCGTGAATAAGGATAATTCGTGCTCGCCCTAAGCCTTTCGCTCTCGCGGTACGGATATAGTCTTCCCCCAACACTTCCAACATTGAAGAACGCGTCATTCGCACGATAACGGCTAATGGAATAGTTCCCAATACAATAGAAGGTAAAATAAGGTGCTCTAATGCATCAACAAAATCACCACTCTCACCCCAAATCAAGGTATCAATAAGCATAAAACCAGTGAGTGGCTGTGAATCATCAAGGAATACAGTGTCGCTAACCCGCCCTGCAACAGGCGTCAAGTCTAGTTGTACCGACACTAACATGATAAGCATGATCCCCCACCAGAAAATAGGCATTGAATAACCTGTTAAGGAAAGGCCTATTGCGGTGTGATCAAAAATCGATCCGCGTTTAACGGCGGCGAGTACCCCGACAGGGATCCCGACAGAAATCGCAAAAATCATGGCACAAGTGGCTAATTCAACAGTTGCTAAAAAGCGTGGGACAAACTCTTCCCATACACCAATGCGACTTTTTAGAGAAATCCCTAAATCCCCATGAAATATGCCATTAATATAATGCAGGTATTGTTTCCATAGTGGCTGATCAAGTCCTAACTCAGCCATTAAATAGGCGTGTCTTTCGGGAGATAACCCTCTTTCACCCGCCATGATCATGACTGGGTCCCCAGGGATCATGTGGACAAAAGCAAATGTGAGTAATGTAATACCGATAAACGTGGGGATCACAAGCCCCAATCGTCGGAGGATAAATTGCAGCATATCCTGAATCTCTTTAATAATGCCGTTGACGGCTCTTAGTCCGTTTGGCTACTCAGAAAATGACTTTTCCGGGTGCTCACAAACAACTGAACTTCTCTGCTTCTTTTAAAGAAGAAAACGCCCTTCGTTCCAAACCAGCAACGAAGGGCATAGACAGATTAGATACGATTACTTCTCAATGTCGACGTTTTCGAAGTGGTGTTTACCGAGTGGATCAACCACATAGCCTTTCACTTCTTTGCGCACTGGTTCAAACACTGTTGAGTGAGCGATGATCAGCGCTGGAGCCTGTTCATTCATGACCACTTGTGCCTGCTTGTACAGTTCAACACGTTTGTCATGATCTGCCGTCATACGCGCAGGTTGGATCAGATTTTCAAAACCTTCATCACACCATTTAGAATAGTTTGATCCTTGTTTTTTCGCTGCGCAGCTAAATAACGTTGCGAAGAAGTTATCTGGATCCCCATTGTCACCAGTCCAGCCCATCATAACTGTTTGCGGCTCACCATCTTTAGCACGCTTGAGATATTCACCCCACTCATAGCTAACTACTTTTGATTTCACGCCAATTTTCGCCCAGTCCGCTTGGATCATTTCTGCCATGCGGCGTGCATTTGGGTTATATGGGCGCTGGACTGGCATTGCCCACAGATCAATTTCAAAACCATTTGGGAAACCTGCTTCTGCGAGTAATGCTTTCGCTTTTTCTGGATTATACTCGTAATCCTTCACCGCATCGTTGTAGCTCCACATCGTTGGTGGGATCAGGTTTTTCGCTTTTTGACCTGCACCTTGATAAACCGCTTCGATGATCGCATCTTTGTTCACTGCCATCGATAGCGCTTGACGAACTTTTTGGTTATCCAATGGTTTTTTCTCTACATTATAAGAGAGATACCCCACATTCAGACCCGGCTGTTCTAACAAGGTAATGTTTTTATCTTGTTTCATGCTTTCTAAGTCTGCCGGATTTGGATATGGCATGACTTGGCATTCATTTTTTTGCAGTTTTGCATAACGCACTGATGCATCCGGCGTAATCGAGAACACCAAACGATCAAGTTTCGGCTTTGTGCCCCAATATTGGTCATTGGCTTTATACAGAATACGAGAGTCTTTTTGATACTGTTGCAGGACAAAAGGCCCCGTACCGATTGGGTTTAAGTCAACTTTTTCTGGCGTTCCCGCTTTTAACATTTGGTCTGCATATTCAGCAGACAGGATGGACGCAAAGTCCATTGCCATATCGGCTAAGAACGGAGCCTCTGGACGAGTCAGTGTAATTTTTACTGTGTTATCATCGACTTTTTCAACTTTATCGATAATTTTATCCATGTCCATTCCCATAAAGTACTCATAGCTACCGCCTGACACTTTATGGTATGGATGGTTTGCATCTTTTTGACGCATGAAAGTATAAATAACATCATCCGCGTTAAAATCACGGCTTGGTTTGAATTCTTTATTTGAGTGCCACTTTACGCCTTTGCGTAGATGAAAAGTATACACTTTACCATCATCACTCACTTCCCAGCTTTCTGCTAAGCCCGGCTCAATCTCAGTCGTACCTAGTTTAAATTCAACTAAACGGTTATACAGTGGAATTGAACTGGCATCGTATGTGGTACCTGACGTAAATAATTGAGGGTTAAAGCCTTCTGGCGAACCTTCGGAACAGTATACTAATGTTTTAGCTTGTACTGATGCCGACACCGCTAATGCTGCTAACGTTAATCCTACTGAAAGTAGACCTGTTTTTTTAATAGAGCGCATCTGTATGCTCCTGTGGTATTCATGTTGTTTTTGCTCGACGACTAACCCCGTCATTAAAATGACAGAAATAGTATCTGTATTTTTTGTTATTCATTGAGCAATTAATCAACTGTCACTCACTTCGTCAATAGCCACATTAACTTACCACACACAAAACCCGTAACATATTAGAAACAATTAACAGGTCAATTCAGGCTAAAATATCAGCAAACCAAACAACCAATAGGCATTATAACCATATTATTAGTAATGGTTAGTGCTTTATGCTGCGGTTATTTATTTTTATATTTGTGATTAAGTGCTGAATTACTGAACGAATATAGCGTTTTACCCAACAGGACGTGAAATAAAACACTAAAGGAAATAGGCATTGAAATTATTTTAGTATGTTATTATTTGGTTTATTTTTTATCCACATTAAAAACATTCAACTGCCCTCACTCAACATAATCTTAACCAACTGATAACTTAAAGAATAAAATAATATTTCCCGATGCTTTTTAATCCATTAGGTTGTATACACAAAATTCTGCGATATTGTTGATAAAACCTACAATTACCTAATACATTAAATAACATCCCCACACTGATATTAACCTATTGATTAATAATTAATACTAAGTTGAAAGCCTGAGTGAAGTGTATTAGCAACAACTTGATTAACCTGCCAAAGTGGTGCTTCAAAGAAAACATGATAAGCTACCGCACCGACCGCCCCCCTTACACCAAACTTGCAACCGACTAGCATGTTCTTTCGCCAAAATGTTGCTCTATCATTTGACGTTGTTCCCAGCCCAATAGAGCTATATAACTGGACTCGTTTCCACGGTATATCCCAACTGAATTCATTGTGTAGCTTTAAACTATTGTCTCCCATCTCCACACGCTCTGTACTTAAAAAGCCCTGTACGCCATGTTGCCCAATAAAAGAGCCTCGTTCTAACATGCTGTCAACTTCAGCGCGGCTCAATTGAATATCTAAACCATTCTGATAATAAACAGATGGGTTTCTCCAGCCTGATGTGAAAGATAATTGGTAGATTTGAGCCGGCTTTAGCTTGGTAATTTGCGCGGCATTCGCCCCAAACCAATTATTTCCTTGCATATATTTCAAAGAGATCTCCCCATGACCTTGTCGAAAATCTCTCTGATAAATAAATTCCCCAGTCGAATAACTTGCTAACCGCCTTTGTGTCATCAGCCGCTGCCCGGCTAAAAATGTATCAATCGTTTGAATTTTCGAGCCGAAAATCAGTGATGACAGCGAATTTTCTGTACGACTTAATATATATTGTGTATTGAGTAATAAGGCTTTTTGATGTTGTTGTAAATCCAGCTCAATATCATCAAGATCTATACATGATTGGCTATTTTGATAATCGCCATAGAGAGAAAATAACCAGTACCGATAAGGGGCTGAATAACTAACTGCAAGGCTTTGTCGCTTATTTCCCTGCGAGTAACCTAAAGAATAATGAATATTGAGCAAATCACTAATTCGCAATGGATTAGCCAAAGTTAGGACATGATTAGCAGTTGTGCTGCTACTTCCTTTAATAGAACGATATTCCGTTGATAACGAACCACTCCATTCACGCTGGTTTTTTCCAATAACAATAACGTCAGTCCCATGCTGATTATGTGAGCCATGCACTAGCTCTATACGATATGGAATCAAAACCGAGTTTTGCAGATTGTACAAGCCTTGCTCAATATGACGCAGGTTGAGAACATCACCTGTTTTAAATGGAAATAGATGAGATCCTCCTTGCGCGAGGACGTTTGAAATGGTTCCCGTAATGACTTCTGCCTGCAAAATACCTAATGACAATGATTGTTCCGGATAAGATAGATAAGAGGTTAAATAGCCAGCCCTAGCGAACTCTGCGCTAATATAATCAGCATAAGCAAGCAACTCTGCATGACCAATACATTGCCCTTCAATCATTCGTTGCCAAACCTTAACCTGTTTCGGCGTTATATTAGGCAGTTTTTCGATACCCGCTAACTGAAAAAGTGTAATGACCACACAAGGAGATGAGATAGAGGGTTGTATATGAGTATCCGGATATTTAGGTGCTGCACTGCATATTGATATCGGTAAAGTGACCATCACTATGGCTAATAAAAAGATAACAATGCGTGAGTTAACGTAGTTGGTTTTCATCAACGACTCCTTGTCATGAAAAATGCCTTTATTAACCGAATAAAGACCGTGCTAGGGGCTGTTTATCTTTGATGGTCAATTTTTATTCGAATTAAAGCCATTTTAGGCAAGAGCCTCTCAACGCAGCATTAAATGAGTGAAACGTGCTTTAATCGAACCCGTAGGGCAGCGTTTAGGGACAATAGTTGATTCAAATCGTCGTCAGTTAGCACGACGGATATATTTATCCTTTTTTTGATTATTTATTAACCTTTTTAGCTGTAAAAATCAGCAGCAAAGATAAACAGCCCCTAATAAATAAGTTTTACCGTTACGTAACTCATGAGGGGACCTCAAACCGTAGGAGCTATCACACCAAACACAGTGATGCATTACAACCAAAGTTAGTCTGAAAACATATCGAGGAAAATTAAATATGAGAGGGCTAAAACGAGAAAACCCACCTTAATGAGGTGGGTTTTGGAATTTGGTCGGCGAGAGAGGATTCGAACCTCCGACCCACTGGTCCCAAACCAGTTGCGCTACCAAGCTGCGCTACTCGCCGAAAACGGTGTGAATAATACTGCCAAGAATGGGGGGCGTCAACCCATTTTTATCGAATTCCATTCATCTGCTGATAAAACCACCAAAATGGTAAGGTTTATTAGCTTTTAAACAAAATAGGCTAAAAAAATAAGCGCTAAATACAATTTAGCGCTTATTTATCAAGCAGATTAACTTTTATAAAAAACCATTTAACCGTGTGTTAAATGTGCAATTTAACCTTATTGCAGTAACGAAATATCTGCCACTTTTAAGAATAGCTCACGTAACTGGCTTAAAAGCGTCAAACGGTTTACTCTAACCGCTTGGTCTTCATCCATTACCATCACATTTTCAAAGAATTCATCAACAACATCACGCAAAGAGGCTAGCTCAGCAAGGGCGTCTTGATAGTTCCTTTGCGCAAACATTGGCGCTAGCTTATCTTGCAGAACAACAACATGTGTAGCAAGCTTCACTTCTTCTGGTGTTTTCAGCACAGATGCTAAAACCGTATCCGATAATTTTTCATCTGATTTGCTCAGAATATTCGAAACACGCTTATTTGCCGCTGCAAGTGCCTGTGCTTCTTCCAATGAACGGAAGTGAGTTACCGCTTTCACACGTGCATCAAAGTCTGCAGGTTGTGTTGGTCGACGCGCTAATACGGCTTGAATTGTATCAATGCTGTAGCCCAACTCTTGGTACCAAGAGCGGAAGCGACCTAACATAAATTCAACCACATCATTAACCACGTCTTTATTGGTTAACTTATCGCCGTATAAACGTGCAGCTTCTTCAGTCATTTCAACTAAATCAAGCTGATACCCTTTTTCAACAATAATACGCAGAACACCTAATGCAGCACGGCGTAAAGCAAATGGGTCTTTATCCCCTTTTGGATGCTGACCGATCCCGAAGATGCCCGCTAATGTATCCATTTTTTCAGCGAGTGCTAATGCAGCAGATACATCAGTAGACGGGAGTTCATCACCCGCAAAACGGGGTTGGTACTGCTCTTTAAGCGCTAATGCAACATCTTCTGATTCACCATCGTGACGTGCATAATGCATCCCCATGACACCTTGTGTATCGGTAAATTCGAATACCATGTTGGTCATAAGGTCACATTTTGCTAATAACCCCGCACGGGTGGCATGATTGACATCTGCACCAATTTTACTTGCAATCCAACCCGATAAAGCTTCTAAACGGTCAGTTTTATCACGCAGCGTCCCTAATTGTTTTTGGAACAATACCGTTTCTAAGCGTGGTAAATTATCTTCTAAACGTTGTTTACGGTCGGTTTTAAAGAAAAACTCAGCATCGGCTAAACGAGGACGAACAACTTTTTCGTTACCAGAAATGATTTGTTGCGGATCAGAAGACTCAATATTGGCTACGAAAATGAAATTAGGCATTAAATTGCCTGCATTATCATAAACAGGGAAATATTTTTGGTCACCTTTCATTGTATAAACCAACGCTTCTGAAGGAACCTCTAAGAATTTCTCTTCAAATTTTGCTGTTAATACAACTGGCCATTCAACCAATGAAGCAACTTCTTCTAATAAGCTTTCCGTTAAGTCTGCTTTACCGCCCAACGCTTGTGCGGCTTTTTCTGCATCTGCTTTGATAACCGCTTTACGCTCTTCGTAATCCGCTATTACTTTACCGCGTTCGCGTAAAATAGCTGGATATTGCTCAGCATTATCAATAGTAAACTCAGCTTCACCCATAAAGCGATGACCGCGAATAGTACGAGCACTTTTGATACCTAAAATTTCGCCATCAATGACATCGCTACCCAGTAACAGTGTTACAGTGTGAACAGGACGCACAAATTGTGTATCTTTATCTGCCCAACGCATCAATTTAGGAATAGGTAATTTCGCTAATGAGCGGCTAACCATATCCACCAGCAATTCGCTGACGGCTTGGCCTTTCATCTGAGCGCGATACAATAACCATTCGCCTTTATCTGTCGTCAAACGTTCTGCTTGAGCAACGGTAATACCACAACCACGCGCCCAACCTTCAGCTGCTTTAGTAGGTTGACCGTCTGCGCCAAACGCTTGAGCAATGGCAGGACCGCGTTTTTCAATTTCGCGATCCGGTTGTGATGCGGCTAAATCAGCAACTTTAAGCGCCAAACGACGCGGAGCAGCAAACCAAGTTACTGCGCCGTGAGCGATATCAGCACCATCAAGTTCTGCAGTAAAATTTGCCGCAAATGATTCAGCTAATGAACGAAGAGCCTTCGGCGGTAACTCTTCGGTGCCGATTTCCACAAGGAAAGTCTGTTGGGTCATGACAGCCTCTTAGTTCTTATGACACATAGGGAATCCCAGCGCTTCACGTGAAGCATAATATGCTTCAGCAACCCCTTTAGTCAGGGTACGAATTCGTAAAATATAGCGTTGGCGTTCAGTAACAGAAATGGCTTTACGCGCATCCAGTAAGTTGAAAGTATGAGCCGCTTTTAAGATGCGTTCATAAGCTGGCAATGGAAGTGGGATTTCCAGCGCTAACAAATGCTGTGCTTCTTTTTCATATTCTTCGAAACATTTGAAGAGAAAATCGACATTTGCATATTCGAAGTTATAGGTGGATTGCTCAACTTCATTTTGGTGATAAATATCACCGTAAGTAGTTTTACCTAACGGGCCATCACACCACACGAGGTCGTATACGCTATCGACACCTTGGATGTACATCGCCAAACGTTCTAAACCATAGGTGATTTCACCTGTTACTGGTTTACATTCAAGCCCACCAACTTGTTGGAAGTAGGTGAATTGCGTCACTTCCATGCCGTTTAGCCAGACTTCCCAACCCAATCCCCAAGCACCTAGTGTTGGGTTTTCCCAGTTATCCTCAACAAAGCGGATATCATGAACAGTTGGATCTACCCCTAACTCTTTCAACGAGCCAAGGTACAATTCTTGGATATTATCTGGCGATGGTTTGATGATCACCTGAAACTGATAATAATGTTGCAGACGGTTTGGGTTTTCACCATAGCGACCATCAGTTGGTCTGCGAGATGGTTGGACATAAGCCGCAGCAATAGGCTCAGGGCCTAATGCACGCAAACATGTCATTGGGTGAGAGGTTCCTGCGCCGACTTCCATGTCCAGTGGTTGAACAATGGTACAGCCTTGACGCGCCCAATAATCCTGTAATGTCAGGATAAGACCTTGGAAGGTTTTGGTATCAAACTTTTGCATGTTAGATCCGCACGCGATACGTTAAATTTAATGAAAGTACGCCAGTATACCCTTTGACCGACAGATATACAGCATTGAATATGTCTGTATTTATTCTAAAAATAAAAAAATATACTTTCATCCCTTTTAAACTGGTTATTTATACAGTATAAATACCTTGTTTTTTGACGCAAGTTGATTGTGATTGTAAAAAGGATGAAAAATGGGTACATCACCGACACGTTGCCATTGGGTTAATCAAGATCCTGAATATATTGCCTACCATGATAACGAATGGGGTCAACCGAATTATGATAACCATTATTTATTTGAAATGATTTGCCTAGAGGGGCAGCAAGCAGGGTTATCCTGGTACACAATTTTAAAAAAACGCCACAGTTACCGTGCGTTATTCTATCAATTTGATCCCCAACGCATTGCATTAATGAGTGAACAAGATGTTGAGCGCCTAATGCAAGACACACGCATCATTAGAAATCGTTTAAAAATCAATGCAATTATCGCAAATGCAAAAGCTTATTTAGCGATGAAGGAAAACGGGGAAGATTTTTCGACCTTTATTTGGCAGTTTGTTGGCGGGCAACCCATGATAAATCAATGGCAAAATCCATCCCAAGTTCCTGCGGAAACAGAGCTCTCAAAAAAACTCTCCAAGGCACTCAAACAGCGAGGATTTAAGTTTGTAGGTTCAATAACCTGTTATGCCTTCATGCAAGCAACTGGCATGATAAATGACCACTTAATTAATTGTTGCCAATTTAAATAATTCAGAATTTATAGATGGCTCACCTCCGTAGCAAAGAAAAATAAACTATCAAAACATTAACAATTAAAACAATATATCTATTTATTTCGCTATTTGGCATATTTTATGTTAAAAATAAATAAAAATAAGCGGTTGAACTCTAGGATTGGGCAGAGTATGTTTTAAATTCCATTAACAACCTAATAGACATATGTGAATAAATGCAATGATACTTTCTAAATTTGGTAATAAGTTCGCTCAAAATTCAGGGATTTCATTATTAATGAAAGACTTGAATGAGGGCATCAGAACCCCTGGCTCGATCATGCTTGGCGGCGGTAATCCAGCTCATATTCCCGAGATGGATAAATACTTCCAAGAATTGTTAACTGAAATGTGTGCAAATGGCCAACTGACGGACACCTTATGTAACTATGATGGTCCTCAAGGTAAAGATGCCATGTTGAAAGCGCTTGCGGCAACGCTAAAAGCACAACTAGGCTGGAACATCAGTGCGAAAAATATTGCACTAACCAATGGTAGCCAAAGTGCTTTTTTCTATCTATTTAACTTGCTAGCCGGTCGCTTTGAAGATGGTATCACCCGTAAGATCCTATTTCCTCTTGCTCCTGAATATGTCGGATATGCGGATTCAGGTCTTGATGATGACCTATTTGTTGCTAATAAACCACAAATCGAATATTTGCCTAATGGCCAATTTAAATATCGCGTTGACTTTAATACATTAGAAGTCACTGATGACATTGGTGTTATTTGTGTATCACGCCCAACAAACCCGACAGGGAATGTCATTACTGATGAAGAAGTTGAGCACTTAGATCGATTAGCAAAACAACATAATATTCCGCTACTGATAGATAATGCTTATGGCGTTCCTTTCCCAGGGATTATCTTTAGTGAAGCGACGCCATTTTGGAATGAAAATGTCATTCTTTGTATGAGT
Source organism: Providencia rettgeri (assembly GCF_041075285.1). Taxonomy (NCBI): domain Bacteria; kingdom Pseudomonadati; phylum Pseudomonadota; class Gammaproteobacteria; order Enterobacterales; family Morganellaceae; genus Providencia; species Providencia rettgeri. The sequence continues at coordinate 3,919,366 of NZ_CP163512.1, read as the reverse complement.
CTATCTAAGCTTGGTTTACCCGGCACACGTTGCGGTATCATTATCGCCAATGAAGAACTTATTGAAGCAGTCAGTAATGTAAACGGTATTATCAGCCTTGCCCCTGGCGGTATTGGTCCAGCTCTTGCCTTAGAAATGCTAAAACGGGATGATTTAATCTCGCTATCTAAGAATGTCATTGGTCCTTTCTACAAACAACGTGTTGAAGAGGCTATCGAGATCATTCGCCGTTATATACCCGAAGATAAATGCCTGATTCACAAACCCGAAGGCGCTATTTTCTTATGGCTATGGTTTAAAGATCTGCCGATTAATAGCTTAGAGTTATACCAACGCTTGAAAAAACGTGGGGTATTGATGGTTCCTGGTCACTATTTCTTCCCTGGTATCGAACAAGATTGGTCACATGCACACCAATGCATGCGAATGAATTATGTTCCTGAGCCTGAAAAAATTGAGCAAGGGATCAAAATATTAGCTGAAGAGTTAGAAAAGGCATACCAAGAAGTGACTTGCTAGATCATTGTAAAATGATTAAAAACAAAACATTAGCTAATTTAAAATAAAAAAAGCCCTTTCAAATAGGAAGGGCAAAAAATTAGCGAGAACTCCGTAATTGAAATCAAATCACTTTTTCAATACGAATATCATTCAAATCTATTAGAACATCTTTTTTGTTTGGTTATAGCTTGAACAAAAGCACTTTTAGCCGCTATATGTTCGGATACTTCATTTTACTATCTTGTTTTCTACCCCAGCCATAACTCACCATCTAATTGAATATTCAATAATTTTAATATTTCAATTGAAAATAAAAACGCTCCCATCAAATCGAGAGAGCGTTAGCATGTTAAGAATTAAATAGCCCAAAATAGGATTGCGAGTAATTGCGGGGAAATAATCCGTAAAAACATCGCTAATGGATAGACAGTTGCATAAGACAGCGCTGGTGCACCACTAGTTGGATGGATATTATTGGCAAATGCAAGTGCAGGAGGGTCAGTCATTGAGCCAGCCAATACACCACATAGGCTTAAATAATTCATTTTGCCAAATATTCTTGCGACAATGCCTGTAATAAATAAGGGAATAAACGTAATCAGTAAACCGTAACCAATCCATGTTAATCCATCACCGTTAATCAGTGTTTTAATAAAGTCACCACCTGAATTTAGCCCAACAACTGCAAGGAACATCACAATACCAAGTTCCCTTAAAGCAAGGTTAGCACTTGGAGGCATAAACCAATACAAGCGCCCAATTGTCCCAATTCGTCCTAAGATAAGCGCGACAACTAGCGGTCCACCAGCAAGCCCCAGTTTTAATGCCGCAGGGAAACCAGGTACAAAAACAGGGATTGACCCAAGTACCACACCAAGTCCAATCCCTAAAAACACAGGTAGCATTTGTACCTGCTGTAATTTTTGTTTGGCATTTCCCAGCAGCGCGGTAACCGCTTCAATGGATTCCGGTCGTCCAACAATATTTAAAATATCACCGAATTGCAGTACTGAATTATTATTCGCAACTAAATCAATCCCCGTTCGGTTTAAGCGAGTGACAACAACATCGTACTTTTGTTTTAAGTTCAGATCTTTGAGTCTCTTACTCAACACCGCATCATTAGTGATCACCACACGAACAGAATGCAAAATAGAACTCGATGTCGACAAAGAAGCATCAACCTCCTCCCCGAGTATCAAGCGCACTTTATTTAAATCATCTTTTTGTCCAACAACGTGCAGTAAATCACCCAAATGAATTTCCGTTGTTGGCTGCGGAACTACCAACATGTCACCACGTTTTAGCCTTGAACAAACAATGGCTTCACTACCAAGCAATGGAATATCTTGCATCATTAAACCATCAAGGTTGGCATTGCGGATCGCAATATTCATGGTTTGCAATGTATCGCGCTGTTGGATATTTGTACTATTAAAGGCAGCATCTTCTTTATCAACTGATATTCTAAAGATAATCCGCACTAACCACATCACCAGCAATATTCCACAAATCCCCATGGGATACGCCATTGCATATCCCATTCCCATCTGTCCGACAAGGTTTGGATCTGAACCTAAATCTGTAAGAATTTGCTGACCTGCACCGAGTGATGGGGTGTTTGTAACCGCCCCTGAAAAAATGCCAAGAATAATGGGGAGTGGAATATTGGCAACTTTATAAATAATGGCTGTAACTATTGCACCTAAAACCACGATCATTAATGCGAAACCATTTAGCTTCAGCCCGGAAACACGAAGTGAGGAGAAAAAACCAGGACCTACTTGAATACCAATAGTGTATACGAACAAAATTAAACCGAATTCTTGGATAAAATACAGCATGTCTTTATTAAGTTGTAAACCATAACTTTGGGCAAAGTGCCCAACAATGATCCCCCCAAAAAGAACACCGCCGATCCCCAATCCAACATTACGGATTTTCCAGTTTCCTATCCATAACCCTAGAGCGGCAGCCAACGCCAACAAACTTACAGTAAGAGCTAATTCACTCATAGACCGCATCCTTTTGACGACAAGTTACCCACAAACCAAGCCCAAATCGGCGATAAAACATACTACTGAATCGATTATGCCAAATAGAAAAAGAGTAAGATGTGGCACAGAGCACACTTTAGAATGAATTAAAATCTCTATGTCTTTGAATTTTCAGATTGATAACAAATATCAAAATAATCATTCTTTCTTTGCTTAAATCCTTCACAACTGATAAAAATAAACACAAAAAAGAAACAACTTTCATCTATGGGATATAATTAAGTATTAATTAAGAAAATGTATGTTATTTAATTAAATAATAATGCAATGTCACGATTGTGAATTTTTTGTTTTTCGATATGATGAGTCAATTAGGAATAACCAACAAAATATAGGTTAACCACCATATGCCGAGTTTAAATGCAGCACAATTGTTCGTTCTTATCACGCCATTATTTTTAAACGGTTGTTCAAGTATTATGACTCATGCAGGTCCTTCCGACGGCTATTACCCAGGATCTAGAAATAGCATCAAAATGATTAAAGATGATGAGACGGGTTGGGTAGTTAGGCCTCTCCTTGCTCTTGACCTCCCATTTTCTGTTGTTATGGATACACTTTTAATCCCTTTAGATTATGCAAAATCGGGTGATGATGGAAAAAAAGACTCACCTAAAAAACGACTAGAAGATATTGATAAAACAGAAAAAGCAGAGTAATGCCTTTAAGATTAAAAGGAAATTTCAATCGCTAATTTAAAAGTTGAATAATTAGCACCTTAGTTATTTTCTATTTATTAATTTCACATATTCTTATTATTCTATTTTGAAAAAACAATATACAACCACAACTTAACTAAAATGCCCCTATATTAAATATCCCAATTTTAAAATTTTATTGTTAAAAATTAAAATAATCAGAATATTATTCAGAGTAAAATAAAGCCATTAATGAATAAAAAGGCTTGCAGCCTTGTTTTTATTCATAAATAGAGTTAATCGCCAATAAAATGCTAACAAGATAGCCCTGTCTCTACGATATAAAGTTGCCTAAAACCATCAATATCTCGCATAAATGCAATAAGTTTGTCATTCGGTGAAAATACGACTGCATCAGCGACAGGAGCTTGTTCCGTTCGCTCAGTTAATCTCGTTAATGTTTGAGTCGCGATATGGCAAATAGTCACGCTATTATCATAAACAAAGCAGATATGTTCACCTTTACTATCCCAATTAAACGCAGATTGTATCGAAAAATCACCATGCGTAATTTGGTTTAACGCCCCTGTTAAAATATCAACTAACCACAGTTGCACATTGCCAACATCATCATGCATCAAACAAGCAATGGATTTACCGTCAGGTGAAGTACGAAGCCAATGCCTAGGCTGTTTTGCTAAACCAGGATATTTACGTTGGTGAGTATAAGTAAGACGCTTTTGGTAAACACCTTTTGGTGGTGCAGGCAGACAAGATTGCGTACCTTGCAGTGGTTTTTCTCCTGCGATCATGCAATCTTCAGGTTGTGCAGGTAAATCCACGATAAAAACTTCAGGAACGACTGTTCCATTCAAAGCATGTGTATCCCCAATAAAAACAAGTGCCCTTTCTTGCCATTGTCCATCCTGTTTTTGGTAACCGCGTTGCCCGACCCATCCTTCTTCATATGCACGGCTAATTTCATCACTATCAGGCTTAGGTTCCACTGCTGTTTCAGTCACAACACAACAAAAATAGTCACCATTATATTCACGTTCATGCTTTTTCGGCTCAATATTTACCACGCCAGCAGGTACAGCAATAGCAACATTTCGTTGATCTAACTTAGCATCTAATTCATGCATCACATGGTCATTGTAAGTAAAACTTAGCCATTTACCATCTGGGCTATATACATGAACATGCGTCCCTCCCCTAAGAGCACCAGCAATATAAGGTGGTGAAATACACATCGCATCAATAGAGTGAGCAACATTTAATTGATCATCATTAACATACACACCGCGACGATGGTGAAAGTCATAATGCCATTGTTCGTCAGGGTATTCTGGACCATGAATAAAGGCATACTGAGGAGGTTGCTGTGAGCTTACGGTGACAACACCAACGTGAGCACCATGTTCAGCTCGGTAAATTTCAACCTCATGCAATGTATTTACATGAATTTTTTCTATTGATAATCCAGTAAATGAACTGCCACTTGGACGAACATCATAAACTATCCACTGGCTATCAGGTGTCCATACATTAATGTTAGTAAGTTGATGGCTACGCTTATCATTCGTTAAACGTGTTTCTTTATAAGGTAATTTATTGTTCAATCTGTTATCCTTTCACATCATTTAATATAGCTATCGGATTACTTTAACTAATCTATTTTTCCTGATACTAGAAAATCTCAGTCGAGATATTACTAAAGTAATATTACCCTTTAGCAATAACCTTAGCATTGAATAAAACCATTATGTTATTAAGTGTGCTTTATATTATTGGTATCACCGCTGAAGCGATGACAGGAGCCCTTGCTGCCGGTAGACGTAAAATGGATGTCTTCGGTGTTATTATTATTGCCTCAGCAACTGCTATTGGCGGTGGTTCAGTACGTGATATCTTACTTGGGCACTACCCGTTAGGCTGGGTCGCACACCCTGAATATATCCTAACTGTTGCTGGCGCTGCTGTCGTGACTATCTGGATAGCACCGATGATGAAACACTTACGTCGGCTGTTTCTTATTTTAGATGCCATCGGGTTAATTGTGTTTTCTATCCTTGGTGCTCAAATTGCTCTCGATATGAATTATAGCCCTATTATTGCGGCAATTGCTGCTGTTATTACAGGTGTCTTTGGTGGTGTTCTCAGAGACATGCTATGTAATACTATCCCTCTAGTTTTCCAAAAAGAAGTCTATGCAGGGGTCTCTTTTGCCGCCGCGTGGATCTATATTGGCTTATTGCAAACCCCACTCCCGCAAGATATTGTTGTTATTATAACCCTCGTCGTTGGGCTAAGTGCGCGCTTAATTGCAATTCGCTACAGACTTGGATTACCCATATTCAACTATGAAAACCAAGATTAATTGCCCCTCTTGTTGAGCCAATTGACCATGCCTAAATAAAAACCCGTTTACCATTGAGATAGACGAGACTGAGCGCCACGCCATCCACTTTAGGTTGTAGCCATATTTCACGATGTAAACCGACTCAATCATAATCCCTAGATTCTGTTAACTTTTTAGTCCTACATAAGAATCTGGGGATTTAACAAGATGTACGTTTTAGGCTACACCGCCTCTGGTAGCACTTCAAAGAGTTGCTAACATCGACGTAAAGATTGCCATTGATGCCCTAATTGGCCATAAGTTTCATTACTCAGTCGGCTATGACTCGGGGCTGTGTATCTTTGCTGCTGATTTTTACCGCTAAAAAAGGTTAAGTTGTCTCTCAATTTATCCATAAAATAGACCATAACAATTCCTTATGAGTACAGTTCATTGTAAGTGATTAATGACTCCATACCTCTGAATGTGTTTTCTATCTTTAAGCATGAAAGTAATCCGCTTAACTTTCACTGCAAAATATGTTTTTTTGCGAAAAGCTTCGCAAGGCAAATGTGATTTACAGGAATAAACAATTAATTTCTGGAAGCTGATCGCAAATTGCTCATAGATCAAATTTCTATTCTCTACCATTCATGTTTTATTGATATCGCTGCATGTTGATAGAAGTATGTGTATACTATGTGGGGTTTATCACCATCTTTTATGTTTAACCCTCGACTATTCAAGAAATCATCATGATACAAGGTACGTTATATATTGTTTCTGCCCCTAGTGGTGCGGGTAAATCAAGCCTAATACAGGCTCTATTGAAAACACAACCGTTGTATGACACGCAAGTTTCTGTTTCACATACAACTCGAGCTGCACGACCTGGTGAAGTTCATGGTGAACACTATTTCTTTGTGTCAGAGACTGATTTCTTACAGATGGTCGAAAATGGTGACTTTTTAGAGCACGCTAATGTCTTTGGCAATTACTATGGGACATCTAAACCTATTATTGAAGACGTTTTAAAAAGCGGAGTAGATGCTTTTCTCGATATAGATTGGCAGGGAGCGCAACAAATTAGGGCAAGAATGCCTGAAGCGCGTAGCATTTTTATCCTCCCACCATCAAAAGATGAGCTTTATCGTAGACTACGTGGCCGAGGCCAAGATAGCGATGAAGTGATTGAGAAACGAATGTCGCAAGCAGTAGGTGAAATCGAACACTTCAACGAGTATGATTACCTTATCGTTAATGATGATTTCAATACCGCATTAGGCGATTTACAATCCATTATCCGCACTGAACGCTTAAAACTAGGGCGTCAAGTTCAGAGACATGATGCTTTAATCAGCAAATTACTAGCAGACTGAGAATAGTTTCAGTATCATATCAGGTCATTTTTTTATTTCTTTTGGAGTAGCACACTTATGGCACGCGTAACTGTTCAAGACGCAGTAGAAAAAATTGGTAACCGCTTTGACCTCGTATTGGTTGCAGCGCGCAGAGCTCGCCAGTTACAAACCGGTGGAAAAGATCCTTTAGTTCCTGAAGAAAACGATAAATATACCGTTATCGCACTACGTGAAGTGGAAGAAGGTTTAATTAACGGTCACATTTTGGATGTGCGTGAACGCCAAGAACAGCAAGAGCAAGAAGCCGCAGAGATGCAAGCTGTTTCTGCAATCGCTGAAGGTCGTCGCTAATTACTAAGGTGGGTCTGCCTTGTATCTGTTTGAGAGCCTTAATTTAGTTATTCAAAAGTACCTCCCTAAGGAGCAAATTGAATTACTGAAACAAGCCTATGTTGTCGCACGGGATGCCCATGAAGGACAGACCCGTTCAAGTGGTGAGCCTTATATTACTCACCCTGTAGCTGTTGCTTGCATTCTTGCTGAGATGCGTCTGGATCATGAAACACTGATGGCTGCGCTACTTCATGACGTGATTGAGGATACTCCAGCAACATTTCAAGACATAGAAGAACTGTTTGGGACAACCGTCGCAGGTCTCGTCGAAGGTGTTTCCAAACTCGATAAGCTAAACTTTCGCGACAAAAAAGAAGCTCAAGCAGAAAACTTCCGCAAAATGATTATGGCGATGGTTAAAGACATTCGCGTCATTTTGATCAAACTGGCAGACCGCACCCACAACATGCGCACGCTCGGCTCATTACGGCCAGATAAGCGTCGTCGTATAGCTCGTGAGACCCTTGAAATTTATAGTCCACTTGCACATCGGCTGGGTATACATCATATAAAAACAGAGCTTGAAGAGCTCGGTTTTGAGGCGCTTTACCCTAACCGTTATCGCGTTATCAAAGAAGTCGTTAAAGCGGCTCGTGGTAACCGTAAAGAGATGATCCAAAAAATCCTCTCTGAAATTGACGGTCGGCTCACTGAAGCCGGGGTTCCCTGTCGTGTCAGCGGTCGGGAAAAACACCTATATTCAATCTACCGCAAGATGCACCAAAAAGAGCAACGTTTCCATTCCATCATGGATATCTATGCTTTTAGGGTCATCGTTAAAGATGTGGATACTTGTTACCGTGTTTTAGGCCAGATGCATGGCTTGTACAAACCACGCCCAGGACGCATCAAAGACTATATCGCCATCCCTAAAGCCAACGGCTATCAATCCCTGCATACCTCCTTAATTGGGCCACATGGTGTTCCCGTTGAAGTCCAAATTCGCACAGAAGATATGGACCAAATGGCAGAAATGGGGGTTGCGGCACACTGGGCCTATAAAGAGCAAGGTGAACAAGGTACCACAGCACAAGTCAGAGCCCAACGTTGGATGCAAAGTCTACTTGAGTTGCAGCAAAGTGCAGGTAGTTCATTCGAATTTATCGAAAGCGTGAAATCAGACTTATTCCCTGATGAAATTTACGTTTTCACGCCTGAAGGCCGTATTGTCGAATTACCCACTGGTGCCACCCCTGTTGATTTCGCTTATGCGGTGCATACTGATATTGGCCATGCCTGTGTTGGTGCACGTGTTGACCGCCAACCGTATCCACTCTCTCAATCATTAACGAGTGGTCAAACTGTTGAAATCATTACTGCACCAGGGGCGCGTCCGAACGCTGCTTGGCTTAATTTTGTCGTCAGCTCAAAAGCGCGCGCTAAAATTCGTCAGTTGCTGAAGAATCTAAAACGAGAAGACTCAATTAATCTTGGTCGTCGACTGCTTAACCATGCGTTAGGAGCTGGAAATAAACTGTCCGATATTCCACAAAGTAATATCGATGCTGAACTGGCACGCATGAAACTCAACACAATTGATGACCTACTCGCGGAAATTGGCTTAGGTAATGCAATGAGTGTTGTCGTCGCACGTAATTTGCAAAATAATCCGCAAAGTACCCCTGAAGATCAAGCTGTCATTGAGAGCCGCAATAAGCTTTCCATCAAAGGTGCTGACGGTGTTTTAATCACCTTTGCAAAATGTTGTCGCCCAATTCCTGGTGACCCGATTGTGGCTCACATTAGCCCAGGTAAAGGGTTGGTTATCCACCATGAATCTTGCCGTAATATTCGTGGCTACCAAAAAGAACCTGACAAATTTATGGCGGTTGAATGGGATAACGAAACCGATACCGATTTCATTGCTGAAATTAAGGTAGACATGATTAACCATCAAGGCGCGCTAGCAAACCTTACAGCTGCAATTAATGATGCCAACTCAAGCATTCAGAGCATGAATACTGAAGAGAAAGATGGTCGCGTCTATTGTGCTTTCATCCGTCTGACTACCAAAAACCGTGTTCAACTGGCGAACGTGATGCGTAAAATACGTATCATGCCTGATGTTCTACGAGTAAGCCGAAACCGTAACTAACAACTATGAATGAACGCCGCTACCGCCGCATTTGCCAAATGATGGCGATGCGGCAGCCAGATCTCACAATTTGTTTGGAAGAAATCCATAAACCTCACAATGTGTCGGCAATAGTCCGCAGTGCCGATGCCGTAGGCATTCAGCAAATTCACGCTATTTGGCCTGACCAACAGGTTAAATTATCTGTCTCTTCCGCCGCTGGCAGTAACAGTTGGGTAAAAGTTATCTCCCATCAGTCAACTCAAGACGCTATTGCACACATTAAATCGCAAAATATGCAGATCTTAGCGACAAACTTATCTGAACATGCTGTTGATTTTCGTGAGATTGATTATACCCGACCAACTTGTATTATGATGGGACATGAGAAAACGGGGATTTCACAAACAGCACTTGCGCTGGCAGATAAGCACATCATCATTCCAATGGCAGGTATGGTTCAATCGTTGAATGTTTCTGTCGCCTCTGCCTTAATATTATATGAAGCGCAAAGGCAACGGCAGCTAGCAGGAATGTACGACCGTAAACACAGCATTTTATCTGTACAAGAACAGCAAGAGTGGCTATTTGAAGGGGGTTACCCTGTGTTAGCCGAAGTGGCTAAGCGCAAAGGATTATCACGCCCATTTATCAACTCACAAGGGCAAATTGAAGCCACTGATGATTGGTGGGCGCAAATGCAGCTAACCGAAAAAATGAAAAGACAACAATTTGGTTAATGAAAAGGAACTAACATGAGTCATAGGTTACTTGATACCATTTCACTGACCGCACTGCACGGAGTTGGTGCAAGCCAGTCAGAAAAAATGCGTAAAATCGGTTTGAACACCGTTCAAGACCTACTTCTTCATTTTCCACTTCGTTACGAAGACCATACCCGCTTATATCAAATCAAAGATTTGCTCCCCGGAACCACTGCAACTATCACAGGCGAAGTACTCCAAACAAAAGTGGTTTTCGGTCGAAAACGTATGATGACCTGCCTGATAACTGATGGGACAGGCAACCTAACACTGCGCTTTTTTAACTTTTCGGCAGCGATGAAAAACAGCTTAGCGGAAGGCCGACAAGTGACCGCATACGGTGAAATTCGCCGTGGCAATACAGGCCCTGAGATTATTCACCCTGAATATAAAGTATCACAAGATACTGCCAGTATTGCGTTACAAGAAAACCTGACCCCTGTTTATCCCACCACCGAAGGGGTTCGTCAAGCTACGTTGCGTAAAATAATAGATCAAGCGCTTGTCATGCTTGATAACGGTAAAATTCAAGAACTACTCCCTGAAGAGCTTAGCCGAGGCATGATCAGCCTCCCAGATGCGATACGGCTACTTCATAACCCGCCCCCAAATGTTGCACTCAGTGAGTTAGAAAAAGGCCATCACCCAGCACAAAAACGCTTAATACTTGAAGAGTTACTGGCTCACCACTTAAGTATGTTAGCCATCCGTGCTGGTAATGAACGTTTATATGCACAGCGGCTAACCCCGAGTGGCCAACTCAAATCACGGTTACTTGCGCAGCTCCCTTTCTCACCCACTAATGCACAAAACCGTGTTGTGGCGGAAATTGAGAGTGATCTTGCTAAAGACGCGCCAATGATGCGCTTAATTCAAGGGGATGTGGGATCAGGAAAAACCCTTGTTGCCGCATTAGCCGCAATATGTGCCATCGAAAATGGTAAACAAGTCGCCTTAATGGCACCGACTGAAATTTTAGCGGAACAACATGCAAATACCTTTAAACAATGGTTTGAGCCTTTAGGTATCAATGTTGGCTGGCTGGCTGGCAAGCAAAAAGGGAAAGCCCGTGAGCAACAGCAAGAAGCGATTGCAAACGGTGAGGTATCTATGGTGGTTGGTACCCATGCTATTTTCCAAGAACAAGTGAAGTTCAATGCCTTAGGTTTAGTGATTATTGATGAGCAACACCGTTTTGGCGTTCACCAGCGCCTCGCTCTGCGTGAAAAAGGGGAGCAGCAAGGTTTCCACCCTCACCAACTTATTATGACCGCTACGCCAATTCCACGCACATTGGCGATGACTGCCTATGCCGATTTAGACACTTCCGTTATTGATGAGCTCCCACCGGGACGAACGCCGATAACCACTGTTGCCATTCCAGATACACGCCGCAGTGATATTATTGAACGCGTAAGACAAGCTTGCGTAGAGGAAGGCCGCCAAGCTTATTGGGTATGCACACTCATCGAAGACTCCGAGTTATTAGAAGCCCAAGCGGCTGAAGTGACGAGCGAAGAGTTGGCACTTGCACTTCCCGAACTTAAAGTCGGTCTAGTCCATGGTCGAATGAAACCCGCAGAAAAGCAAAGTATTATGGCAGCGTTTAAAAACAATGAAATTCAATTGCTCGTGGCAACCACCGTTATTGAAGTCGGGGTTGATGTGCCAAATGCCAGTTTGATGATTATTGATAACCCCGAACGTTTGGGCCTTGCTCAACTACATCAGTTAAGAGGACGAGTCGGTCGTGGGGCTATTGCGTCCCATTGTGTCCTTTTATATAAAACCCCTCTCACACATACCGCCAAACAACGTTTGCAAGTTCTGCGAGACAGCAATGATGGTTTTGTTATTGCCCAAAAGGACCTTGAGATCCGCGGTCCGGGGGAGTTATTAGGCACAAAACAAACAGGGAATGCCGAATTTAAAGTCGCTGATTTACTCCGTGATCAGTATATGTTGCCAGAAGTGCAACGCCTTGCCCGCCATATCCAACAACACTATCCGGATAACGCCCAACAAATTATTGAACGCTGGCTCCCTGAGCGCGAACAATATAGTCACGCTTAAAAAACACATCCGTTAAAACGAAAATTGCCGTGAACTTGTCACGGCAACACCTGTTTTACTATCAACTATTAGAATATAAATTATCCCGTAATTGTTGGGAAAACGGGGAGCATCAAATACAATTTAATGACAATGGCATTCACAATATCAATAAAGAATGCCCCCACCATTGGCACAACTAAGAATGCTAAGTGAGATGGCCCCAATCTATCTGTCACCGCTTGCATGTTTGCAATCGCTGTTGGTGTCGCTCCTAGACCAAAACCACAGTGACCCGCCGCTAAAATAGCTGCATCGTAGTTTTTACCCATTATTCGGAAGGTAACAAAGATAGCATATCCTGCCATCACGCACGCTTGTACCGCAAGGATAACAATCATTGGGATGGCTAACGATGCTAACTCCCATAATTTTAGGCTCATTAATGCCATGGCTAAAAACAGTGACAAACTGACATTACCTAATACGGAAACCGCTCGGTCAAACACCCGATAAAAGCCCAGTATGGATAAGCCATTACTGAGGATCACGCCGACAAAAAGAACGCAAACAAATTTCGGTAAAGCAAAAATCGTTTCCGATAATAACGCAGAAAGGTAGTTACCGATAAGTAAACAAATAGCAATAAGCGCAATAGTTTCAATCAAAACCATTGATGTGATCATGCGACCTGACTGTGGTTTTTCAAACGCGGTTGGAACGTCTTTATCGTCGTCCAAAGTACCTGGAGTAGGAATATTTCGCGTTAGGTAACGTGCAACAGGGCCACCAATCAAGCCACCAAGGACTAATCCAAATGTTGCACATGCCATGGCCACTTCGGTTGCACTTTTGAAGCCGTAACTTTCAGAGAAAATTTTCCCCCATGCAGCACCAGTACCATGACCACCCGATAATGTGATTGAACCAGCAAGTAACCCCATTAATGGGTCTAGTCCTAGCAGTTCAGCAAGAGCTATCCCCACCGTGTTCTGGACAAGCAATAAGCCGACAACCACAAAAATAAAAATAAACAGAGCCTTACCACCTGCTTTCAAACTCGCAAGGTTAGCATTTAAGCCAATGGTCGCAAAAAATGCCAACATCATAGGTTCTTGCAGTGATAGGTCAAAAGATAAGCTCCAATCAAACAGTTGCTTCAGCAAAAGCAGACTAAAAGCGACTAACAACCCGCCAGCAACTGGCTCAGGGATTGTGTATTTTTCTAAAAAAGGAACGGTTTTAACGAGTTTCCGCCCAAGCAGTAATACTAATGTAGCTGCTACCAAAGTCCCGTAGACATCGAGATGATACATTTACGTACCTCGTCTGTTGTTAAAATTATTAAATATTAGTAAGACGTTAATATCTTCCTTAAAACGCCAAAAACAGGTGAACAGATTAGAAAAAAAAACTGTTATAAATACAAGTTAAAAGATATAAAAATGTGATGAGCTTAATTTAACTGTTACAAAATATTTTTAACGCAAACGATTGCTTTTTAAATTTATCGCTTTACAATGCGTTTTTTGTTGGTGGGAAATTAAGGTAATGAATACAGCAACGTCTGAAAAACAAAATACAGAATCAACCATAAACACTCAGAGCGAATTGATCTATAAATTAGAAGATAGACCGCCGCTTCCCCAGGCACTGTTCGCGGCTGGGCAGCATCTTCTTGCGATGTTTGTTGCTGTTATCACTCCTGCAATGCTGATCTGCCAAGCCCTCGGGTTACCAGCACACGATACCCAACGCATTATTAGCATGTCCCTGTTTGCCTCTGGTATTGCCTCGTTAATTCAAATTAGAGCATGGGGGCCTATTGGCTCAGGTTTACTGTCTATTCAAGGAACCAGTTTCAACTTTGTTGCACCTTTAATCATGGGAGGTGTTGCACTGAAACAAGGCGGCGCAGATATTCCGTCAATGATGGCCGCATTATTTGGCACGCTGTTAGTCGCCGCGCTTACTGAAGTCATTTTATCCCGCTTCTTGCATCTGGCTCGTCGCGTCATCACCCCTCTAGTATCTGGCGTTGTTGTGATGATCATAGGCCTATCACTGATCCAAGTCGGTCTCACCTCAATTGGTGGCGGTTATGGCGCAATTAGTGATAATACGTTTGGTTCCCCTGATTATTTGATATTGGCGGGGATAGTTCTCACAGTCATTATTTTACTCAATCGTCAAAAAAATCCCTACCTACGAGTTGCTTCTCTGGTGATTGCTATGGCTGTGGGCTACCTTTCTGCCTGGTGGATGGATATGTTGCCAAATGCTCAACCAACTGAGCCAAATCAATCCATTATTACTGTGCCTGAACCTTTTTACTATGGATTATCATTTGATTGGAACCTGTTGATCCCTCTGATTTTAATCTTTATGGTGACCTCTTTGGAAACCATTGGTGATATCACTGCAACTTCCGATGTTTCTGAGCAACCTGTTCGCGGTCCACTGTATATGAAACGCATTAAGGGTGGCGTATTAGCAAATGGTTTGAATTCAATGGTTTCTGCCGTCTTTAATACTTTCCCCAATTCTTGTTTCGGTCAGAACAACGGGGTTATTCAATTAACGGGTGTTGCCAGCCGCTATGTGGGTTATATCGTCGCATTGATGCTTGTTTTACTGGGACTGTTCCCTGCGGTTGCAGGATTTGTGCAACAAATTCCTGAACCTGTTCTTGGTGGTGCTACAATTGTGATGTTTGGTACCATTGCGGCATCCGGTGTTCGTATTGTTTCCCGCGAACCACTAAACCGCCGAGCGATTATGATCATCGCGTTATCCCTCGCCGTTGGAATGGGGGTTTCCCAACAGCCATTAATTCTGCAATTTGCCCCTGATTGGTTGAAAACTTTGTTTTCTTCGGGTATTGCCGCAGGTGGATTAACCGCAATTGTACTGAATTTAGTTTTCCCTCTCGAAAAATAATCTTCTATCTAAACCGTCAGAGTTGAATATTCTGGCGGTTCTTCTGTATGCTATCCTTAAGTTGCCACGATATTAAACCTGTTAACTCACAAATTTGAGGAGCAGCAAACTGTGAAATGGTTAATCAAATTTACCGCCTACGCACTTTTACTTCTGCTGCTGCTATTTATTGCTGCTTATATTGGCTTGCAAACTCGCTGGGGTGCAGCCTATTCCAGCCAATTTCTTAGCAAATTTACCCCCTACGATATCCATGTCGGGATCATGGGGCATGAATTTTCCAATCCTGGCGAATTCATCTTTCAGGATGTAACATTAACTTCACAAAACAAAGCGTTATCCTTAGATGCACGCCAAATTGTGGTTGATGTGAATTGGCGCAATATTTTCAGTGGTACTGCTATTCGCCGCTTCGTCATCACACAAGGCGAGCTTTCAGCCACAATCTCACCTGAATCCCCCCCTCTTCCCATTTCTGCGGATATCCTACAATTTGAAAATAGCCAACTAACGCTAAAACAGGGGGATGACACCATTTTTGCCACTGGTTTTACTGGGGGGATCACCCCGTGGAAACCGAGTATTGATCATCCTTTTGGATATGGCGATTTTCGCTTTACCACCAACCAATTAAAAATCAATCAATTGTCATTCAAAAATGTCGCTCTGACTGGGAAGTTGCAAGAACAAGTTACTGAAATCAGCAAAGCCAGTGCATACCTGAACAACGGCTATATTGCAGGTGAAGGTAAAGTGTTTGCTGATGGCTCAATCACCATTGATTCTCTGGCAATGAATAAAGTCGGTTGGGAAAATGAGGTAGGTTTCGATGCATTATTTGATGCAATTAACAGTGATAAAACTATTCAAATCAAAAATCTTGAGCTGACCAATGTCGATATTCAAGGAAAAGATTGGGCGCTATCAGGGCTGAGTACTGAAATCGATCAGCTCGGCTTTGTCAGAGGCAGTTGGACAAGCCCCAAAAGTAAAATCAGCTTCAATGTTGATCAGTTAGTCATGAAAGATCAACAACTCAGTACGCTAATCGGTGACTTGAATATTGATGGAGACAAGCTAAATATCAATAAATTATCCGGTTACTACAATAAAGGTGTGTTTAATTTAAGTGGCGCTTGGCAACGTAATGACCAGATCCTCACCATTAACGAAGGTAAATTAGGTGGCATTTTATATACTCTACCAGAAACATGGCTCACCTTTTTTGCCGAACCCGCACCTTCGTGGTTATCTGGCTTATCCATCAAAAAATTCACTGTCTCTCAATCGCTGTTGATGAACATCCAGCCAGAGTTTCCGTTCGAATTTACGGCACTGAGTGCCAATATCGAAGGTATTGACCTTATCAAGCAAAAACAGTGGGGGATTTGGAGTGGTAAGGCGACATTCAATGCAGATAGCGGCACAATTAATCAAGTTTTAGTCCGCCGCCCATTCTTAGAAGTTCGTCAAAGTGGAAAGTCTTCCGCAGCCGCCAGTTTGACCGTCAGTACCGAAAGAGGTATCAGTAAAATTGGTGTATTAGTGAAGCAAGAGCCGAAAAAAATGCCGTTTCTATTGCGAGCTTCAGGGTCGAATATTGATTTAATCGATTTAAATCAATGGGGATGGTCGGGTTTTCCCGCACAAGTTATTGGGGATTTTGATGCGACATTGCAAGGGGACTTCCTTGCACCTTCATTTGTAAAAAGCTTAAATGGCGAACTCATGGCAGTCCCCCTTCAAGGTAAACGCCTATACCGCACGGTAGCCAAAGGCGTCGTGACCTCTTCGATAGAAACACCAGAAGAAACACAAAATATGCAAACAACGCCTACGCCACAAGACATTATATCAGAAGCGACACAAGCTCCCGTCTTAGTCCCCCAATAATCAAAAAGGCAGGTCACTTGACCTGCCCTCTTAATATTATTGAGTCCGTAATATTCTGTACTACTTTGTTTTCTCCACAGGCAACACCATATAGACACCACTAAAAATCGCACCAACTTGGTTATTGGGATTACTGACTTCCACTTTCAGTTTAACCCGAGCTCGACTCCCCCGCGCTAAGCGATCAAGATCACCACTCATGTTTGCTAAATCGGCAATCGCTGTCGGCCTGCCACTAACAGGCTTACCGTAACGGATATTCGCATCCACTAACACGATATCACCACCAAGCTGGTGTTCTTGCATTAACAACCAAATCAATCCCCAGCCAGTTAATGTGGCTAATGAAAATTGGCTACCTGCAAAAATGGTTTCATGGGGGTTTTGATTGCCGGCTTCTGGCATCGTTGTAATAAAACGGGTTCCCGTATATTGTTCGATGCGCACCCCCATTTTTTCGCTTAATGGAATATATTTATGCCACGCCTGTTGCAATTCACCACACCAATCGGGACGATGCAAAATTTGGTCTAGGGTTTCAATTGGCTTGATCATTAAATAATGACGCACTGGCGTTTTAAGCTGCCCAGCCACTTGCCCTCGGTTTTCAAAACCCATCTTATTAAAGAAAGGAACCGCCTCTTCGCGCACACTGGAAACAATTCGTTTTACGCCTTCTTGCCGCGCAACCGATTCCAGCGCCATAATAATCAGTTTGCCCAGCCCTTTACCTTGCATTGCAGGATCGACTGCGAGAAAACGAATTGCGCCTTCGTTATCGGCATTAATATATAAACGACCTATCGCCAAAATGCGGTTTTTATCATCCACAACCATTTGATGGTGGGCGGTTAGATCATAACCATCTTTTTCAGAGCCAAGGGGTTGATTGAACGGTTTTCGCAACATTTCCCAACGAAAGTGGTAGTAAGTCGCAAATTCAATTTCATCTTTCGGTGTACGTAAATGGTACATCGGTTCCCCCTTTAAAAATGGAATCACACTTGCAGCCAAAAGGTCACGGGGCCATCATTGGTTAAGCTGACTTGCATATCGGCGGCAAATTGCCCCGTTTCAGTCGTGACGCCCTGCTGGCGACTTTGCTCAACAAAATATTGATACAACTTATCTGCTTTTTCAGGCTCTGCGCCACCAGAGAAGCTCGGTCTCATGCCTTTTTTGGTATCCGCCGCTAACGTAAATTGTGAAACAACAAGTAAGCTGCCTCCCGCTTGCTGAACATTCAGGTTCATTTTCCCTTGCTCATCGCTAAAAATACGGTAGCCCAGCACCTTTTCACATAACCGTTTTGCTTTTTGCTCGTCATCGTCTTTTTCGACGCCAAGCAAAACCAATAAACCTGAGCCTATTTGCCCAACCGTTTGTTCATCAACAACCACACTCGCATGAGTGACTCTCTGGATTAATGCAATCATGATTACTCTGCACAAAAAGATGGAGCAACGTTAACCGTTACTCCACTATCAAAATCAATGTGTTATTCAACTTCAGCACTAAAGTCGTAAGTACGGAAATATTCAGGAACGGTGTCTTTACTCAAGACATGGACACTTTTGATCCCAAGTGCCTCAGCCGCTTTTACGTTCTCTTCTACATCATCGAAGAAAATCGCATCTGCCGCGTCAAACTCTTCTGATTGCAGAACGTATTTGAAGATTTCAGGATCTGGCTTACGCATACCTAAATCTTGGGATAAATAAAGAAAATCGGAGGAAGCTGCAATTTCAGGGTAGTGTTCTGGCCAGTAGTCTAAATGTAGACGGTTAGTATTCGATAAGACGACGACACGGTGCCCTTGCTCACGCAGGCGCTCCATAATATCAATAACTTCGGGCCTTAACGAAATGAAAATAGCGTGCCAGCCTTCAGCAAAGTCTTCAAAGCTTAGAGTGATCCCCATTTCTTCACAAAGTAGCTCAGCAAACTCTATATCTGAAATTTTTCCACACTCATGTAATTGAAAGATATTGCCAAAAGTAAACCGTGACTTGATTTCTTCACTTGGCGTACCGCTCAGTTCAGACCATTTATCAAACACACGATTAAAGTCGATATCAATAATCACATTACCCATATCGAAGATATACAGCATAAATTTTCCTCTTTGTTATTCACTAAATTTACTTTAATCATTATTCGTCCAACTGAACAGCCCTAATTAGTGATAATTCACGTTATTTTGTCAATTTATCGATTGAGCAGGACTTAGGTATTAGTGAGATAACCTATTCTTACAACTCTGTTTAAGTAACCTCAATAGATCACCAACCACCAATGAGTAATATATAACTCAATTTAGCTTGATACACTTATTTATGAGTGATATAATACTCAATCATGATGATCAATCTCTTTTTAAGAGGGAGCCGTATTGTGGATAATTTAGAAAAAATAACTATTGAAGCATACATTGATCAAAACTGGGTGAATATCGCATCAATTGAATTTTCAACTAACTTTGATTTATCAAGAATTAGCTATGACTTTGAATATTCTTTAAATCACTTTGACTCCTGTGATAATTATGCTGTTTCAATTAATAATCCAGTCCAATTATTTCCATATGATTTTAATAAAGAAAATCATTTTTTAGATGACTTAATTCCCAGTGGTGCAAGTCGCCGTTTTTGGGTCCAACACCTTGATATAAAAAGTTTAAGCTATAACGCTCAAAACTTTATCTTACTTAAATATGCAACCGCAGCACCTATTGGTAATTTACGTGTTCGGGAATCAATTAATCGCCAATTTAAAAATAGAGAGATTTTTTTTAAGCTAAGTGATGTAACAGAAAGAACCTCTGACTTTTTAGATTATGCCAATGAAAAAGGGGGGGTTGCAGGAGGTGCTACAGGGGCGGGAGGGGAAGCCCCCAAACTGCTGCTTCGTTATGCCGACGATGACCATATCTGGGTTGACTATTATCAAGATTATTCATATCGACCTGATGATCTTGCCTATTTAGTAAAATATCCAAGAGGAAGCCGCAGTGAAATTGATTGCGATATCCTCCGAACGGAATACCATTATTATCATGAATTAGAATCTCTCGGATTTGATACCATCAAAACACCAACGATGAAGCTCCTTGAAAATAGTAATCAAGTGCCTTCTTTGTGGCTCCCTCGATTTGATATACAGCGTTCAAACAGTGAGACCTACAAACTATCTGTACAATCTGTCTATTCTATTCTCAATATGGGGCCAGGCTCTGCTCTACATAATGAAAAAATGATCAGGGACTTACTTCAAATCATCGAAAGAAGTAATATTAAGCCTCTATTTACTCGGGAAGAATATATAACAGAATGGATAAATAGAGACTTATTAAATGTTATTTTTGGTAATAGCGACAATCATGGGAGAAACACCGCTTTTCTTCTGTTTAATAACCAAATAAAATTTGCGCCAATTTATGACTTTGCTCCCATGAAGGCCGACCCTGAAGGTATTCCTCGAACTGCAAAATGGTCTGTACAATATGAACAAGGTGGGAGTTTTGATTATATTGGCATCGCACAATCTTTTTCCGATCTAGCTGATACAAACATCATTATTGAAAATATAAAAATGACTGCTGAAAAGTTAGTGGGTCTTAAAGAACGATTAAGGGATAGAGGGGTTCCTGAACGTATCCTTGATATGCCTACATTTGGATTTGATTTTATCCCTGAGAAATTAGCAAAGTGGGGGTTACTGTGAAAGATAAAAAATTAGAAATGTTCGAAGAAATTCAAAAAATTAAAGAGAGAGAACAAAGACAATTTATTAATCAAAACAGAAAATACCAAATAAACTCCGAATTAAGCAAAATAGACTATCAAAATATTAGGCTGGAACACCAGTTAAAAATCATAGATAGTGAGGAGAAATTAATAAATAATAAACTCGCTCAAATAAAGAAAAATTGTTCTCAAATAAGTGCAAGCATAGCCTCATCAAGCGCTCATGGATTGAATACACTCAACTTAGACGATAACTTAACTAAGTTAGAAAACCAAGAACTTCGTTTTTATGAACGATTAAAACATTTGAATAATCAAAAAACTGAGTTAATTCAATTATCAAATAAATTAAAGTTAAGGCAACTTGAAATTATTAGTGCACTTGATAGCAGCGCAGAAAAAGAGGTGGAGACGAAAAATTACACTATAAAAAAAACCAAGAACGAAACATCACCTAATTTTTCAACACTCACTAAAGAAGATAAAGAAATCTACCTTCTAAAAGTTAGTAGAGATTTATTTCTAAATAATATTACGATTGGTAATGCAATAAAAAAACTCAGAACCAATATATTGAAAATTAATCAAGAACAATTTGCTAAACTTGTTGGTGTGTCACGAAAAACAATCTCTGACATTGAGAATAACCGAGGGAATTTATCAATTGAAACCCTTAGTGCTATAGCGAGACCTTTTAATTTGAGGCTAGCGCTCTTACCGACATCCTCAGCAACATTAGAAAAACTTCTCGATACACATTAAAAATAAAGGCCCAACAGAATACACTGTGGGGCCTTTCATATTTTAATAGAACATTAAACTATCATGTTCTATTCTTTAACAAAAATTAGTCTTCTTTAGAACGATTTGCACGGCGGCGATCGTTCTCAGTCAGGTGACGTTTACGCAGACGGATAGACTGCGGAGTCACTTCAACTAATTCGTCATCATCAATAAACTCAAGCGCTTGCTCCAGAGTCATTTTAATTGGTGGTGACAGTGTTGTTGCTTCATCTGTACCTGACGCACGCATGTTAGTCAGTTTTTTACCGGTTAAGCAGTTAACGGTTAAGTCATTAGAACGTGAGTGAATACCAATAATTTGGCCTTCATACACTTCTGCACCGTGACCTAAGAACAACTTACCGCGATCTTGCAAGCTATACAGTGCGTAAGCAACCGCTTTACCTTGACCGTTAGAGATCAGAACACCGTTTTGACGACCACCGATTTCGCCTGGGCGAACATCATCATAATGGCTGAATGTTGAATACAGTAAGCCAGTACCTGATGTCATCGTCATAAATTCAGTACGGAAACCAATCAAACCACGACTTGGAATGATGTAGTCTAAACGTACACGACCTTTACCGTCCGGCATCATATCACGCAGGTCACCTTTACGCTCACCTAACGCTTTCATCACATCGCCTTGGTGCTGCTCTTCAACATCTAACGTCACTTGCTCGAATGGCTCTTGCTTACGACCATCAACCTCACGATAAATAACTTTTGGACGAGATACGGCTAATTCGAAGCCTTCACGACGCATATTTTCGATCAGAACAGATAAGTGCAGCTCACCACGACCAGATACACGGAATGCATCAGGGTCTTGAGTTTCTTCAACACGTAGCGCAACGTTGTGAACCAGTTCTTTATTCAAGCGGTCAAGGATTTGACGTGAAGTCACGAATTTACCTTCTTTACCACAGAAAGGTGAGGTGTTAACACAATAGAACATGCTAACAGTTGGCTCATCAACGGCTAATGCTGGTAGCGCTTCAACACTACCCACTTGGCAGATGGTGTCAGAGATATTCAGTTCACCTAAACCTGTCAGTGCGACAATATCGCCCGCTTCAGCTTGTTGTGAATCAATACGCTCTAAACCTAAGTGGGTTAGCACTTTACCAATTTTACCGTTACGAGTATTACCTTCGCTATCGATAACAGTCACTTGCTGGTTTGGCTTAACCACACCACGTTTGATACGACCGATACCAATAACACCTAAGTAGCTGTTGTAATCCAACTGCGAAACTTGCATTTGGAATGGACCATCCAGATCAACTTTTGGTGGTTCAACGTGTTCTACGATAGCTTCGTAGAGTGGGGTCATGTCTTCAGCCATTTCAGTATGGTCAAGACCTGCAATACCGTTTAATGCTGATGCATAAACGATAGGGAAATCGAGCTGCTCATCCGTTGCGCCTAAGTTCACGAATAAGTCGAATACTTGGTCTACAACCCAATCAGGGCGTGCACCTGGACGGTCAACTTTGTTGATAACAACAATTGGACGTAAACCATGGTCGAACGCCTTTTGCGTAACGAAACGCGTTTGTGGCATTGGACCATCCATTGCATCAACAACCAGTAGAACGCAGTCAACCATAGACATTACGCGTTCAACCTCACCACCGAAATCGGCGTGACCTGGGGTGTCTACGATATTGATGTGATAACCATTCCATTGGATAGCGGTATTTTTAGCAAGAATGGTAATACCACGCTCTTTCTCCAAGTCGTTGGAGTCCATAACACGCTCATCGACAGTTTCACGTTCGCCGAACGTACCTGACTGTTGCAATAATTTACCAACCAGTGTTGTCTTGCCATGGTCAACGTGAGCGATGATGGCGATGTTTCTTAAGTTTTGAATTGACAAGGATTTTTACCGTTTAATTGACAGGAAAGGAATATGTTTTTTGCGGTATTTTAATTACCCAAACATACTTTCTACGTTAATTTGCTGTTATTTTACACGTTTTTCCGCACAAGTGGAATAAATGTGAAACCCATCACTGTATAAAAAGTTTTTAACGAAAAAACATTCAGTTGCGTAACAGTGCCAGATTCCCCCACAAAATAATGAGCATCATCTCTGCGAAACCACGAAGTAGCAGGATAATACGCTAAAAACACGATATTAGCAGCCCCAAAAAAGAATAAAAAATGGACTTTGTTTTGTAGCCGCCATTTTTAATGTCTTTTTGCGTCATTTAGATATATCTAAATTGACTAATTAGATATATCTAAATATAGTGAAACAATAAAATAAATTCGATATATCTAAAGTTATAAACTAAGGAGTCACTATATGCTAATTAAATCTTGTCGTCATGTATATTATGCGCATCATGACGAAAATCAACGCGGCCACCGCGATGGCTGTTGCCATGGCGAAGAGCGTGATGGGTATAATGAACGCCGCCATGGTCATGGTGAATGTTGCCACGATGATCATTATCATAGCGAGAGTCGTCATGGGCACGGACGCGGTGAGCGTTGCCACGGCAGAGGTCGTCATGGTCATAGACACGATGAGTGTTGCCACGGTGAACACCGTCATGAGCACGGAGACGAACGCCAAAGAGGTCGAGGAAGAGGCAAAGGTCTACGCCGCTTATTCGACCATGGCGATCTTCACATTATGGTTCTTTCATTAGTGGCGAAAAAACCGAGCTACGGCTACGAAATTATCAAAGACATTCAAGAAGCCTCAAACGGCCTCTATATCCCAAGCCCGGGTGTTATTTACCCAACACTAACACTATTAGAGGAACAAGGCTTTTTAGAGTCTCAAATTATTGAACGCAATCGCAAAAGCTTTACGATTACGCCAGAAGGTGCAGCCCATTTAGCACAGAATAAAGAGACTGAGGCCGTAATTGCACGCAAATTTGCAAAAGCACGTGATATGCAACAAGGCGGTAATTTAGCAGAGGATATTGAAATGGCAGTCAGCCGTTTTAAAGCTCTATTGCGCCATAAAATGGTTCTAAAGCAACTCAATGAAGAACAAACTCGTCAAATCGCTTCTATCATCAATGATGCTGTGAAACAAATTGAAGAAGTAAATACATTACTAACCAATAGTGATGATGAATAACCTCTCCTTGCTCGTTAAATAATGTCAACTCAGTCAGCTTTGGGCTTATAATAAAACACAAAGCTGACTCTTCACTCCATTAAACCGCCATTATGCACCAAATTAGTGCAATCCAAACCTTGGGGGCACCAAAATAGTGCAATTCGCGCTCAATTTTAATTCAATCAACTGACATATCTTCGTAACAATCAGTATTTACTCTCTTTTTAAAAGTTGGCACGCTTTTCGCTTATTGTATTTATAGTGAGCGAGCAATGTGCATTAATTATGGTTAATCGCCGCTGCCACGCCAGACAAACCAACAGACGCCTACAACCTACAATTAGGTGTTTTGTTGATTAGACCCGACCAGGAGAGCCGAGAATGTCCGCTGAACATGTTTTATCGTTAATTAAAGAGCACAATGTAAGATTTATTGATCTGCGTTTTACCGACACAAAAGGTAAAGAGCAACATATCACTATCCCTGCTCACCAAGTTGACGAAGACTTCTTTGAAGAAGGTCAGATGTTCGATGGTTCATCTATTGGTGGCTGGAAAGGCATCAACGAATCTGACATGGTATTGATGCCAGATGCATCAACCGCAATGTTAGATCCCTTCTTTGCTGATGTAACCTTAATTATCCGTTGCGATATTTTAGAGCCGGGTACGATGCAAGGTTATGACAGAGACCCTCGTTCAATTTCCAAACGTGCAGAAGATTTCCTGCGCTCAAGCGGTATCGCTGACATCGTATTATTTGGCCCAGAACCTGAATTCTTCGTTTTTGACGATATTCGTTTTGGCAATAATATGCACGGCAGTTACTACCATATCGATGATATCGAAGGCGCATGGAACAGTGGCACTAAATACGAAGGGGGTAACAAAGGTCATCGTCCAGCAGTTAAAGGGGGTTACTTCCCAGTGCCGCCTGTTGACTCGTCACAAGACCTGCGTTCTGCAATGTGTACCACAATGGAAGAGATGGGCTTAGTGGTTGAAGCTCACCACCATGAGGTCGCAACCGCAGGCCAAAACGAAGTGGCTACCCGCTTTAATACCATGACCAAAAAAGCGGATGAAACTCAGATTTATAAATATGTTGTTCATAATGTGGCTCATGCATACGGCAAAACAGCCACCTTTATGCCGAAACCATTAGTGGGTGATAACGGTTCAGGTATGCACTGCCATATGTCTTTATCAAAAGATGGTGTAAACCTGTTTGCAGGTGATAAATACGGCGGTTTATCTGAAATGGCGCTGTACTACATTGGCGGTATTATTAAACATGCACGTGCACTGAACGCATTTACTAACCCAACAACCAATTCATATAAACGTTTAGTTCCGGGTTTTGAAGCGCCAGTGATGTTGGCTTACTCTGCGCGTAACCGTTCTGCGTCTATTCGTATTCCGGTGGTTGCAAGCACCAAAGCACGTCGAATTGAAGTCCGTTTCCCAGATCCTGCGGCTAACCCATATTTAGCGTTTGCAGCCCAGTTAATGGCGGGTCTTGATGGCATCATCAATAAAATTCACCCAGGTGATGCAATGGACAAAAACTTATATGACTTACCACCAGAAGAAGCGAAAGAGATCCCAACCGTTTCAGGCTCGTTAGATGAAGCGCTGGCTGAACTGGATAAAGATCGCGAATTCTTAACTCGTGGTGGTGTGTTCACCAATGACGCTATTGATGCGTATATTGAATTAACCCGTGCCGACATCCAACGTGTTCGTATGGCACCACACCCTCTCGAATTTGAAATGTACTACAGTGTGTAACACGCCGTTCCACTGATAGTCTTTGTTGCCGTGAAGCACTTGCCCCATCTTTCGATGGGGCCTTTTCTCTCTACTGCACCAAAGAAACAAAAATCGATTATCGATTGTTTGGTCCATCAGGTATAATGCACCAAAATAGTGCAGGAGCAACATTACATGAAAACCGAACATTTGCCAGCACCAGAACAGATCCTCGACTCTCTCATTAATAGCGTACTTATTTTGGATTATGATTTGGTTATTCATTACGCCAATCATGCTGCACTGCAAATTCTAACCCAAAGTCAGCGCAAGCTATACGGAACCCCTTTCCCACTCTTATTTAGCTACTGTTCTCTCAATGATGAATTGCTGCTAACTAGCTTAAAAGAAGGTCACAGTTTTACTGAAAATGAAGTCACATTGGTGTTTAATAACCATTCTCACGTAATGTCGTTCAGCGCGCAGCCTTTTTCAGAACAATTTATTTTAGTTGAGTTATCTCAATTAGATAGCCAACGACGCCTTAGCCAAGAATTAGCTCAAAATGCGCAGCAACTTGCCGCCCGTGAACTGATCCGTGGGCTAGCGCACGAAATAAAAAACCCTCTTGGTGGATTGCGCGGGGCTGCACAGTTGTTATCTAAAGCGCTGCCTGATACACAGTTAAATGAATATACTCAAGTCATTATCGAACAAGCTGACCGCTTAAGGGCCTTGGTCGATAGATTACTTGGGCCGCAGTATCCCGGCCCTAAAACCCAGCAAAGCATCCACCATATTATGGAAAATGTGACACGCTTGGTTTCACTGGAAAAACCCGATAATGTCACTTTAATTCGTGACTATGACCCCAGTTTGCCCGATCTGGAATATTACCCCGATCAAATTGAACAGGTTTTATTGAATATCACCCGCAATGCTTTACAAGCCCTTGGTGAAGCTGGGGGTTATATTACGTTGCGCACACGCACAGCTTTTCACGTCATGCTACAAGGAGAGCGTTATCGGTTAGCGGCTCGTATTGATATTGAAGATAACGGCCCTGGTATTCCATTAGCCATCCAAGATACCCTTTTCTACCCAATGGTCAGTGGGCGACCTGATGGGACAGGGCTTGGTTTGTCGATCGCTCGAAGCTTAGTTGATCAACATGCAGGGAAAATCGAGTTTACCAGTTGGCCGGGGCACACTGAGTTTTCTATTTATCTACCCATCAAAAAATAGGGGATAACCATGTCACAGGGAAAAATTTGGGTCGTCGATGATGACAGTTCCATTCGCTGGGTTTTAGAGCGCGCACTGAATAATGCGGAATTTGTCTGTACTTGCTTTGACAGTGCCGATGCGGTACTTGCCGCCTTAGAAAACTCACTCCCTGACGTTTTGTTATCTGATATTCGTATGCCCGGCACAAGCGGTATTGAGCTACTGAATACGATTAAGCAATCGCACCCGCTGTTACCAATCATTATCATGACCGCCCATTCCGATCTTGATGCTGCCGTAAATGCCTATCAATCAGGTGCATTTGATTATCTACCCAAACCGTTTGATATTGATGAAACTGTCGCATTAGTTGAACGGGCACTTAATCATAGCCGTGAACAAAACCACACTGGCCGTGAAACAAAACAAAAAGCCCCGATTGTTTCCTCAACCATGATTGGTGAAGCCCCTGCAATGCAGGAGGTATACCGCATTATTGGTCGTTTATCACGCTCTTCAATTAGCGTGCTCATTAACGGGGAGTCAGGAACAGGGAAAGAACTTGTTGCCCATGCTTTGCATCAACATAGCCCGCGGGTTAATGAGCCGTTTATTGCCCTGAATATGGCCGCTATTCCGAAGGATTTAATTGAATCAGAACTGTTTGGTCATGAAAAAGGGGCGTTTACTGGCGCCACTCAAGTTCGCCAAGGGCGTTTTGAACAAGCCAATCACGGGTCGTTATTTTTAGACGAAATTGGTGATATGCCTCTTGATGTACAAACTCGATTATTACGTGTTCTTGCTGAAGGACAATTTTATCGCATTGGCGGTTACACCCCCGTTAAAGTGGATGTGCGTATTATCGCAGCCACCCATCAAGATCTTGAAAAACGAGTGAAAGAAGGTTTATTTCGTGAAGACTTATTCCACCGATTAAATGTGATCCGAGTGCAGCTCCCCCCTTTGCGAGAACGTACAGAAGATATTCCGCGTCTTGCCCACTATTTTTTGCAAAATACCGCAAAAGAGCTCGGTGTGGAAAGCAAAGTGTTGCACCCAGATAGTGAAAAAATTTTGCAACGTTATTATTGGTCAGGGAATGTTCGCCAACTGGAAAACGTTTGCCGCTGGCTCACTGTCATGGCGGCAAGCCAAGAGATTTTACCGCAAGATTTGCCTGATGATTTGCTGGAAGAACAGCCGATACAAAATAGTGATGTAAATAAACCGAAAGCCATTATACCGGCCTCTACACCTTTACCAGTGCAGCAATCCAGTTCAGATGCTCAATGGTTTGAGTTATTGGAAAAATGGGCCGATCACGCATTCGCTGCTGGCAAAGTGGACTTATTAGCCCAGGCAGTACCACTATTCGAACGCACTTTGCTTAACTGCGCACTAAAACATACGGATGGACATAAACAAGAGGCCGCTCGCTTATTAGGCTGGGGGAGAAATACATTAACCCGTAAATTAAAAGAACTGGGAATTGAGTAGTTCACTACATCATTAGGTGTATTGAATTATCATTAATATGATTCAGTAAGAGGTAGAGAAAAAACTCTACTTCTTTTAGAGATCCTAAAAACAAACTTAATCATATCTGTTAATTAAGTTTCATTTTAAAACCAATCAACACCCTCTATTTCAGATACTCCAGACTCCAGTTTTATTTTTATATTGACCATTGAAATATGATGATACATTTAATGTAATACACTAATGATGTTTTTTGATAAAAACTCATGCCCTATTGATGCCAGCATAATTATTAAATATCCCCTCGACACATTATACGTAATATATAAAACACAAATAGCGAATAAAAACCAATTTAACTATTTAATTTTTATTTTAATTATGCCCCAGTTAATAAATTAAGGTTAAAGTTAATTTTTAAAAATATCTTTAACCCCTCGCCAACTCATAATGTAAAAAACAAACTAAACTTCTTGCAATTGTAAAAAACAAAACCATTAAACCTAAATTACTCGCATATTGTTTATTATCAAAATAAACGACAAAATATATAGCAATTGAGTGAATGGATACTTTTCATTTCTCAATACCATCAAATAATTTATTATCTTTGGAGAGTCATAAATGAAAAAAATACCTATGGTAGCGGTATGGAACCGGGTTCATTTCGTAGCCATTTAGCGTTTAGTTTTATCTACCGTTAATTAAGAATGGTAAATTCAAAATCTATTTTATTTTGATGCTCAATTAAAGACATCTAAAATATAGCTTGATCAACAAACAGGTGATTGAAGCAGAGTTGTTATTGTCACCTGAACAGCACTATGTTCTCTATAAGTAGGTTAATTGAACTTTATGATTGAAACCTAAAAAATAGCGTCGAAAATAGACATCTTCTTTACCCTTACTTTTTTACGCTATTGTTGTAGCCCGATTAACAATAATGAAAATATTTTTATATTCATAATAAAATTAGACCATACTATTTAGAGCAACTTTTTCCGAGGGTACAATACCAACTATTCTTTTTAGTCATTTATTTACTTTTTAAAACAATAAATAAATTTACCTTAAGATTAAAAACCCAAAAATCACATTATGCGAGAGGAATAAAATTTATAAATCACCAGGAAATTATTATTAGCTTTTTATTGTTATTTCACTTTAGTGAGATGAAAACAAAAAATCAAATCACTCTTATTTTATGATATAAATCCATTCTCTAACACATAATGTGTTTTCTATTTTAAATTCTCTAAATTTTAAATTTAATTACTATTTAACCCTGATTCACCACTGACTTGTTTATTTTTAAAAATAATCACAAAATACTCCACAATTGAGTAACGGGATATTTATCCTTTCTCAATACCATCAAATTAAATATATCCTTTGGAGATAAATGAATGAAAAAGAATGTCATCGCAACATTAATTGCGGCTTCATCTGTTTTTGCTATTAATAGTGCTCTTGCGGCTGACGGTACTATCGATTTTACTGGCGAAATTACTGACCAAGCATGTGAATTAGCAGCGGGCTCTGATGCATTAAAAGTGAACTTAGGTAAAGTGTCTAAAACAGCATTACCAAGTGCTGGCAGCACAGCCGCTGCAACTAAATTCACGATTAAATTAATTAACTGCCCAGCAACGGTCACTGCGGCCTCTGTGAAATTCGATGCGGATTCTTATTTAGGTGATGACACTGTTATCAAACTAAAACAAGAACCCGGCGTTGCAACAGGTGTGGGGATCCAAATTACAGATGATGTGAATACCGTCGTTCCGCTGTTTACTGCTTCTAAAGAATATCCATTACAACAGAACGTGGAAAATAATTTAGACTTTAGAGCGCGTTATATTGCCAAGTCTGGCACGGTGACGACGGGTCCAGCTAACGGCACAGCGACCTTCACAATCAATTATAACTAATTCGATTTTAAGGTTTAAATGGACTTAAACCTTATTTCTGCATGACTAGGTGGTAATATGAATCGCATAATTTGTTTTTTTATTTCTTTATTTTTATTCATTCAAACTGCCAGTGCTGGCGTCATTATTGGCGGCACACGCGTTATTTATAATGAAGGTAATAAAGATGTCAGTATCAGTGTCGAAAACCCAGATAAAATTCCCTATTTAATTCAATCGTGGATTGACAACATAGATGAAAAAAAACAATCAGACTTTACGATTACACCGCCATTATTTCGATTAAATGCCGATAAAACCAATGCGCTGCGTATCTTTTTAACCGCCAATACCTTACCGAAAGATAAAGAGTCTTTATTTTGGTTAAATATTAAAACTATTCCTGCGACTGAACGTACAGAGAATTCATTGCAGATCGCTTTTAAAACTCAGATGAAATTAATTTATCGCCCAGCAGCAATTAAAGATGTGAATTTTGAAGAACAACAGAAAAAACTGACATGGTCTAAATCCGGTAATCAATTAACCGTAAAAAACCCAACACCCTATTTTATGAATTTCCAGAGCATTACATTTAATGGCAAAAAAGCCAATGATGTCTCCTACGCGCCCCCTTTTTCTAGCGCCACCTTTGACATCAATGATAATGCCGCACACGGTACCGTAAAATGGGAAGTGATTAATGATTATGGCTCTGCCGCTGAGGCCTCTGAAGCGAAAATATAGCCCAAAATATTTTAGGTTGTGAACATGAAAATAAATAAAATATGTCTTAGCCTATTGCTTTATTTAGGCTATACCGTGTCTTTATACGCTGAAAATGCTGTTAGCAATAATAATGCTGAAGGGAAAACGTATTTTGATCCTGACTTTTTAGAGCTGCCAAATAATGAGACAGTAGATTTAACCCAATTTGAAAATAACCAACAATTAGCGGGTAGCTATTATGTCGATATTTATGTGAATACTAATTTAATTGGTGGCAAAAGCTTAAAGTTTGATAAAAATAGCGAAAATAAATTAACCCCTTGCTTAACATTGGGTGACCTAAAAAGTTTTGATATTAAAGTTGCGGATTATCCTGAATTACAAAATACACAAAATGGCTGCGTAAATTTAGCGATTATTCCTGATGCGAAAAGTAACTTTGACTTTGATTCACAGCGCCTCTATTTGAGTATTCCGCAAATCGCCCTAGCCAAAAACCCTCGGGGATATGTGGATTTAGCCGATATCGACAATGGGATCACCGCCTTACTGCTTAATTACAGTTACAGCGGGTCTAAAAACACCAACCGCAAAGGTGGTGACGATACGACATCAAATTACGTTAACCTGCGACCGGGCATTAATATCGGACCATGGCGTTTGCGTAACTACACCACCTGGTCAAATAGCACTAACCAATCAAGTAAATGGGATACTATTTACACCTATGCTTCTCGAGGGATTAACAGTTTAAAAAGCCAATTAACCCTTGGGGATAGCATATCGCCGTCTCAAGTATTTGATAGTGTACCATTTCGTGGGGCGCAACTTGCTACGGATGATGATATGTATCCCGAAAGCTTACGCGGTTACGCTCCTGTGGTACGTGGAATAGCGCGCAGTAATGCGCAAATCACCATCCGCCAAAACGGTTATACCATCTACCAAACGGATGTGGCTGCGGGACCATTCGAAATCAACGACCTGTACCCTACGGGGAGCAGCGGTGACCTGCATGTAACGATAAAAGAGTCGAATGGCAGCGAACAAGTGCAGATCGTGCCGTTTGCATCACTGCCCGTGTTACAACGTGAAGGTTATTTAGCCTACAGTGCCACTGCTGGTCAGTATCGCTCTTATGATAGCCATGTAGATAAAACCAAATTTGGCCAGTTTACCTTAGTTTATGGCCTCCCCTATGGCGTAACCGCCTATGGTGGTAGTCAGTTGAGTGAAGATTACCAATCCTATTCTGTGGGAGCAGGGCAAAACTTGGGCCGTTTTGGAGCCATCTCCATTGACGTCACACAATCTCACGCTAAGTTGCGCAATGACACCAAAGAGCGCGGGCAATCTTACCGTTTTCGCTACAACAAAAACCTGAATGATATCGGCACCAATATTGCGTTGGCAGGTTACCGCTATTCTACAGAAGGTTTCTACAGTTTAGCGGAGGTCTTTGATACCTTCCGTGATACCAGCTATGTGCCTGAAGTCGAACGCCGCCGCAATCGTGGTGAAATCACCTTAAGTCAAAACCTTGGGGATACTTACGGTTCAATTTCAGCGGGTTACATCAATGAAGACTATTGGAATAGTGACCGAAGAACACAGTCTGCCACACTGGGTTATAACAACAGTTGGCAAGGGATCAGTTACGGGCTGAACTATACCTATAACAAAAATACCAGCAGCTATTCATACACAACGGGAACGAAAAGCCAGAGTGATGAAGACCACTTATTCACCTTCTCAATTAATATTCCGTTTAACTTACTTGATGACACAGCCTACATCAACTTTGTCAGTAACCACAGTAGCCGCGACTCCAGCTCAGGCAGTATGGGCGTTTCTGCCTCACAGTTGAATAATCGATTGAATTGGAGTGTACAGCAAGGTTTTACCAATCAACAGCAAGGTACAACGGGCAATATGAATGCCTCTTATAAAGGACAATACGGCGAAGTATCAGGCGGAACAGGCTACAGCAAAGATAACTATAATCTCTATTACGGCGCAAACGGTAGCTTAGTCGCACACTCAGGCGGATTAGTGTTAGGGCAACAATTGGGAGAAACTGCCGCTATCGTCGAAATCCCGAATGCAGGGGATGTACCGATTATGAACCAAGCGGGAGTTGTGACCAATAACCAAGGTTATGCGTTAGTGCCGTACGTAACAGCCTATCGTAAGAACACCGTGGATATCGATACTTCAGCGTTACCCAATAATACTGAAATGGAGTTAACTAGCCAGACCGTGGCTCCTAGCCGTGGTGCGTTGGTTAAAGCTAGCTTTGCCGCCAATGTGGGATATCGCGCCATTATGCTGTTGACCTTTGCCGATGGTAAACCAGTGCCATTTGGCGCACAGGCCATATTTAACGATAACAGCCAATTAAATAGCCTTGTCGGTAATGACGGTGAAGTGTATTTATCCGGTTTAGCGGAAAGTGGCCATTTTATTGTTCAATATAATGATAAACAGCAATGCCAAGTCAATTATAACTTAGCGGGTATTTCGGATTATATGGGCTTATATAAAACCACTGCGGTTTGCCGATAATAAGGAATTAGGTTATGAAAAAATTGATTTATCAATCGATATTAGCGGCAGGATGTGTCTATTTATATTCAGGGTATGCGAATGCGGCTTGTACGCAAAATCCTAATTTTAGAAATATACAGGTGAATGTCCCTTCCGCAACCTATAACATTCAGTATGATGATACTACTGCGAGGGATCTTGGTTCATTCGATGTACGCTATTTATCAGCTGCATCAACAAATACTTATGGTGAGAATACCAGTTGTGGTAATTCCTATTTATATGGAAGCTTTGTTAACAGTTGGACGCCTAATAATTATATCGCTCCTTCAAATATACCTGGGATTGGCATTACTGTCGCAACAGGTGGGCTCGGTGGAAATTTTAACCGTCAATTAGGACCGCAGCCTGCGGGGCGATTAGGTTGGATTGTCTATGATACCATTTGGCACATTACAATCAAAAAAACTGGGCAAGTGACTAGCTCAGGATCGATTCGTTCAGGAAGCATTGCACAGCTAACCCAAACCAATACTGGAGTATCTGGTACATGGTATTTAACAACCCTGAATATGCCAGCTAATGCTATCCGTATCAATGTATTAAGCTGCTCATTAAAAAACTCAGTTCCCACCATTAACTTAGGCGATTGGTATGATACACAGTTCCCTGCTATTGGGAGCACCAGTACAGAAGTCGATATTCCCATTACATTGAGTTGCTTAGCCGGTACCAATATTAAGGCTACCGTAACTGCAACCAGCGGAACTGTTAATGCCACACAAGGGCAATTAGCCTTATCAGGGGCAGATAGAGCGACAGGCGTTGCCATACAACTGGTTGATCAAAATAACAATCCGATCCCTTTGGGAAGCAAGCGAACTATAAAAAATAATGCCGCCGCAGGTGATTATATATTTGGCTGGAAAGCGCGCTATATTAAAACCGCCGATAAAATAACCCCAGGCTCTGCCGATGGAACTGCGACAATTAATATTCGCTATGAATAGGAATAACCGTATGAAAAAAATATTACCTGTAATTTTATCGATTAATTTGCTCGCGATACCTTTTTTATCATTTGCTGCAACTAATATTACTGTGAATTTTACCGGTAATATTAGAGCGGCAACCTGTAATATTTCAGGCGGCAATAATATTGATATTGATTTAAAACAATTACCAGCTGATACCTTTAATAACCCTCAAACCGGTTCTGATTGGAAAAGCTTTGATATTAATTTAAATAACTGTTCGTCGTTTGTAAACCAAATCAAACTGACTTTTACGGGTGCAGCAGAAGCAGGTGATACTACCAGTAGTTTATATAAAAATTTAGGTACAGCCAAAAATGTCGCCGTGCAATTACAAAGCAATAACGGAGCAACACCGCTAGGTAATTCAAAAGCATTGCAAGTGCCACTAAATGGACAATCGAATATCGCTATTCCATTGCGTACCCGAGCCTTTAGTACAGTGGGTAATGTGGTGCCAGGATCTATTTCTGCCAATATTACCGCGACAATTACCTATTTATAAGCGAAGGAATGAAATAATGAAAAAATTCACACTTTCATTATTGTTGATCTCTGGCTCAATATTTGCCGCCGACCAACAAATTAATATTAATGTCCATGGCTATGTCACGGCTATGCCTTGTGAATTAGAAACCACAAACTATGTGATTGATCTAAAAAAAATCAATATTTGGAATATTAAAGATACCCAAAAATCCACATGGGTCGATTTTTCCGTAAAATTAAAAAATTGCCCTGTGGCGACTAAAGAGGCGGTGATGACTCTATCTGGCACCCCCGATACCACCGCACCTGACTATTTTATAAATAACGGAACAGCAAAAAATGTCGCACTAAACTTAGCGAATGGCTCCAGTAAAACCACGGTTAAAAATGGCACTAAAATTACGCTCCCCGTTAATAGTCAAACTCGTAGCGTCGAATTTCCATTTTCTGCTCGCGTAGCTGGCTATGGTAGTGGTATGGAACCGGGTTCTTTTCGTAGCCATTTAGAGTTTAATGTTATTTATAACTAACAACGTTAATTAATAACATGCTGTTCTATTTTTAATTAGGAGTGGTTAAATGCCTGAGTATTATCCTGTATCTAGAATTATTGGAAATAAAATCACTTATTATCGAAAAATGAAAGGAATGTCTTTAAATGAACTGGCAAGAGTAATCGGTGTTAGCGAACAGCAGCAATCAAGATATGAACGGGGTATAAACCGTATTAATCTTGATAGATTAAGCCAATATGCTAATTTTTTTGAAATAGATCTCATTCGTTTCTTTAGTTTTTCAAATGAAGAAATAGCTAAAATAACTAAAACCTACTCAACAATTTATAGATAAAGATGAAAAAAGAAATATTTAATCACAAAACACTATCACTATTAATATTATTAAACGCAAGTTTCGTTAATGCTGCTTGTATTCAAAACCCTAACTTGCGAAATATCGTTGTTAACGTGCCCAATCATGTTTTTAATATCCAATACGACGATCTCGGCACCAGAGAGTTAGCAACAACCAGAGTGAATTTCAAAAACGCTCCGGTCAATACTTTCTCTGGTAATAACGGTCAATGTGGCCGTTCTTATTTGCATGGCGATTATATTAATGGTTGGGTTCCAAATTCGAATAAAATTGCAGCTACAAACATACCGGGTATCGGCGTTAGGATCAAAGCAACTCAAATCGGTGACTTGAATGTAAGATATGGACCCGCTATTGCGGGACGTCTTTCATGGGAACTGCCAAACCCATACTGGACCATTACCTTTATTAAAACAGGACAAGTGACGGCGTCAAATAGCCTTAAAGCGGGGATTGTTAGCAGGTTAACTCAACAAAACCCTGCACCACATAACTCAACATGGAATATATCTTCGTTAAATATTCCAAGTAATGCTGTTCGAGTGAATGTGTTAAAATGTACAACACAATCAACAAATTATACTGTTAACTTAGGTAGTTGGTATGATACACAATTTCCAAGTATTGGTAGTTTTAGCAACAGCTACAATATTCCAATCACGCTAAATTGTGCGGCTGGAACCAACATTAAAACCACCGTCACCAGTAGCGCAGGCTATGTTGATACGGCAACTGGAAAAATAAAATTGTCTGGAACAGGATCTGCTACAGGGATAGCAATCCAACTTCTTGATAGAAATAATACACCAATTAAATTAAACACTAAAAATAGCTTACAAAATAATGTGCCTGGTGGTAATTATAGTTTTAATTGGAAAGCTCGTTATATTAAAACAGCGAGTAAAATAACACCAGGGACAGCAAATAGCACAGCAACTATAAATATCAGATATGAATAATCGGAATTATACTCATCATAATTAAGCCAATCAACAAATCAATTTATTTTAATCGAATAGTGAGCACTTTGTTTCAAATCGGAATTAATTAACTTAGGCTTAAACATAAATTCAAAATTTTCAAATTTAATCGCATAAAACTATTTTAATACTAATTACTCTCTGTTAGAGTGGAAATGTAATATAAAAAACTAATTTTATTTAAAATTCTTTTTTATATCAAAAATTTGCTCTTATGTAATCTTAACGATATAAAAGGAGTTTATTATGCAAAAATATTATCCTGCATCAAAATTAGTCGGTCGTAAAATAACTTACTATCGAAAAATGAAAGGCATCACATTATCTAAAATTGCTAATGATTTTGGGTTTAGTGAACAACAACAATCACGATACGAACGAGGTATAAACCGGATTAATTTAGATCGCTTAGCACAATATGTTAATTACTTTGAAATTAGTTTTTATGACTTATTATCTAATAAAGATATAAAAGAATTAGCTGAATCAGAATAAGCAATAATACTTAAATAACGTTATTCATAAGGATATATCATGAACAAAAAAATATCCCTCTCTGTTGGTGTGAAAATTAGGTCATTAAGAGAAAGCTACGGAATGAGTGGTAAAGAATTAAGTGCTTTGTTAGGTATTAGCCAACAGCATCAATCTCGCTATGAAAATGGGGAAGTTAATATTCATGTTGATACACTTTATCAACTTTGCCAAATATTTGAGATTGACCCTGCCTACTTTTTCTCTGACTACATCCCATTACATCATGCGGATAATTTAATTAATGACAAAAAAAGCCTCTATGAAGCCGAAACGCTTGTATTTTAAACTATGGCATTTAGAAAAACGTCAGAGTCATCTCACCTAAGCCAGTCATATGGTTATGCTGGCTTAACAATGTTGTGCCTCTTCTATAATCCATTGTTGGAAAATCGTCATCGCTGGCGTCATTAACTTCGACTTTAGGCGGCTTAGCCAGTAGCCTCCTAATGTAACTCCAATATCAAAAGGCTGTACTAATGTTCCCGCCCTAAGTTCATGTTCAAACATACAGCTTGGTACTAGCGCAACACTGTCCGTTAATATTGCCGCTTCAACCATTAAGCGAGAAGAATCAAAAACAGGTCCTTTTACCCGCCAGGGTTCTATTCCCGCCGCCAAAAACCACTTTTCCCACTCATCCTTACGATAAGAGCGCAGCAAATTTTGCTCTTTTAAGTCCAGTGGTGACGACAAATTAGCAGCGACTTTTTCTGAACACAACACCGCATGGGAGGTGGAAAATAATGGAATATTTTCCACTAATGGCCATAGCCCTTCGCCAAAACGAATAGCAAAATCAACACCTTCAGCGGCTAAATTCACCACGTTATTGTGGGTCATAATACGTAAATCAATATATGGGTATAGATCAGAAAATTTCCTTAAGCGGGGTAATAGCCAGCCAACCGCAAAAGTTCCGACCACTGAAATACTTAACACTTCATGGTAGTGTCCATCTTCAAATTGCATTAATAGGGATTCAATTTGATCGAAAGAGCGACTTAATACAGGCAAAAGCGCTAGACCCTCATCAGTTAACGCTAAACCTCTTGATAAACGAATGAATAATTCTAAACCTAATTGCTCTTCTAACAAGCGAACCTGCTGACTCACTGCAGCCTGAGTCACATTCAATTCCAGCCCTGCTCGCGTAAAACTTAAATGCCGCGCTGACGCTTCAAATGCGCGAAGAGCGTTAAGTGGGAGGCGATGACGGTAATTTCCTGACATAAGATTTTCTTTTGGCTCATCGAATTTTATATCGTTTTAAAAAATAACTTAAAACACGCATACTCTTGCTCAACGGCTATTTTAAGCAACTCATTGCTATATTACGGCACTTACTTGCCGCACTGAAGTACTTTTCAAAATCAGCGAGCAATAACTTAAACTTTTATTTAATTGGACAACCTATGAAAAATATTTTTCGTCAGGGGCGGATGTTTGTCGCTCTTAGTTTGGCTTTCACTACCCTTTCAGCCAACGCATTAAGCCAACAAGATGTGGATAGCATCATTAAACCGTTGATGAAACAGCAAGGCATTCCAGGTATGTCTGTCGCAATTTCACTGGAAGGAAAGCGCTATATTTACCACTATGGTGTTCAATCCAAACAAAGCCTAAACCCTGTAAATGACAACACATTGTTTGAAATTGGCTCGCTGTCAAAAACGTTCACGGCCACTTTGGCTGCCTATGCACAAGGGCAGGGTAAATTAGATTTTTCACAAAAAGTCAGTCACTATTTGCCTGAATTAAAAGGTTCTGCCTTTGATCATATTAGTGTTATGAACCTTGCAACCCATACATCAGGCTTATCTTTGTTTGTGCCTGATACGATCACTAATTCGACAGAACTCACCCGTTATTACCAACATTGGATCCCTGAAAAAGCGATTGGTCAGTTTCGTTCATACTCTAATTTAGGGGTTGGGCTATTAGGTATTGTGACAGCAAAACAGTTAAAGATGCCGTTTGAACAAGCCATGGAAAAATTGATGCTACCTTCCCTTGGTCTCAAGCACACTTATATTCACGTACCTAATAACCAGCAAAAAAATTATGCACAAGGTTATAATAAAAAAGACCAACCAGTACGGGTCACCCCACAAATTTTAGATGCTGAAGCTTATGGATTGAAATCCAATGCTAAGGATTTAATTCGTTTTCTTGAAATTAATATGCAAACGGTAAAAGTCACAAAAGCCTGGCAAGAAGCCGTTGAGGATACTCACACCGGGTTATATTTAACGGATTCATTTGTGCAAGATATGATGTGGGAAAGTTATCCATGGCCAGTGTCCCTTTCTCAGTTACAGCAAGGAAACCGTAATGAAATGGCACTTCAACCACAAAAAGTGGAAGCGATTGTGCCCGCACTTCCCCCAGAAAGCCGTGCTTTTTATAACAAAACAGGCTCAACCAATGGCTTTGCCAGCTACGCGGTATTTATTCCTGAAGAGCAAGTCGCCGTGGTGCTCCTTGCTAATAAATGGTACCCGATCCCCGACCGCATTAGTGCCGCTTATCAGCTAATTGAAAAGATTAATCAGTAAATTAGATTTCTAGCTAAGAGTCAATGTGCTAAATAATTCACGTTGTGGCTAGGCGTCAAACGAGGTTATCTCGGGGAGCATACAAAAGTATGTGCCCCGAGTGACCGAGAGCGGACAACAAATCCACGACGTGAAGTATGACGAACATTTAGATGACGCGAGAAAATTGGCGAACACGCATTTGACTTCTAAGATACACATCAAAACACATACACACATTACGAATTAACAAACGTCCGCGCGGTGTGACTTTAATACCCGTTTCACTGACTTCCACCAGCCCATCTTCTGCCATTGGCTTTAACAATTCCAAATCTTCTTTAAAATAAGATTTAAAATCAATTGAATATATCGCTTCAATTTGTGCAAAATCCAGTTGGAAATTACAGATTAATGTTTTGATCACATCACGACGCAGGCAGTCATCATCGGTTAACACTAAGCCTCGCCATAAGGCGTGCCCTTGTTCTTCCACTTGCGCATAGTAAGTTTTTAAGTCTTTCTGATTCTGTGCGTAGTTGTCCCCTAACATACTGATCGCCGACACACCTAACCCTAAAAGATCGCAATCCCCTTGTGTGGTATAACCTTGGAAATTACGGTGTAAAATTCCTTCACGCTGTGCCACGGCCAACTCATCTTCAGGGCGAGCAAAGTGATCCATTCCAATAAACTGATAGCCACCTTTTGTTAAATTCGCGATCGTCTCTTGTAAAATATCGAGTTTCTGCTCTGCACTTGGTAAATCAGCATCTTTGATCTTGCGCTGGGCAGCAAATAAGTTTGGTAAGTGAGCGTAATTAAACACGCTTAAACGGTCTGGCGATAATTCAGCCACTTTCTTCAACGTAAAAGCAAAGCTTTCAGGGGTCTGTTTTGGCAAACCATAGATCAGATCAATGCTGGTTGACGTAAAACCGATTTCTTTCGCGCGTTTTATCAAAGCAAAGATAAACTCTTCATCTTGTTCTCGGTTTACCAACACCTGCACTTCTTTATTGAAATCCTGCACCCCCATACTCAGGCGATTAAAGCCTTCGCTGCGCAAATGGTCAATCATATCTAATTCGATTTCCCGCGGATCTACCTCAATAGACATTTCCGCAGTAGGTGCAAAATGAAAATGTTTTTTTAATAAACCGACCAAATGGCTGACTTGTGCTTTATCGAGATAAGTCGGTGTACCGCCCCCCCAATGCATTTGCGTCACGGTACGATTTTTTAATAAAGATGCGCGTTGAATAATTTCTTTTTCAATAACTTTTAAATATTCATCTGCTTTATGCTTTTGCCGAGTTACGAGCTTATTGCAACCACAGAAGTAGCAGAGTTTATGGCAAAAAGGAATGTGCACATATAGAGATAACGGACGTTCAGGATAACGTGCTGTTGCGCTTATAAACGCTTGTTCATCATAGTGTTGATTAAATTCTAGGGCGGTTGGGTATGATGTATACCGCGGCCCTGAATAGTTATATTTTTGAATGAGAGAAAGATCCCAAACAATATTTTGCTCTGACATAACATTCCTCAATTGACCAAAATCTCAAACCATAACAATGGGTTGCACCTTATTTAATTGTTATTTGGTGAGCGTGAAAGTTTCACAACTTAAATAATATTATAAATATGTTAGCGAAAAGAGACTTGATGCAACATCAAAGAAAAGTGTGTTTGTTGGAAAAATAGACGCATCCCTCATTTGTGCGAGGGATGGTTAAACGACGTTATTTGCTTTTTAGGATGCGCATAATATCATCTAATTTATCTTCGTCTTCTTCCTCTTCTTCGGCATATTCAATGCCTAGGATATTCATCAGTTCATCAATACGGTCTAAGCACGTATCAATATATTTTTGTTCTTCCGCACTCACCGTTTCGCCGTCTTCTAAGCGTGCAAGTAGGCTATCTAAACGGTCATCACTTTCTAATAGTTCTAATTCTTTTTCAGGCGACAGTTTTTCTTTAATAGTAGGCTGTTTTTTCTCTACAACAGGCTTAGTGATTTGTTTGTCATCCACAATTAAAGGGACAGGTTTTTTACTGCCTAAGCGCGGATCAACTGAGACATTTTGCCCGCCACTTTGCTTATTAGATGTTTGTATCTCATAGCGACTGCCTGCTTTATGACCACGACGTTTTTTCTCACGTTTACGTTCACGGCCTTCCGCATTTAATTCTTCTTTGGTTTTACGGTATTTTTTCTTTGGCTTAACTGCCGGTTTTTTGGGTGCATTCATGGTCTGATACCTTGGTAAAGTCAGTTTCTGCTGCGAAATCTAGCAGGATCCCATAAAGGGGGAAAGCACTAGTTTGCAATTTCAGTGGATTTTTTTATTCCACCCTGCCTTCGCAATAGTACTTTATTGATTATACCTTAAATAATCTGTGTTGCATGCAGAGGGATTCGAATAGAAAAAAGAGAAATGATTAACCCATTAGATGACTTTAAAAAATGGGTGCTGCTAAACAAGATATACTGAGTAATATTCTAGAGAATTCCAACACGCTAAATAATTCGAACTGTGGTTAGTCGCCAAACGAGGTTTTCTCGAAGAACATACACCAGTATGTGCTCCGAGTAACCATG
The DNA here is from genome assembly GCF_041075285.1 of Providencia rettgeri. Lineage (NCBI taxonomy): Bacteria > Pseudomonadati > Pseudomonadota > Gammaproteobacteria > Enterobacterales > Morganellaceae > Providencia > Providencia rettgeri. The sequence continues at coordinate 3,876,024 of NZ_CP163512.1, read as the reverse complement.
TGTAGACAACAACGCCACAGCTCGAAGTATGACGAGTATCCGAGCATTTTAAGCGTCGACTAGGATCATTTTTAGCAAGAACATCCCCGCAACTAAAATCACACATAGCCCCAGATCACGCCAGCGCCCTGTGCCGATTTTCATCGCACAGTACGCAATAAACCCTAACGCAATCCCTTCGGTAATCGAGAAACTAAACGGCATCATCACTGCCGTAATAAACGCAGGCACCGATTCGGTTAAATCGTCCCATTTAACGCGAGTTAGACTTGATGTCATCAAGACCCCCACGTAAATCAAAGCCCCTGCGGTTGCATAAGTCGGAACCATACCTGCCAGTGGTGAGACAAACATGGTCAGTAGGAATAAGATCCCAACAACAACAGCAGTTAACCCCGTGCGCCCACCGACTGAAACCCCCGACGAACTTTCAATATAAGCCGTTACCGATGAGGTTCCCATTGCCGAACCCGTAACAGAACTTAAACTATCAACGTACAGGGCTTGCTTCATTCGAGGGAAAGTCCCCCGTTCATTGGTGATCCCTGCTTTGTCAGTAACCCCGATCATGGTGCCTGATGAGTCAAACAAGTTGACTAACATAAAAGCAAAAATCACACCGGATAGCGCTAAATCCAGTGAATTAGCAAAATCCACTTGCCCAACCACGCTGGTGATACTCGGTGGCATAGAGAAAATACCTGTAAATTTCACATCCCCCAGAGCCAGCCCAATTAAGGTGGTCACCGCAATTGACACTAACACCGCTGCGTGAATATTACGCGCGGCTAAGATAGCGATAATAAAAAAGCCCAGTGCACCTAACCACACGTTATGGTGTGTCAAATTACCAATAGACACCAATGTGTCTGGGTTTGCCACGATAATACCAGAGTTCTTTAGCCCCATCATCGCGATAAATAGACCAATACCGCTAGTGATCCCCACACGCAGACTCAAAGGGATATTCGCAATAATCCAATAACGAATACGGAATAATGTCAGGATAAACAAGCCAACTGCGCCCCAAAAAACAGCACCCATTGCCACTTGCCATGAATAACCCATTGCACCAACCACCACAAATGCAAAGAAGGCATTGAGCCCCATCGCCGGTGCAACTGCAATTGGTAGGTTAGCCAGTAAGCCCATCAAAATACTGCCTATAGCGGCAATCAAACACGTGGTGACAAACACCGCGTTGATATCCATGCCCGCAATTGACAAAATTTGTGGGTTAACAAAGACGATATACACCATCGTCAGGAAGGTCGTGAAGCCAGCAACAACTTCAGTTCGTGCTGTTGTGCCGTGTTCTTGTAATTTAAAAACACGCTGAAACAAGCTCTGCGATTGTGCCGAGCTAGAAGATTGATTACTCATTAGATATGGCGCCTAAAAAAAGTTTTTTTCGCCCTATACTACAATTAAAAATCACAAAAGAAAACGATTGCGTAAAATTCCACAAGCAGAATGTCCTAACTAACTGATACAACGCGGTGAATTAAAATAAGAATAAAATGAAAAGTAAAAGAAGGGCGGTATAAAAACCGCCAGCAAATTTAGGATAGCGCCAATAATTTTTGTCTACGCCAAAATAATAAGCCGCGTTTTGCCGCCAACTTATGCGGGTCATTTTGTGCACTGAGTTTTTTTGCAGCCACATTGGCAATAATTTCCACTGCAAAGCACATCACAAAATAGATAAACGCCACGAAAAGGAAAACTTCGAGCGGATAAACCATTTCACGGTTATTCACTTGAGTCGCCAAGAAAGACAACTCCGCTACACCAACAACATAGGCCAATGAAGTGTCTTTAATCAGCGCAACCCATTGGTTAATAAACGATGGAACCATCATTCGCAATGCTTGGGGCAACACAATATTCCACAGTACCTGCCAACGGCTAAACCCAAGGGATAACCCTGCCTGCCACTGCCCTTTTCCTATCGCCAAGATCCCCGCTTTTACGGCATGCGCCAAATAAGCCGACGTGATCAAGGCTAACGCGCACACAACTGTGGTGATCCCCGGGATCTCGGTGCCTAATAATATTGGCAACAAGAAATAGGTCCAAAATATCAGCATAATAACGGGAATTGCACGGAAAAAACCTAATACTGCCGCAAACAAGTTAACCCAAAAACCCCTTAACATCGCTAGAGCAATACCGCCTAAGGTGCCTAAAACAATCGACGCCGCCCCAGCGAATAAACTAATCACAAGTGTTAATGCAGCCCCTTCTAAAGGCCCATTAGGAAAAGTACCAAACAGTAAATATTGCCAATTTTGTTCGATCACTGAAAAATCCATGCTATATCCCCTGAGCCAAGTTACGTTGTAGACGCCATTGTCCCCAACCTTCCATTAACGCAATAATCGCGATATACAGCACTGTTGCAATCCCAAATGCGGTGAAAGTTTGCAACGTTTGGCTGTCTACTTGGCGAGACACATAAGATAGCTCCGCGACACCAATCGCCATAGTTAACGAGGAGTTTTTCACGACATTCATATATTGACCGAGTAACGGTGGCATGGCGATTTTGACCGCCTGAGGTAATACCACTAGTTTCATGGCTTGCCATGAGGTCAGTCCCAGAGCGAATGCGGCATATTTTTGCCCTTGACGTACACCGCGGATCCCCGCACGAATTTCTTCAGCAATAAATGGGACAGTGTATAACGTTAATCCAATAAAACCGGCTAAAAACTCAAAGGAAGGCCAGGCAACCGTTAGCCCTAGAATAACAATTTCATGGGGAGTATTTAGCCATTCCATCGCCGCAGAAGGAAGAATTTCCCCCGAGGCGAAATACCAGAAAAATAACTGCACCAACAAAGGCGTGTTTCTAAAAATAGAAATATAGATACTCACTCCCCAACGCAGAGGAGCTATCTGGCTATCCTTTGCTGATGCAACTAAAAAGCCTAAAAAGGTAGCGGCAATAATGGTGCAAACAGATATCCAGACGGTTAAAACAAAACCATAACCAAACCATTCAAGGTACTGCGGCGCTAATAAATGCGCAGACCAAAAATCACCACTAACAAATTTCTCAAACATAGTTCACGACCTATTTCTTTCACGTCCTGTGATTAAAAACTGACCCCGTATAACCAAGAACCCCGCACAGTGTGCAGGGTTTCAACTTACTGAGTACTTATACCATTACCGATTAAGACTGTGGTTGCTGCTCACTCAGTGGGGCAAATTTGAAATCTCCCCGAGGCTGTGCCGCTTTAGTGTCTGGACCAAACCAACGGTTATAAATCACTTGCGCTTTACCGTCTTTTTCCAGTTTCAATAGGGTTTCGTTCACGTTTTCAATTAAACGCGTTTCACCTTTACTCGCAGCCAGCGCTTGATACTCTTTGGTTAAGCTAAACGGTGATATTTCAAAATCCGCTTTCACTTTCTCTGGCAAGTTACCTAATAAGCCAACCAATTTTGCATCGTCTTGCGTAATCGCTTGGACATTACCGTTACGTAGCGCAGCGAATGCTTGCGGAGTATCATCATACGAAATCACTTTAGTATCAGGGAAACGTTCACGCAGCGTTACTTCTTGTACGGTACCTTTGTCTGCACCAATACGCAGAGGTTTGATATCGTCAGGGGTTTTTAATACGCCTTTGCGAGCAATAAATTTTTGCCCCGTTGCGAAATCAGGGATTGAAAAATCAACCTGTTTTGCTCGTTCATCGGTGATCGTGAAGTTCGCACCAATCAGGTCAACTTTACCTGAGGTCAGCAATGGAATACGGTTTGCAGGATTCGTTGGGCGCAGTTCCAGTTTTACGCCTAAACCATCAGCGATTTCCTGTGCGATATCAACGTCATAACCTGCTAGTTTTTTAGTCTGTGGGTCTATAAAACCAAACGGTGGGTTACTATCAAATACGGAAATACGGATCACACCCGCTTGTTTAATATCATCTAATTTATCTGCGCTAGCGACATTCGCTGTCAGCGCCAAACCTGTAAGTAAAACAGTCGTTAGAATACGAGCTTTCATTGAATACCTCTGGCGGTAAATTTATGTAAATCGACCATCACAAGCTATCAACTATCTCTTAGCACTTGAAATAATATTAAATAATATATTTATAACTAAATGGAATAATGAAAGAGTGGATTTATTCACTTCACGAAAAATTAACTGTAAGTAGTGAGCAAAGTAAGAGTTAAAAGTTAAAAGCAATTTTCTAAATAGTTTTTGCTATAGCAATGCGTCGATTGAAGCTATCTTGGGGTGCATACACAAGTATGTGGCTCGAATTGCTAAGACCAGAGGATAAGGCCACAGCTTGAAACCTAACGGGATTAATACGCTAAATAGTTCGTGTTGTGGCTAGGCGGCAAGCAAGGGTATCTCGGGGAGCATACACAAGTATGTGGCTCGAATTGCTAAGACCAGAGGACAACACCACAGCTTAAAACCTAACGGGATTAATACGCTAAATAGTTCGTGTTGTGGCTAGGCGGCAAGCAAGGGTATCTCGGGGAGCATACACAAGTATGTGGCTCGAATTGCTAAGACCAGAGGATAAGGCCACAGCTTGAAACCTAACGGGATTAATACGCTAAATAGTTCGTGTTGTGGCTAGGCGGCAAGCAAGGGTATCTCGGGGAGCATACATCAGTATGTGACCCGAATTGCTAAGACCAGAGGATAAGGCCACAGCTTGAAACCTAACGGGATTAATACTCTAAATAGTTCGTGTTGTGGCTAGGCGGCAAGCAAGGGTATCTCGGGGAGCATACATCAGTATGTGACCCGAATTGCTAAGACCAGAGGATAAGGCCACAGCTTGAAACCTAACGGGATTAATACTCTAAATAGTTCGTGTTGTGGCTAGGCGGCAAGCAAGGGTATCTCGGGGAGCATACATCAGTATGTGACCCGAGTAGCCGAGCGAAGCCAACACCGCCACAGCACGAAATATGACGAGTATTTATTTGTTAGTGAGCATTTTCTCAAGATTATCCCCACCCACATGTCGGAAATCCTGCCCCTTCACATAGTAGAAAATAAACTCACAGATATTTTGGCAGCGGTCGCCGATACGTTCTATTGAACGGGCACAGAACAGCGCCGTTAATACGCTTGGAATTGTGCGCGGGTCTTCCATCATATAGGTCATTAGCTGACGGACAATTCCTTCATACTCTTGATCAACTTTTTCGTCTTCACGGTAAATACGAATCGCTTCTTCGAGATCCATGCGTGCAAACGCATCCAGCACATCATGCAGCATTTGCACTGTGTGACGACCTAGTGATTCTAAACTAACCAAAAGGGGCTGATGTTGCTGCGAAAATTTCTCCAATGCGGTTTGGCAGATTTTATCCGCAACGTCACCAATCCTTTCCAATTCTGCGATGGTTTTTGAAATGGCCATAATCAGACGTAAGTCACTCGCCGTTGGCTGGCGCTTGGCGATAATTTTGACGCACTCTTCATCAATCGCCACTTCCATCATATTAACTTTATGATCATTTTCGATAACTTCGCGCGCTAGGGCTTCATCCTGGTTATGCATCGCCGTAATGGCTTTGGTGAGCTGTTCTTCAACCAGCCCCCCCATCGTCATTAATTCAGTATGGATATGTTCCAGTTCCGCATTGAACTGCCCAGATATATGTTTATTGTGATTCAGCGTATCCATCGTCGGCTCCATATCAACCGTAGCGGCCAGTAATATAATCTTCAGTTTGCTTCATTTCTGGGGTGGTGAACATTTTATCGGTATGATTAAACTCAACCAATTCACCTAAATACATAAATGCCGTGTAATCAGAACAGCGTGCCGCCTGTTGCATGTTGTGGGTAACAATCACGACGGTATACTCTGATTTTAATTCACTGATTAACTCTTCAATACGCCCCGTGGAAATGGGGTCCAATGCTGAACAGGGTTCATCCAATAATAAAACCTCTGGACGAATGGCAATACCGCGCGCAATGCACAGGCGCTGTTGCTGACCACCGGATAAGCTGTAACCGCTTTGGTGCAGTTTATCTTTGGTTTCATTCCACAACGCCGCTTTGGTTAATGCCCACTGCACGCGCTCATCCATTTCCACACGAGATAATTTTTCAAATAAACGCACGCCAAATGCAATGTTGTCATAGATAGACATCGGGAATGGCGTTGGCTTTTGGAATACCATTCCGACTTTTGCACGTAATAGGGCAATATCTTGTTTGTCAGTCAGAATATTTTGACCATCCAATAAGATTTCGCCTTCCGCACGTTGTTCGCCGTACAGTTCATACATTTTATTAAATGTACGTAATAACGTGGATTTACCACAACCTGATGGGCCGATAAATGCTGTCACTTTATTTTTTTCAATGTCTAAAGAGATATTCTTCAGTGCGTGAAACTTTCCATAATAGAAATTGAGGTCACGGACTTTAATTTTACTGTTTGCAATTTCGTTTGCATTAATCATGGTTACTTTCTCTCTAAATCTTTATTTATCCGGGCGCTTAGTGTTTTTTCTGTGCAAACACAACGCGGGCAATGATGTTAATCAGCAGGACGCACAAGGTGATTAACAGCACCCCTGCCCATGCAAGTTCTTGCCATTCGGAGAATGGGCTCATTGCAAATTTGAAGATAGTCACAGGTAAGTTAGCAATGGGTTCGCTCATATCTGTACTCCAGAACTGGTTCGACAGTGAAGTAAACAGGAGCGGTGCAGTTTCCCCCGCGATACGCGCAATTGCTAGCAAGATCCCTGTAATAATCCCGGATACAGATGCTTTTAGCGTAATCGATAAAATCATTTTCCATTTTGGCGTGCCAAGTGCATAAGCCGCTTCACGCAAGCTATCAGGTACCAGCTTCAGCATATTTTCAGTGGTACGAATAACGATAGGAATTTGCAACAGTGCCAATGCGATTACACCCGCCCATCCAGAAAAGTGTTGCATTTGTGCGACCACAATGGTGTACACAAACAGGCCAACAACAATAGATGGTGCTGATAACAAAATGTCGTTAATAAAGCGAGTTACTGAGGCTAACCATGATTTACGACCGTATTCTGCTAAGTAGATCCCCGCTAAAATGCCTAAAGGTGTACCAATCACCGTTGCCCATAGGATCAATAAACCACTCCCGACGATAGCATTCGCTAAACCACCGCCTGCGGTATTTGGGGGAGGCGTCATTTCGGTAAATAGATTGAGGGACATGCCATCAATCCCTTTGGTCACCGTCGAAAATAAAATCCACACTAACCAGAACAGCCCAAATACCATGGTCAACATTGAGATAAGCAACGCTATTCTATTAACTTGGCGACGCCATGCTTGGCGGCGGGCGCGCTCTTTCTCATTGACAATAAAAGGTTGAGATTCTGACATATTAACGCCCCTCATTCTTCGCTAGACGCATGACCATCAACTTGGAAATCGCCAACACAATAAACGTGATGACAAACAGGATAAGTCCAAGTTCCATCAGCGCTGAAGTATGTAAGCCGCTTTCAGCTTCGGCAAACTCATTCGCCAGTGCAGAGGTAATACTGTTTCCTGGCATAAAGAGGGATGCGCTATCGAGTTGGTATGTATTACCAATCACAAAGGTTACCGCCATGGTTTCACCCAATGCACGTCCTAACCCTAACATTACCCCACCGATGACCCCATTTCGGGTATACGGCAGTACGATATTCCAAATCACTTCCCATGTGGTACAGCCAATCCCGTAGGCTGACTCTTTCATCATCACAGGGGTCTGTTCAAAGACATCCCGCATAACAGACGCAATATACGGAATGATCATAATCGCAAGGATAACCCCTGCGGCTAAAATACCTATTCCGAATGCGGGACCGGAGAATAATTCACCGACAATCGGGACACTCGACATCACGTTGCCGACAGGTTCTTGAAAGTATTCTGCAAATAGTGGTGCAAAAACGAATAGCCCCCACATCCCGTAAACGATACTGGGAATGGCAGCGAGTAATTCAATTGCAATCCCTAATGGACGTTTTAGCCAGTTGGGCGCAAGTTCAGTTAAGAATAGTGCAATACCGAAACTGACAGGGACAGCGATAATCAGAGCGATTAACGAGGTAACAATGGTGCCGTAAATGGGTACAAGGGCACCAAATTGTTCCGCTGGAGCATCCCACTCTTTGGTCCATAAAAACGAAAACCCAAATTTCTGCATACTTGGCCAAGATGCAAAAATAAGGGAAATAATAATGCCACCAAGCATTAACAAAGTGATTAGCGCGGCAATCTTTACCAGTGCACCAAAAATGACATCACCTGATTTGCTGGGAGCTCTAAATGCCGTTGTTTTTTCGGCCATGCGCTTTGTTCTCTTTCCATTCCTACATGTTTTGTAGGATTGCGTTACAACAATGAGCGGGTAAGCCCTGTTCCTCAGCACTTACCCGCCATTTCCAACCCGAGGTACATTAGAATAATGCTTTACCTTGGCTATCTTTAATTTCTGTTTTCCATGCTGCACGAACGGCTGTTACCACTTCTGGAGGTAAAACGGCGTAATCCAGAGCTTCCGCTTGTTTACCGCCTTTATCGTACGCCCAGTTGTAGAAGTCGAGAACCGCTTTGCCTTTTTCCGCATTGGCTTGTTCTTTATGGACTAAAATAAACGTCGTTGATGTGATTGGCCATGCATTTGCACCATTACGGTTAGTCAAGTCTTGAGCAAACGACTTCGACCAATCAACTTTTTTCGCTGCTGCACTGAAACTTTCACCAGTAGGTGACACCGCTTCACCATCCGCAGAAACTAGCTTAGTATACGCAAGATTATTTTGTTTTGCGTAAGCATATTCAACATAACCGATAGAGCCTGGTAGACGCTGTACGAATGCCGCAACACCGTCATTACCTTTACCCCCTACGCTGTTTTTCGGCCAGTTAACGGTTGAACCCGCACCAATTTCATCTTTCCAATTTGTGTTCACTTTTGATAAGTAGCTGGTAAAGACGAATGTTGTACCTGAGCCGTCAGAGCGTCTTACCACTGCGATTGCTTGGTCTGGTAAATTAACTTTCGGGTTTAATTTTGCAATAGCTGGGTCATTCCATTTAGTGATTTTACCTAAATAGATATCACCTAATGTATTACCATCTAAGGTTAATTGACCTGATTCGATACCTTTGACGTTAACTGCCAATACCACACCACCGATAACGGTAGGGAATTGGAACAGACCATCTTCTTTGAGTTTTTCATCCGTCAATGGCGCATCAGATGCACCGAAATCAACGGTTTTTGCATTGATTTGTTTTACACCACCAGAAGAACCGATCCCCTGATAGTTTACTTTATTACCTGTTTCTTTCTGATAAGAGTCTGCCCACTTTGCATAAACTGGAGCAGGGAAGGTCGCGCCAGCTCCGGTCAGGCTGGTAGCAGCAAAAGAAGACATTGCGGTCAGAGATAAAGTTGCTGCCAATACGCTTGCTAAGGTGGTACGCGTCATTTTCATAATCCCTCCGGGGATGTATAGAAACAATCAAGTATAAAATTGTTGGGTGTATGTCACGGTAGGAAAAATAGGACAATTTAGTTACGACAACATGTCGTTTTTATGACAGTTTTATGACAATTGATTATTTTTTCACTGAAGGTAAGGTAGAACTCGGAAGGATAAAAATAAAAACACAGTAAATTCAATAGAATAAAGGGAGATTACATCAATATATGCTTGAAAAAGAAAAATGACAGGCTGTCATAAAAGCGAAAATTTTTTTCCTACAACCATAAAGTCATACTCAAAACAATTTGTGTCACAGCCGACAACGCGGCGGTGCAAAGTGTGAAGCGTAAAGGGATAGCTCAAAATAGTTCAAGTTATAGGCAACCCCCCTACAACTTAAACTATGACGAGATATCAATCTTCTTTCTCTTTTAGAGGGAGCAACGCTCTAATCGCAAATCCCCCCCGTTCGCTTTTATGGATCTCAATGCTCCCTTCATGAGCATCTACAATACGGCGAATAATTGCCAGCCCCAAGCCTGTTCCTTTGTTGCTTCGCGCTTTTTCGCCTTGCACAAACGGTTGGAATAAGCGGTGGATATCTTCGTCTTTAATACCTGCGCCGTCGTCTTCCACTTGGAACCACACAAAATCCTCAGTTTTCCCACTGCTCACTTTGATCCAGCCATTTCCATAGCGATAAGCGTTCACAATCATATTGGTGATTGCACGCTTAATGGCCAGTGGATTGCCGTTAACAATCATTGAGCCCGGTTCTAACGCCGTTTCAATTTCGCCGACCACGTTACTTTCTGCATTGACGGCTTCCATTAGAATCGCGTTGAGGTCACAGAATTCCATGTCCATCTCTTGCCCTGTTTTCAGGTAAGACATGAATTGACCGATAATCGCATCACACTCTTCAATATCTTTATTGATAGACTCTGCCAGATAGCTGTCTTCTGGACTCATCATTTCTGTGGCTAAACGAATACGGGTTAATGGTGTTCTTAGGTCATGGCTGACCCCTGCCATTAAAATAGTTCGGTCATTTTCAAGGGTTTTGATCCCGGCGGCCATGTGGTTAAAAGACCGAATTGCAGCTCTAACTTCAGTGGCCCCCTTTTCTTGCATCGGGGGCAAGACAAAGCCTTTTCCTACCTCCCCTGCGTGGTATTCCAATTCAAGCAATGGCTTGTTTTGATAACGAATATACAGCCACACTCCGGCAAAAATAGTAAGGAAAATCGTTAAGGTATACCGAAAAACAAGGGAAAACTGGTTTTGACCGATTTCAGTTAGAGGAACTCGAACCCAGATATCAGGGGCGAGGTACGACGTTAACCACAAAATCGGGTATTCACGCCCGAGTTCAAGGTGAACATTCGCCTTACCCCCTAAGTATTGTGACATGTGCTCGCTCAGAAAATCATACTCTTTGGCCCAATTCAGCCCTTCTTCCATTGCCGCTGAATGGGCATAGAACGTAATACCCAATTCATTATAGATTTTCTTACGCAACGCGGGAGAGACCCGCACTGAGGTTCCATCTTGCAGAACCATTTTCTCGGTCATCAATGTTCTTACTTCGTACGCAAGGACTTTATTGAATTGTTGTAAGCTTGGCATCACAACAAAATTCAATACCACCATGTAACTGGTCACTAAGCTCGCGAACAGCAACGCTACAAATAAGAATAACGAACGAGAAAATGTACTACGTCGTGAGAACCTCAGTCGCTTCATGCTTTACTTCCATCTGGAACAAACACGTAGCCCAAGCCCCAAACCGTTTGAATATAACGTGGGTGCGCAGGGTCTTCTTCAACCATGCGGCGCAGGCGCGAAATCTGAACGTCGATAGAACGTTCCATCGCACTGTACTCGCGGCCTCTCGCTAAGCTCATTAGCTTGTCACGAGATAACGGTTCCCTTGGATAAGAAACCAATACTTTTAGTACCGCAAACTCACCACTGGTCAATGGCATATTTTCATCACCTTGGAACATTTCACGGGTTCCAAGGTTCAGTTTAAATTTACCGAAGGTAATGATTGCATCATCTTGAGATGGTGCCCCTGGTAATTCATTCGCTTGACGACGTAATACGGCGCGAATACGTGCAAGCAATTCACGTGGGTTGAATGGTTTTGGAATATAATCATCCGCACCAATTTCTAAACCAACGATACGGTCAACTTCCTCACCTTTAGCCGTAACCATAATGATAGGGATAGGGTTATTTTGGCTACGTAAACGACGGCAAATTGATAAACCATCTTCACCTGGAAGCATTAAATCTAACACAATCAGATGAATAGATTCCCTCGTCAGGATCCGGTCCATTTGTTCAGCGTTCGCAGCACTCCTTACCTGAAAGCCTTGTTCAGTGAGGTAACGCTCCAGCAGTGCACGTAAACGCATATCATCATCGACGACAAGAACTTTATAACTTTCCTGCATTTTGTAGCCCTCAAGATGTGCATCTTTCAAATTATTGTTTTAAATGTGAACAAAAACACGTTTAATGTTCACTAATTTACCATTAACCATAGATTTAATGAATCATTTTACGCTTCAGACGGTTAGTGGCTTATAGCTTATTTCTAAAATAAAATAGGTTACTATCCCGCCCGGCGTATTCACCGTGATTTCATCATCAACCTGCTTACCAATCAGGGCCCGTGCTACAGGAGAGTCAATTGAAATCCATTGTTTTGCCGGGTTGAACTCATCTGCACCAACTATGCGGAATATTCTGATATTTTCATTATCATCTTCAAGTTTAACCCATGCGCCAAAAAAGACACGGCCTTCTTGGCGAGGATCTGGCTCGATAATCCTGAGTTGATCTAGCCTTTTGGATAAAAAACGAATGCGTCGGTCTATCTCACGCAACCTTTTTTTCCCATAAATATATTCTGCGTTTTCTGAACGATCTCCTTGTGCCGCAGCTTCTGACACGGATTGAGTCACTCTAGGTCGTTCTTCTTTCCACAGATACTTTAGCTCTTGGTCGAGTGCGTCCCAACCCTCACGCGTTATTAATAGACTTTTCGCCATAACCTTAGAATATTAGTCAATAAATACAACAATTATAATATTTTATAGAACATAATCTGAGACTTTCCTACCAATAGACCCAAATTCAGTCTGGAAATTCTCGCTACCACCAAGTATAACAGTGCAGTAAATTTTTTAACTGTTCTTTCAGTAGGTATTTAAACACGACATGAATGAAACTCTAAGCCAAATTATTGCAACTGAACTGCATGCCCAACCGAAACAGGTTTTTTCAGCCATCACGTTATTGGATGAAGGCAATACTGTCCCGTTTATCGCGCGTTACCGTAAAGAGGTTACCGGAGGGTTGGACGATACTCAGCTTCGCCAGCTGGAAAGCCGCTTAGGGTACTTACGCGAACTGAACGACCGTAAACAGACCATTCTTAAATCCATTGAAGAGCAAGGTAAATTAACCCCTGAACTCGCCGCTGCGATTGATACCACGCTGAATAAAACCGAACTTGAAGACCTCTATTTACCGTATAAACCGAAACGCCGTACCCGTGGTCAGATAGCCATTGAAGCAGGCCTTGAGCCGTTAGCTGATACATTGTGGACAGATCCTAGCCAGTCTCCTGAAACGCTTGCTCAAAATTACATCGACGCAGATAAAGGTGTTGCAGATGTGAAAGCGGCTTTAGATGGCGCACGTTATATCCTGATGGAGCGTTTCGCCGAAGATGCTACCTTATTAGCGAAAGTTCGTGACTATATTTGGAAAAATGCTCACCTTGTCTCCTCGGTTGCAGAAGGAAAGCAAGAGGAAGGGGTGAAATTTAGCGATTACTTCGAACACCAAGAACCAGTTTCTCAAGTCCCTTCACACCGCGCACTGGCCATGTTCCGTGGTCGTAACGAAGGGATTTTGCAGCTTTCATTAAACTGTGACCCGCAATTCGATGAGCCGCCAAAAGAAAGTTACTGCGAAGAAATCATTACTCGCCATTTAGATGTGCGTTTGAATGATGCCCCAGCAGACCAGTGGCGTAAAGCGGTGATCAGTTGGACATGGCGCGTCAAAGTGCTTTTGCACTTGGAAACAGAAATAATGAGTTCTCTGCGCGAAAAGGCAGAAGAAGAAGCTATTAATGTTTTCGCTCGTAATCTCAGTGACTTGCTAATGGCGGCACCAGCTGGAATGCGTGCAACGATGGGTCTCGATCCTGGTCTACGTACTGGTGTAAAGGTCGCGGTTGTGGATGCCACTGGAAAACTGATCGCCACCGATACCATCTACCCGCATACGGGACAAGCCGCGAAAGCGGCAACTATTGTGGCGGCATTGTGCCAAAAACATAACGTTGAGTTAGTGGCAATTGGCAACGGTACTGCATCCCGTGAAACAGAGCGTTTCTTTGCACAAGTACAAAAACAGTACCCAGAAGTGACGGCGCAAAAAGTGATTGTCAGTGAAGCTGGCGCTTCAGTGTATTCCGCCTCTGAACTGGCTGCACTGGAGTTCCCAACCTTAGATGTGTCTTTACGCGGTGCTGTGTCTATTGCCCGTCGCCTGCAAGACCCACTGGCTGAACTGGTTAAAATTGACCCGAAATCTATCGGTGTAGGTCAATATCAACATGATGTTAGCCAAACCCAACTTGCCCGTAAACTGGATGCTGTTGTCGAAGATTGCGTAAACTCCGTGGGGGTGGACTTAAATACCGCATCAGTTGCCTTACTCACCCGCGTTGCAGGCCTGAGCAAAATGATCGCACAAAACATTGTTGATTGGCGTGATGAGAATGGTCAGTTTAATGACAGAAAACAGTTACTGAAAGTGGCACGCCTTGGGCCTAAAGCCTTTGAACAGTGTGCGGGGTTCCTGCGTATCACCAATGGTGAAAACCCACTGGATGCGTCAACGGTTCACCCTGAAGCATACCCTATTGTTGAAAAAATTCTGCAAACTGTTCGCCAACCACTGAAAGAAATTATGGGTAACTCACAAGTGCTTAATGCACTGAGTCCCCGTGATTTCACCACTGAACAATTTGGGGTGCCAACAGTCACAGATATCATCAAAGAACTGGAAAAACCAGGACGCGATCCCCGCCCTGAGTTTAAAACAGCCACCTTCGCAGAAGGTGTCGAAACGATGAATGACCTCGTTTCTGGCATGATTTTAGAAGGCGCCGTGACTAACGTGACCAACTTTGGGGCATTTGTGGATATCGGCGTTCACCAAGACGGTTTAGTACATATATCTTCATTATCCAACAGTTACGTCGAAGACCCACACAAAGTCGTGAAAGCTGGGGATATAGTGAAGGTAAAAGTCTTGGATGTGGATATTCCCCGTAAGCGTATCGCCCTTACCATGCGTTTGGACGAACAAGCAGGTGAGTCTAGCAATGGGCCTCGTAAAGCTGCGCCTGCACAAGATAAAAACGCACGTAAAACAGCGGCTCCTCGAGGTAATTCACGCCAAAATACAAACTCATCAGGTAATAGCGCCATGAGCGATGCGCTTGCCGCCGCGTTTGGCAAGAAACGCTAGTCTAATTAAGACCAATACCCCAATAAACTTATTGGGGTATTGTCTTTATCAGAAATATCTTCGCCACTATATAAATAAACTCAATATACTGTACAAAAACCAACCTACTTGATTCTTTTCCCACAATCCCCACATCAGCGAAAAAACACCGTCAACTCCATGCTTCGTTGATCCACATCAAGTCAAAATGACGAAAAAAGAGGCTAAATATAATAGAAGATGGATGATTATGATTCTCATTGTTAATTAGATTTATTTTTGTTTTACTCAACGTTTTTCTTGTAGATAGAAACTTTTCTAACAATAATTATCAGTATCATTATGAATTAAATCGTTAGGAAGAGAATAGGAAGACACCATGGCTATACTTCCTCAATGCAGTTACAAAATTCTGGGTTTTTCCCCCGAAATCAGCCCTGCATATCGTCAAAAATTATTGTCTCTCGGTTTATTGCCGGGCTCCGTTTTTAAAGTGGTGCGTTTAGCGCCTTTTGGCGATCCTGTTCAAATAGAAACCCACCGCGTCAGCTTAGTGCTACGCAAAAAGGATCTCGCCCTACTAAACCTTGATGAAGCGCCTACCGCTTAAGTCTTCTTTTTTATTATTGGCAAACACTATGAAACGATTGACTATCGGCTTAATTGGTAACCCCAATGCAGGTAAAACAACTCTTTTTAACCAGCTAACAGGGTCAAGACAACGCGTCGGTAACTGGGCAGGCGTCACGGTTGAGCGCAAAGTTGGCCGCTTCCACACGGATGACCACAAAATTGAGCTTGTCGACCTCCCCGGCACCTACTCCCTCACCACGATTTCTGAGCAAACCTCCCTCGACGAACAAATTGCCTGCTACTTTATTTTAAGTGGTGAAGCCGACATGCTGATTAACGTTGTTGATGCTTCGAACCTTGAGCGTAACCTCTACCTAACACTACAGTTAGTTGAATTAGGCGTGCCATGTATTGTCGCCCTGAATATGTTGGATATTGCCAAAAGCCAACACATTGATATTGATATTGCTGAACTGGAAAAACAACTGGGTTGTCCAGTTATCCCAATGGTTTCAACTCGTGCCACAGGTATCGATAAATTGAAAAAAACCATTGATACTCATCCGCAAAATAACCAAAAAGCCCTTGTTGAATATCCACCACAATTATTACAAGCTGTTGATTCATTGTCTGAACAAATCTCAGCTCAACAATTTAGCCACCAACAACGCCGCTGGTTAGCTTTGCAAATCCTTGAAGGGGATATTTATAGTCGACAACGCGCTGAAATTTCTGACGCGCAATTACAAGTCACTCGCCAGCAGCTCAATGAAACGCTAAATGAAGAGCCTGAACTATTAATTGCCGATGCCCGTTATCAATCCATCGCCACCATCTGCCAAGGGGCGATCAACAATAGCGCAGCTGAACCTAACCGCCTAACGCAATCTCTGGATAAATTTATCCTCAACCGCTGGTTAGGTGTGCCAATTTTCTTGTTTGTGATGTACCTAATGTTCGTCCTTGCCATCAATATTGGTGGCGCTCTGCAACCTTTCTTTGAGGGAGCATCAGAGGCTATATTTATTCATGGTATTCAATGGGTTGGTGCATACTTTAGTTTTCCTGATTGGCTCACTATCTTCTTGGCTCAAGGTGTTGGTGGCGGTATTAACACCGTTCTGCCATTAGTTCCACAAATCGGGATGATGTACCTGTTCCTTTCCATCCTTGAAGACTCAGGCTATATGGCACGTGCGGCTTTCGTGATGGATAGATTAATGCAGGCGCTAGGTTTACCGGGCAAATCCTTTGTGCCATTAATCGTCGGTTTTGGTTGTAACGTCCCGTCGATTATGGGCGCTCGTACCCTTGATGCGCCACGAGAAAGGCTAATTACCGTGCTCATGGCACCATTTATGTCTTGTGGTGCAAGGCTAGCAATCTTTGCGGTATTTTCCGCGGCTTTCTTTGGTAAAAATGGCGCGAGTGTGGTGTTCTCCCTGTATATTTTAGGAATTGTCGTCGCTATCCTCACAGGGCTTTTGCTTAAACACACACTCATGCGTGGTGAAGCATCACCATTTGTGATGGAGTTACCGGTTTACCACGTTCCACACGCTAAAACTTTATTAATTCAAACCTGGCAACGCTTAAAAGGTTTCGTGGTACGCGCGGGTAAAGTCATCGTCGTGGCGAGTATCTTTATTGGTGCCTTAAATAGCTTTTCATTTTCGGGTAAACCTGTTGATAATATTAATGATTCGGCGCTAGCCTCCGTCAGTAAAGTGATCACCCCAGCATTACAGCCTATCGGTGTTCATGCGGATAATTGGCAAGCAACGGTCGGTTTAATCACGGGTGCAATGGCAAAAGAGGTGGTCGTTGGGACACTTAACACTCTTTATACCGCTGAAGCCATTACATCAGAACCCTTCGATGCAGAGTCCTTTAGCTTATGGGATGAACTGGAAGATGCGGTATCTGAAACATGGGACAGTTTAAAAGAAACGTTCACCTTGAGTGCGCTATCAAATCCTATTGAAGCCAGTAAAGGTGATGGGGAAATGGAATCTGGTTCTATGGGCACCATGGCCGCGAAATTTGGTTCCGGTATTGCTGCTTATAGTTACCTGATTTTCGTCCTGCTCTATGTTCCATGTGTGTCGGTGATGGGAGCTATCGCCCGTGAAACCAATAAAAGTTGGATGAGTTTCTCCATCTTTTGGGGGTTGAATGTGGCCTATAGCCTATCAGCACTGTTTTACCAAATCGCCACTTTCCGTGAGCACCCACAAAGTAGCTTAATCACTATTTTGGCTGTCTTGGTGTTTAATATTGCGCTATTCATGCTCCTACGCCGTATGCGTAGCCGCGTGACTTTGAATATTAAAAGTAAAACCGCACAGCAGTGCTCTGGCTGTTCAAACACTGCTTGCCACTAGGCAAATAGACATAAAAGGGCTAAACGATGGTCAGCTTGCTACAAGTGAGAGATTTGATTGCTTTATATGGGCAAGCTGACATCGCGTTACTCAGTGAAAGGCTAAATACTCCTGCACCCATGATAAAAGCAATGGTGGAGAAGTTAGAGAGCCTAGGAAAAATTGAGCAGGTAGATATAAGCGCCTGCTTATCCGGCCCAAGCTGCAAAGGCTGCCCCGAAAGCACTGACTGCGCTCACTTTGTTTATAAGATAAAGTAAGCTGGGCAGATATGTTTGTATGGGTTGATTTTTTACCCGCTGGCTAAAGGGAATGAGGTTTTTATTTTCTTCATTTTTAACTCTAAACGCCCGTACAGGAAAAAGTAACACGGTTAACATTCAATTTTTTATAACCATAGCGCATTGATAATGCTATTCTTTTATCTACATTTGGAAGCGTTATGGAAAATACATCAATCTTTCCAAAATTAATTCCCATAACCGTCTATTCAAGTTCACTGACAAGTGGAGTCCCTAAGTGTTCTTGTAACCAGCGATCCGTCATCACCTGCTCTAAACCAAAGGGAAGCTCATTTGGGAATTTCCACTGATTTCGCGATAGTTCTATCTATTCTGCCAAGCGGCTTTGAAAATCTAGCAGATATTCACAAAACTCATCGGGATGCGAAATAAATGGTGCGTGGGCGCTATTACGCATAATCACGGACGGAGAGTCGGGGTAAAGTTTATCCAATATGGGGACCACCTTGCGAGGCACGAGACCATCGAGGTAACCATAAATGCGTAAGAACGGCACTGGCAGACTTTTCAATTCCTCCCGTAAATCTTCTGTTCGCAACGATTCAAGACCTGCATTTAGCGTTTCCACCGCCGGAATAGGCTGCTCAAGCACCACTGATTTTAAGGTGCGAGCATCGTTGCGAGCGCTTTCAGTTCCTAAGGTTTGTAAGGCCAAAAAACGTTCGACGGTTCGATGAAAGTCGGCGGACAGCTGTTGTTCAAAACCCAATAAAACTTCGGGACGAATACCCGCCCAGTGCTCCTCAGCCTTGAAACAAGGTGACGACGCAACGGTAATCAGCCCTTGAACTTCATCAGGATGATCCAATGCAATACGACTGGCGACTAACCCCCCCAGTGACCACCCTAGCCAAATCGCGTTTTTTGGCCCGTGTTCCCACAAAATATTCGCCATGGATTGAATATTCATGGGCGAAAAACCTTGGCTTCGACCATAACCCGGCAAGTCAACTAAATGAACCCGAAAATGCGAAGCGATTCGAGGAATAATTGTTTGCCAAACATGCCCATTCAGCCCCCATCCATGCAGCAACACAAGATCTTGTTTTCCTTCACCGACAGTCTGCCAATATAACGTTGCCATAGTTACACTCTCTTGGATTATTTCTCAGCCATTATTTTTAACGGAATGTGACTATGCTATCAATGGAAGGGGCATGTTGGCTATGCCATCAATCACTAAAATTAGGTTGCCAAGGCATTTGTAGTTTTTGCCTAAAAAGCTTACCGTCGATGCCAAAGTGCTGCCCACGTTGCGCACTCCCCTGCGAGTCCGCAATGCAACACTGCGGACGCTGCTTGAAGCAGCCTCCCCCTTGGCAGTGTTTAATCACCGTATCACCCTATCAAGCTCCACTACGTAGGCTTATTCATCACTTTAAGTTTCACCAACAATCGCAGCTTGCTTTCCCTTTAGCGCGCATTTTTGTTTTATTTTGGTTACGGGGTTACCGCGAAAATACTTGGCAAAAACCCGATCTGATAATGACTGTCCCGTTGCATCGTCACCGGTTGT
The DNA here is from genome assembly GCF_041075285.1 of Providencia rettgeri. Lineage (NCBI taxonomy): Bacteria > Pseudomonadati > Pseudomonadota > Gammaproteobacteria > Enterobacterales > Morganellaceae > Providencia > Providencia rettgeri. The sequence continues at coordinate 3,856,222 of NZ_CP163512.1, read as the reverse complement.
GGTGGCGAGGATTTGACCACATGGCATTAATAGGCGAAAATTTATCCCGATGGTTAAATATCCCCTATTCGCGAAATTCATTACTCCGTAGTCGTGATACACTGGCGCAGATTACATTAAAACGTGAACATCGCCGAAAAAACCTAAAGGGAGCGTTTACCTTAGAAACTCGCGTTTCTGGCCTACATATCGCCATTTTGGATGATGTGATTACAACAGGTTCGACAATGAATGCTGCGGCACAATTGTTGATTTGTGCGGGTGCGCGAACTGTTGATGCGTGGTCACTCTGTCGCACCTTGTAGGAAAGGGGTAAATGGGCGTATTATAACCAACTAAAGCAGTCAACTATTATTGAGCAAATGATTATGATTAATATTACTGAAGCAGCACAGGCTCACTTTGCCAAGTTGTTGGAAAACCAAGAGCCAGGAACCCAAATCCGTGTATTTGTCATCAACCCGGGTACACCAACAGCTGAGTGTGGCGTGTCATACTGCCCACCAGGTGCTGTTGAAGCAACAGATAAAGAATTGAAGTTTGAAAAATTATCTGCTTATGTTGATGAAATTAGTGCACCTTTCTTGGAAGAAGCTGAAATTGATTTCGTTACCGACCAATTGGGCTCACAACTAACCCTAAAAGCGCCAAACGCGAAAATGCGCAAAGTCTCTGATGATGCACCATTAATCGAGCGTGTTGAGTACGTTTTACAATCACAAATTAACCCGCAATTAGCTAGCCATGGCGGTCGTGTTTCTCTTATGGAAATCACCGATGACGGCTTTGCTATCTTGCAATTTGGTGGTGGTTGTAACGGTTGTTCAATGGTCGATGTCACCTTAAAAGAAGGTATTGAAAAAGAATTACTGAAAATGTTTGATGGTGAGTTAAAAGGCGTTAAAGACCTAACTGAACACCAACGTGGCGAGCACTCTTTCTACTAATTGCCATGAATATCTGGCACCTGTTTTTCTGTTTACAGGTGCCGAATTTGTCTTTTATCAGGTTTTCCCCTTTATATTCGGTATTTTATGGACCATTTTGAGACACTAACACCAGAACAGGCTTACCAACATTGGTTAGAAAACACGGCCGTACTTGTTGATGTACGTGACCCACAGAGCTTCCGTGCAGGCCACGCCAGCGGTGCTTATCACCTTACCAATGAGTCGCTCAGTCAATTTTTAGAACAAACGGATTATGAACAGCCCGTTATGGTTATGTGCTACCACGGGCACAGCAGCCAAGGGGCGGCACAGTATCTGATCAACATTGGCTATGAATCTGTTTACAGCATTAATGGCGGGTTTGAAGCTTGGTTAAGGGAATATCCACAAGCCGTCACGGCGCTCTAGACGAGAAAATACATTCATGATCCACATCACTTCCTTTGCCAACCCTAGAATGGCGCAAGCTTTTGTTGATTATATGGCGGGGCAAAATATCCATTTAAGCCTTCAGCCCTCCCAAGAACAAGCGCTGTATGAACTTTGGTTGGAAGATGACCAATTTCTAAATCAAGTCCGTCACGAACTTGATATTTTCCTGCAAAACCCAAATGATCCCCGTTACCTTGCTGCCAGTTGGCAAACAGGTAACGCCGATACACAATTTCAATACCGTAATTTTCTCACTTGGGGCTACTTAAAAGAACAATCTGGCCCACTAACAATTGCTGTTATTCTGCTATCGATTGTTGTATATCTTTGGGTAGAAATGACGGGTGCGTTTGAAGTATTACGTTACTTAGCATGGCCGATTGGCGACCAACAATCTGAACTTTGGCGTTGGATAAGCCCCGCGTTTGTACATTTTTCACTGTCGCATATTGGATTTAACCTTGCACTATGGTGGTTTCTGGCAGGCCAAGTTGAACGCAAGCTAGGTACAGGGAAGCTGTTTACTATTTTACTGGTCTCCGCCTTGTTTAGTAACTGGGGGCAATCGTTATTTAGTGAAAATAACTTTGGCGGTCTATCGGGTGTGGTGTATGCCTTAGTCAGCTATGTTTGGCTTACTGGCGAGCGCAACCCAGAGAGCGGCGTGCACGTCCCCCGAGGGTTAATGATTTTCTCAATTATCTGGCTCTTTTTCGGTTACTTCGATATTTTAGGTATGCATATTGCTAATGCCGCACATACTTCAGGGTTAATTATCGGCTTATTGATGGGAGTGTGGGATAATAGGCACAGTTTTATTAAATACCAGAGCTCCAGATAATACATTTTAATAATTAGAGGCTAACGCTGTGAAACAAACCCAGAGACATGATGCAATTGTTGAACTTGTGCGTCTTCAGGGATATGTCAGTACTGAAGAACTGGTCGAGCACTTTGAGGTGAGTCCTCAAACCATCCGACGAGACCTCAATGACCTCGCTGAGCAGAATAAAATTCAGCGGCACCACGGGGGTGCAGCACTGCCTTCAAGCTCCGTAAACGCGGCGTATAATGACCGTAAAATCATGTGGTCAGATGAAAAAGCTCGTATTGCGCAGCATGTCGCTAGCCAAATTCCTGATGGTGCAACACTATTTATTGATATCGGAACGACACCTGAAGCCGTTGCGCATGCGTTAGTTAACCATAAAAACTTGCGGGTAGTGACCAATAACCTTAACGTTGCCACGTTACTGATGCCAAAAGAAGACTTCCGCTTAATTCTAGCGGGGGGCGAAGTGCGTTCACGTGACGGCGGAATTGTTGGTGAAGCGACGCTCGATTTTATCTCTCAATTTAGGTTAGATTACGGCATTCTTGGGATCAGCGGCATTGATATGGATGGCTCATTACTGGAGTTTGATTATCATGAAGTGCGTACGAAACGCGCAATTATTGAGAATTCACGTTGCGTTATGTTGGTCACTGATCACTCTAAATTTGGTCGTAATGCGATGGTTAACCTCGGTAACATGAACTTAATCGACTACCTATTTACCGATAAACAACCACCAGACAGTATCCTCAAAGTGATTGAGCAACATAACGTCCAGCTCGAACTTTGCTAATGAAATCATTATGGTTATGATGGCAGTGTAACGACCTGCCATCACGCTAATGAATATCGTCTTTCATCATAATCCCCTTAACTCTCTTCTGTATTTTTATTCCTCCGCTCGTTGCTAATCATTATTCACTTACAGGTTATACGCACAACAATTCGCATTACAACGCATTGATAAGTGGCGTCAACGACGCGGTGGTGGAAAGAATACCCTATGTAAAATTTGTTATCGATATCACGCAGTTGTTATTTTTATGCATTATTAGTTGGCATACTAATTGAATTTGATTACAATCAAATGAGCGAAAACGAACATTATAGAAAGTGTTTCGAACATCTCAGGGGGATGCATGGAAACTAAAGATTTGATTGTCATCGGCGGCGGGATCAACGGCGCTGGTATTGCAGCTGACGCTGCAGGTCGTGGATTATCGGTATTGCTGCTCGAAGCTCAAGATTTAGCGAGTGCAACCTCATCAGCAAGTTCAAAACTGATCCACGGTGGCTTACGCTACCTAGAGCATTATGAATTTAGATTAGTAAGTGAAGCACTGGCAGAGCGTGAAGTCTTATTGCGACTGGCTCCGCACATTGCATTCCCAATGCGTTTCCGTTTACCACACCAACCGCATTTACGCCCAGCTTGGATGATCCGTATTGGTCTGTTCCTTTATGATCATTTAGGTAAACGTGTCAGTTTGCCGGGTAGCAAGAGCTTAAAATTCAACCAAAATTCGGTATTAAAACCTGAATTAACCAAAGGATTTGAATACTCAGACTGTTGGGTTGATGATGCTCGTTTAGTTGTTCTAAACGCTCAAGAAGTGGTACGTAAGCAAGGTGAAGTTCGTACTCGCACAAAAGTGACTCGCGCTTATCGTGAAAACGGCTTATGGGTGGTTGAAGCACAAGACTTACGTACGGGTGAAACACTCACTTGGCAAGCCAAAGGTCTGGTTAACGCAACTGGACCTTGGGTGAAAGAGTTCTTTGATGATGGCCTGAAATTAAAATCGCCATACGGTATTCGCCTAATCAAAGGTAGCCATATCGTTGTTCCACGTGCTCACGATGAACCACAAGCTTACATCCTACAAAATGAAGATAACCGTATCGTGTTTGTTATTCCGTGGATGGATGAATTTTCAATTATTGGTACGACAGATGTGGAATACAAAGGCGATCCGAAAGACGTCAAAATTGATGATAACGAAGTTAATTATTTACTGAAAGTGTATAACGATCACTTCAAAAAACAGTTAACCGTCAATGACATTGTGTGGGATTACTCAGGAGTTCGTCCGCTATGTGATGATGAGTCAGATTCACCACAAGCGATTACCCGTGACTACACTTTAGATATTCACGATGAGCAAGGCCAAGCCCCATTACTGTCTGTATTCGGTGGTAAACTAACCACTTACCGTAAATTAGCGGAAGCCGCGGTCAATAAACTGGCGGCCTACTACCCGCATGCAAGTGGCCCGTGGACCAAAAATGGTCAATTGCCGGGTGGTGATATCGAAGGTTGTGATCGTGATGGCTATTCACGTGTATTACGCCAACATTATCAATGGCTTCCTGAAGGTTTAGCACTGCGTTACGCCAGAACTTACGGCAGTAACAGTAAGCTAATTTTGGAAGGCGCGAATTCGCTCAGCGATCTCGGTGAAGCGTTCGGTGCGAATGTTTATGAAGCTGAATTACGCTACTTAGTGAAAAATGAGTGGGTAACAGAATTAGATGATGCCATCTGGCGTCGTACTAAATTGGGCATGTGGCTGAATGAAGAAGAAAAACAGCGCATCGCACAATGGTTGTCAGAGCACACCTCTGCATAATCTTGAAAATCTCGTTGTTGTTAGTAAAAAGGCCAATCAATATTACGTTGATTGGCCTTTTCAAACATTCAAGGCCTACTTTCCAATGCTGACTCGATATTTTAGGGTTTCGCCATTGTCGCACTCAATTTAGGACATTCTCCAAACTAATGGGTTGATTAGATCGCTTATTTTTGCCTATACTAGTTTTACTCTCTTTATCACTAAACCTAGCAGGTACTCCCTACGATGAATTAAGCACTGCCAGAAAATATTTTCCAATACCACACGGGTATTCATTTTTCTGTTCCTGGCAGGCAACGCTATTCATCGACACGTCTTGATAAGTCAACCACGTTGTCTGCACCCTTTATTTTTGGAGGTGCCGATGACAATTGCTTGTCACTTTTCACAATTGAATATCGAATTCAACCAAGTCGCCCTATTTCCGCCATTAAACGGGACACTGTCGTGCCAAAAAAATGCCTTAATTGGTCATAATGGGCGGGGCAAATCAGTATTGATGCGACTGCTTGCCCAAGTATTACCACCGACACAAGGAAATGTGCATTGGAACATACCATTTACCTATGTTGATCAGCTAACCCGCCTAACAGGGGAAACGCTTATTGATGCTTTAGGCATTACGCAACTCTATCATGCTTTTTCGCGTATTGAGGCTGGTGGTGGTTCACCATCCGATTTTGAGTTGGTAGACGATAAATGGCACTTACCTTCACAATGGCAGAGTCTGTTAGACTCCGCTCGATTGCCCATTTCGATGGAAACCCCTATCGCCCATCTCAGTGGTGGTGAACGTACACGCCTTGCGTTATGTCGAGCGTTCTTACAGCAAGATAAATTTTTACTGCTTGATGAGCCAGATAACCATTTAGACGCAACAAGCCGCCAATGGCTAAGCCAAAAGCTGACGGAGCACCGTGCCGGCAGTCTGGTTATCTCCCATAATCGAGCGCTATTAGGTGAGATGACGACTATTTTTGAACTCAGCGAGAAAGGGTTGCAGGAGTACGGGGGAAATTATGCGTTGTATGATTCGCAAAAAAGTGTCGAGATTGCCGCCATAGAAGCACAGGCTGAACGTATAGAAAAACGTATCAACCAAGAGAAAAAACAGCAACAAGCTACCTTACAAAAAGCCGCTCAACGCAAAAAACAAGGGGAGAAGATCCGCTATGGCGGATCTCAATCTTTATTGCTATTGGATATGCAAAAAAATCGCGCGGAAAAAAGGCAATCCAATATCGCAGAGCGTCATCAACGCGTAATGGATAACCTACAAAACCAGCAACAAGAAAACCAAGAGAAAATGCACTATACCAAACAACAAAAAATGGTCATTTCCTACCAGAGTGAAGGGAAAAAAGTGACCGTTTTTGCGGCGGATCTTCGCTTGCCCTATGGTTATTTATCGCCACTGTCATTCACCATATACAGTGGAGAGCATTGGCATATCCAAGGTGATAATGGTTGCGGAAAATCCACTTTGCTTAAGGTACTTGCTGGGCACCTTCAAGCCCAATCAGGGGAGTTCCGCTTAAGCGGGCATTTTTGCTATTTAGACCAACACCTAAACTTGCTCGATAAAACACAACCTGTGAGTGAAGCTTTACATCAATACCAGCCCTCATTCACCGTTGAACAGTGGCGTACACAACTTGGTATGTTACGCATTCGAGGTGATAAGTCTTTACAGCCACTACAACAATTGAGTGGGGGAGAGCAACTCAAAGCCACGTTATTAGCGCTGACCCATAGCCCGAACCCGCCAGCAATATTGTTACTCGACGAACCTGATAATCATTTGGATTTAGAGTCAAAGCAATTACTTGAGGATCTATTAAATGATTACCAAGGTACATTGCTACTGGTTTCCCATGATGATGCCTTTGTTAAGCGCTGTAATATTACCCATACGTTAGATCTTTCTAGTTAATAGCTTGGTTAGCCATCTTCTTTGAAGGTGGCTAATATTTAGCCAATAAAGGTATTTTTGACGCGACTAGAGACTAAAAAATAGGGAATCCACAACACACAATAAAAGCTGCCGTTAATCACCGTGATAATATTGGAATAATTAATTTCCATACCAAATACATAAGGAAATACAAAGCGCGCAACAAACACCATCAGGGTATATGACAGCATGGTGATGATAAACCACCACTTCGTCCTTTTTTTCCGTTTAATTGCCGCAATAAAGGTCCACAACAATAATGCAATGAGCACCCCATAACTGGTTTGTAACAGGTAATAGGCTGTTGAAAAACCTGGCACATAGAAGTCAGAAGCGACGTTTGTCGCCAATGGCCAAACCGTTTCCACTTGGGAAATTTCTTGTATCATCATCGTAACCATTTTGTACAACATGTAAAACAGCCCGATAATTGGCCACATCAACCACCCCCCTAATCCTTCAGGCACTTTTTCCGCCATAGGTTGTGGCACGACTTGAGCGGCAACCTGCTCTAATTGAACGGTTGATTGAGGATTCTCCATTTAACGAACCTTTTTATCCTGTATTTTTTCTTCAATAAAATTCTTAAGTACAATTGCTTGATTATGCTCTGTATTTTTGGCGCTATACAGTAGCGTTAAATTGCCTTGCTGAGCCTGCTCAACTAACACTTGCCACGCTTTGCTGTGGTTCAATTCTTCGTGATATTGCTGTACAAATTGCTCAAATTGGTCTGTGTGTTGATGAAACCATTTACGTAATTCATTAGAGGGAGCGACCTCTTTATGCCACGCGTCACACTGCAAATCGGTTTTTTTTATCCCTCTTGGCCATAACCTATCGACTAATACACGGTAGCCATCATCCTTGGTTGCAGGATCATACACTCTTTTGCAATAAATCATCATTTCACCTCTATGATGGTATTTAATTCACAAATGTATTTTTCACACGCTTAGAAACCAAAAAGTAAGGTATCCAAATTGCACAGCCAATAAGCGCTCGCAAAATGTCGCGAATGTCTGACGCCTCAACATCTAAATCTAATAATAACCCTGCCAGTATAATATCTGAAACTGTCAATCCTAAAGCAAATAGCTGGAAGAAAATATAAATTTTGATAGTGAGTTTTTTCTTCGTAAAAAAGACATAACACAAAAAAAGCAATAAAGCGTATAAGATCACATTCCCTAAAAGCTCAAAATAAATAAGCTCTTTAAATAAAGGAATAAATGTATCGGATTGCGGGTTGGTTAGCTCATCCCAATACTCAATAACCTGAATATTTTGCCCATAAATTGCAAATGGAAGAAAAATAACGGACAACACAATCCCTAGCATGGGGAAAATCAGCCAACCACCAATCCCTGTTAATTCGGGGGCTGATTTAGCAGGATTTGGAGTGTTATGAGATGAACTGCTATCTTCAGTTTTCATTTCACTTCCTTATTAAATAGTAAACACCATGTCATTTACGCAATTATCAGCTCAATCAAGATAACATACTTATTCTCTAAAATATGAGTTACCTAATGTGCCAATACACAATATATTGTGATTAAAGAAAAATCTTATAAGGTCATCATAATGCAAACATTCACTGTTAATTTACCGCTCCCACAACCTTATCGGGCTGATGATTTTTTTGCCTTTCATTTAAGAGATCAACAAAATGTCGCTGAAATTGTTACTAATAATTGTTTGCATAAAGGCTTAATTTGGCAAAATCACCCTGCCAAAATTCAGTTAGCCATTAAGAACTTGAATGCCACGGTTTCTCTGGAGGTTGATCACGCCAATATTGCGCCAACAGAGGCAGAACTTAGCGCTCTTGGAAAACATTTATTGGGTTTAAACCAGCCTGTTAATCAATTTGAACAACACTATCTCACAGATCCGGTACTTGGCAAACTCATTGAAAGGCAAAGGGGACTGCGCATTTATCAATCCTCTAGTGCCTTTGAAGCCTTAGTATGGGCAATTATTGGACAGCAAATTAGTGTCCATGCTGCTATCGCCATCCGCCGACGCTTTATTCAAGCGGTAGGCATGCAGCACTCATCGAAAATTTGGTGTTTTCCTGATATTCAACAAGTGAGTTTAGTTAGTGATGAGACTCTCAGGGAAACAGGATTTTCGTTAGGGAAAATTATTGCGCTCAGAGCACTATGTGAGGCGATAGAGAACCAACAGATTGATTTATCACAACAAGTGAACCATGAGAACGCCGATTTGATCACCGAACAGTTATTAAAAATTAAAGGGATTGGTCCTTGGACCGTCAGCTATGCGCTATTGCGTGGTTTCAATTATTTGGATGGCTCTTTGCATGGAGATGTCGCTGTTAGGCGCAACTTACAGACCCTACTTGTTAAACAGGAACAACCAACAGCCAAAGAGACTGAAAAATGGTTGTTGCAGTATTCCCCATGGAGAGCTTTGGTTGCAGCTCATTTATGGCGGAGTCAATCTGCGGCTGGGTATTAGTTCAGGTTATTACCTGATTTGATAGACTTGAACCGTATGATTTATTAGGTGACTGTCTAAACTTTTTTGTCGGATAATAAATATGGACAATTTTAATTTCGGAGCCTATAACTTACCCCTTGCTCAAGGTAATATATTTGATAATGATGAGCTTCCTAGCGACGCCTCCCCAGTATGGCATCTTATAAAAGAATGGTTCCCTTTAAAAGCGGAGCCTCTTGCCTATCAATGTCTCGATAAATTTTTTCATGGCGAACAATTAATGTCAGAGCCTGAACAGCTTGAGAACTTTTTGACATTAAGATTATTAGCCTCGCCAGGACATCAAAATCACTTTATGACCGAATATGTCGAGAGTATAGAGGCGGCAGAATGCACTCTAACAAGTTCTCGCCATAATTTCGTTGAAGTTGCAATTATCCCGTTAAGTAAAGCCGAATATCATGCCATACTGGCACAATATTCTGAAAAAAATGAATAGATTGACAGTTAAGTTAAGGGAAAGCCCAATCATTGGGGCTGTTTATCTTTGCTGCTGATTTTTACCGCTAAAAAAGGTCAAGAAACCATCAAAAAAAATGGATAAATGACTCTGTCGTGCTAACTGACGACAATTTGAATCAACTATTGTCCTAAACGCTGCCTTACGGGTTCGATTAAAGCACGTTTTACTCATTTGATGCTGCGTTGAGAGGCTCTTGCCGAGTTCACTCGGCAGCGAACCTCCCCCCTTGCCTAAAATGGCTTTAATTCGAATAAAAATTGACCATCAAAGATAAACAGCCCCTAATGAAAGACTTCAATTAGATTGGGCTCATTAATGATTAACTGCTATGCATTATTGACATAAATCGTATTAACGCAGCCAGTTAGTTTTCACTAATTGCACCACTTCATCACCACGCCCACTCATAATGGCTTTTAGCATATATAAGCTAAAGCCTTTGGCTTCTTGCGCCTCAATTTCTGGCGGCATCGACAGCTCTTGTTTTGCCGTTAAGACATCCACAACCACAGGGCCATCGTGAGCAAAAGCTTCTTTAAGTGCACCGTCGAGATCTTCACTTTTTTCGACACGGATCCCCTTAATACCCGCAGCATTCGCAATCGCTGCAAAATTCGGGTTATGTAAATCCGTTCCTGCCGTTAGGAAACCTGCGACTTTCATTTCCATCGCCACAAAACCTAGTACGCCATTGTTGTGGATGATAATTTTCACAGGTAATTGCATTTGTGATAGGGAAATAAAATCCCCCATTAGCATACTAAACCCACCATCACCACACATGGCAACCACTTGACGTTTTTTATCAACCGCTTGAGCCCCAATCGCTTGCGGCATCGCATTCGCCATAGAACCGTGGTTAAACGAACCAATTAAACGGCGTTTACCATTCATTTTCAGGTATCGTGCAGCCCATACCGTTGGCGTACCGACATCACAAGTAAAAATAGCATCATCATCTGCCAATTCACTAATTTTAGTCGCCAGATACTGCGGATGGATGAGCCCTTCATGACCCGGTTTTGCAAGATCATCTAACCCTTTACGGGCTTCTGCATAATGTTTTAGGGCACTTTCAAGGTGCTTATTATCTTGTTTAGTTTGCAGGTGCGGCTGCAAAGCATCGAGAGTGGCTTTAATATCACCAATCAGTCCCATATCGATATGGCAATGAGAACCTAAGCTTCCTGCATTAATATCAATTTGGATAATTTTTGCATCATTTGGATAAAAAGGACGGTATGGGAATTGCGTTCCTAATAAAACGACCGTATCAGCGTTCATCATCGCATGGTAGCCCGATGAAAAACCAATTAAACCTGTCATTCCAACGCTGTACGGATTATCCCATTCAATATGTTCTTTACCTCGTAGTGCATGTACCACGGGCGCTTTTAGTGTTTCTGCCAGTTTGATCACTTCATCGTGTGCGCCGGCACAGCCATTACCGCAGAATAATGTCACATTTTTGGCTTCATTCAGGGCTTGTGCTAATCGTTCAATTTCAGCACGCTGTGGCATAATCAATGGCGCTTGTGGCTGATACCATGTCTCTTTGGCGCTCTCTGGTGCCTCTTTTAATGCAATATCACCCGGAATAACGACAACAGAAACCCCTTTGTTCAAGATGGCTTTACGCATTGCAATGCCTAGCACTTGCGGGATCTGCTCTGGGTTTGACACCATTTCGCAGTAGTGGCTGCATTCACGAAATAGTTCTGTAGGATGCGTTTCTTGAAAATAATTACTGCCAATTTCACTTGATGGGATATGTGCTGCAATCGCTAATACCGGCACTCGGTTACGGTGGCAGTCATATAATCCGTTGATAAGGTGCATATTTCCCGGCCCACAAGACCCCGCACAAACCGCTAGTTTTCCGGTAAGCTGAGCCTCTGAGCCCGCAGCAAATGCCGCAACTTCCTCATGACGAGTGCCTAACCATTCAATTGCCCCTTGTCGGCGCAAGCTGTCGGTTAAGCCATTTAATGAATCTCCAGTAACGCCCCAAATACGTTTAACGCCTGCATTATCAAGTACTTTCGCAATATAGGATGCAACACTCTGTTTTTTCATAATGGCACTCTTCTCCGTCGGAGGTCATACGCCCTCTATTTTTGTGAGTAAAAAATATAAGGGTATTGATTTATAAATACCCAGTAAGATCCTGATTAAATCTCACTGCACACGTTGATTATCAAACTTATTTGCACTAATTTATTTGATTGTAACCAAGTCAATTATTCATTCCTACTTATCAAATCCATTATAAAAAAGAACGACACAATCCTCCGTTATTATCAAAAGAAGATAGTAATAACGGAATAAATCAAGCATTTATTTTTATACTCACATTGGAAATAAGCGCATCGTAAAAAGATTAGCGTGAATAGCTAATCGATTTAGGCATGATGAACTTATAATTTCCACAACAAAACACTGGTTTGATACCCCGAGCTAAATGACCAAAATACAATAAGGTCCCCATCATAAAGCAAACCTTTTTTTAAACGGCTTTCATAAGCGATAAAAGGGCTATTTCCCCCTGTATAGCCATATTCATCACCTATATATTCAATCTGCTCCCAAGAAAGGTTTAATGCATTTTTAATTGCTTCAATATAACTTTTTGATAATTGAGAAAAGAAAAAACAAGATACATCACTCAATTTTAGAAGATGTTTTTTCAACTGACATTGAATAGCTTCTATTGCAAAGGAGACACAAGGTTCCCCGCTAAAATTACCCCAGTAAAATTTTTCAGATTGCATATTCTGGCTACGAGATAGCCCATGATGTGGAAATACAATCGTATCTGCGTACTGACTATCTGTATAATAGAGACTATCAATGAACCCGGCCCCTGAATGGTCCTCGGCTTTTTCTAATATCATTGCAACCGCCGCATCGCCAAATAAAACCTCCGGAAAAAACGTTTGTGGGTTTGCATAACGCGAAATTTGATCTGCTGAGATAATCAACGCCCTACGATAAGAGGCTTTGAAGTTTAGCATCATGGTTGCCTGTTCAAGAACAGCCAGCATACTTAAACAGTTTAAATTCATATCAATGCAAACACAGCTATGTTTAATATTGAATTTTCGATGAATTAATAATGCGTGAGTTGGCGATAAATATTCTACTGTTGTCGAGGCGAAAATAATAATATCAATATTACTATCATTCACTATCGGTTCTGCTGCATTAAACGCCATAGTTAACACATTTTCATTTTCAAGGTCAGACACATAGCGCTGTCTCTTACCAAATAATTCAAATAGATTATTAATATTTTTGATATTCGTATGTTTTTTGATGAAATAATCATTACACCTGATATTTGAGGGATGATACACATTAATTGCGGATATTTTCACTGGCATATTCATATGTTTTCTCCTTCTGCTTACAAATTATTTAGCATAGAAGGGTTTAGAAAAAATAAAATATAACCAAATGATTATTAAGATTTTTATAGTTACACACTTAAGATATTTACCTGAAATATTATCAACACAATAACATATTGATATAAACCTAACACCCTGAAATAAAACGCTGAAAATTCGTTTTATTTGGAATGAAAAGCCAAGCATTTTACATTTGCGCGATATTAATGTATTATTGATAACCTATTTGATTATACCAAGGTGGTTATTTTGCTTTATTTACAACAAGAACACTCCCTGTTTTTTCCTCTATTTCTGCTGTATTGCCCCATTATTTAACGTCACTGTCAGTATTAAAAACTTATCAAAAATTCATACAACGACTATTCTAAATAATAAGACTCACAGTTTGTTCTAGTATGAAAATCCACACCTTAAATGCGATTAATCTCGTTGTTGAAATTCAAATAAGAGGATGGTTTCATGAAATTCAAGAAGAAAAAAGAAAAACCGTTAAATATCAATGATATTACAATTATTGATGACGGAAAATTAAAAAAGGCAATTACCGCTGCTTCACTGGGTAATGCGATGGAATGGTTTGACTTTGGTGTATACGGCTTCTTAGCCTACGTCCTAGGTCAAGTATTCTTTCCAGACGCATCACCGAGCGTTCAGATGATTGCTGCACTTGCTACCTTCTCAGTGCCTTTCCTTGTTAGGCCATTAGGAGGCGTGATCTTTGGTATCTTAGGTGATAAATATGGTCGACAAAAAGTCTTGTCAATGACCATTATTATCATGGCGGTCAGTACCTTCAGTATTGGTTTGATCCCGTCATATGAAACCATCGGAATCTGGGCACCCATCTTATTATTGATTGCCAAATTGGCCCAAGGTTTCTCCGTCGGAGGGGAATATTCAGGAGCTGCAATCTTTGTTGCCGAATATTCACCAGACCGTAAACGTGGCTTTATGGGAAGTTGGTTAGATTTTGGTTCCATTGCTGGTTTCGTATTGGGTGCTGGTGTTGTTGTGCTGATTTCCAGTATCGTTGGAGAGGCGAATTTCCATGATTGGGGATGGAGAATTCCGTTCTTCTTAGCCTTACCTTTAGGGATCATTGGGTTATATCTGCGTCATTCCCTTGAAGAAACGCCCGCTTTCCAACAGCATGTTGAAACACTGGAAAAACAAGATAAAGCGAATATTCAAAATCCCCCCAAAGTTTCAGTACGTGAAGTCGCGTCTAAGTATTGGAAAAGCTTATTAATTTGTGTGGGCTTAGTTATTGCAACTAACGTCACGTATTACATGTTGCTGACTTACATGCCAAGTTATTTGTCGCATAACCTGAATTATTCAACTGACCATGGTGTGCTTATCATTATCGCTATTATGATCGGGATGCTATTTGTTCAGCCCGTAATTGGCTTAACCAGTGACAAAATTGGCCGTCGCCCATTTGTCATTATCGGTAGCGTCGGTTTAGTGTTGCTTGCTTACCCTGCCTTTATGCTAATTAACAGCGGTTCTGTTGGCTTAATTTTTGTTGGGTTACTGATCCTCGCGGTATTGTTGAACTGTTTTACTGGGGTAATGGCATCAATTTTACCCGCAATTTTCCCAACACATATCCGTTACAGTGCCTTGGCGATCGCCTTTAATATCTCGGTATTAATCGCAGGTGCAACCCCCACTGTTGCAGCATGGTTAGTAGAATCGACCACCGATTTATATATGCCAGCCTATTACTTGATGGTGATTGCATTAATTGGTTTATACACCGGGATCCGCATGCCAGAAACGGCCAATAAACCGTTACGTGGTGCGACACCCGCAGCATCAGATAAAGCGGAAGCAAAAGAAATTTTAAGTGAGCACTTTGACAATATTGAGCAAAGAGTTGAAGATATTGACCAACAAATTGCTGAACTGGAGAAAAAGCGCCAGTCGTTAATTAATCAGCACCCTAAATTAGATTAACTCCAAGGAGGAAAGCGGTGGCAGCGAAGCAAGTTCGTCATCTTATCTGGTTTCGTCATGATTTACGCGTCACCGATAACAAAGCGCTTTCCTTGGCCTGCGCTGATCCGCAGGCCAACGTCATCGCCCTCTACACCGCCACACCAGAGCAATGGCAACAACACGATGTCTCTGCACGGCAAATCGCCTTTATTCACCAAAACCTTGTTGAGTTACAGCATTCCCTTGCCCAACTGGGTATCCCACTGATTTGTCATACCACCAATAATTTTGCTAATGCGGCGAAATGGGTACTGGATTACGCCAAAGAGCAACAAGCGGATGCTCTGTTTTTCAATCGGCAATATGAATGGAACGAAAAAAAACGCGATGAATGGCTAATAGCACACGCGGATACAATACAGGTTCATGGGGTTGATGATGCTTTATTACTCCCCCCTGGTACCGTAACAAATCAAAAAGGCGAGATGTACCAAGTCTATACCCCATTTCGCCGTGCGTTTCTAACCCAACTTTCTGTCACAGATTGCCGTTCATTACGTGCACCTGAAAAGCGAGCAGAACCGTTAGAAATTAAAACAGCCTTGCCGTTATTTCCCCATGAACATCAAGAAATACCGACTTTCCCTGCGGGTGAACAAGCTGGATTAAAAAGGCTCAGGCTTTTTTGTGCCCAAAAAGTGACAGATTACCAACAAGATAGGGATTTTCCTGCCATTGATGGCACTAGCCAGTTATCGCCATACCTTGCGATTGGGGTGTTATCTCCTCGTCAATGTTTTAACCGTTTACAAGCTGAAAATCCACAGGTGCTTGATTCCCCTGATAGCGGGGCTTTCTGTTGGTTAAATGAATTAATTTGGCGTGAGTTTTATACCCATCTTTTAGTTGCCTTTCCTCGACTTTGCCGCCACCAGCCCTTTATTCAGTGGACACAATATATTCATTGGAATGATTCACCTACTGATTTTGCAGCATGGAAAACCGGGCAAACGGGCTACCCCATTGTTGACGCGGCTATGCGCCAACTCAATACAACTGGCTGGATGCATAACCGCTTACGTATGATTGTGGCAAGTTTCTTAGTGAAGGATTTACTCATCGATTGGCGAAAGGGAGAGAAATATTTTATGAGTCAGCTAATTGATGGAAGTTTAGCCGCCAACAACGGCGGCTGGCAATGGTCAGCGTCTACTGGCGTTGATGCTTCCCCATGGTTTCGTATTTTTAACCCCACCACACAGGGGCAAAAATTCGATGCACAGGGCACGTTTATCCGTCATTGGCTACCTGAATTACGGACTGTACCTGCTAAATATATTCATACCCCTCATGAATGGGCAGAGGAAAATAATATACACCTTGATTACCCTAAACCCATCGTTGACCACAAGCAGGCACGATTAAACACACTGGAAGCCTTTGAAGCAGGCAAACGCGATAGCCTTAAATACGATAAATAGCAAAGTTATTATTTGTGTTAAAGGTTATTATGCAAGCCTGATGATAAGGAGATGAAATCAATGAGTGTGATTTTACAAGTAGACTTCCCATACCAAGGCCCTTGGGGGGAAGAAATGACGTTGGCAATGAATGCGTTAGCCGAGTCAATCAATCAAGAACCGGGTTTTATCTGGAAAATTTGGACTGAAAACCAACAGAGACAAATGGCGGGTGGTGTTTATCTGTTTGCTTCTGAGCAAGAGGCAAAAGCTTACTTAACCAAACACAGCGCGCGTTTAAAGGCTTTTGGTGTGCCCGAGGTACGCGGTGAAATTTTTACCGTGAACACTGCGCTCAGTCTAGTCAACCAAGCGCAATTTATTGAAAAATAGATGCTTATTGCCGATGAAATTCAAATAGCATTACGTCAGAAGTAAATGAGCCATCTGCTTGTAATGCAAAATGTTGCTTAACTTCATCACTGAGTGTGTTTTGGAATTGGCGGATCGCCTCAACCAAGGGTTGCGGCGTTCGCATCCGTTCAACCCAACTGGTAAACTCAAGGGGTAAACGGAAGCTTTGTACACCAGTAACAAATAACCCTGCCTTATTAAACATCCCTGACCATTCTCCAGCAGAATAATCACGAATATGCGATGTATCCCTTAGCACTTCAACAGTTTGTAGATAAATATCTAATATTGGGTGACCTGGTGAAACCACATCAATAAAAATACCCTTTCCCCCCACTTTTAGCACACGGCGAACTTCACGCAATGCTTTTTCCACATCATGCCAGTGGTGGGCAGAATAGCGACTAATTACTCGACCAAAGTGATTATCCGCAAATGGTAATTGCTCAGCAGTGCCTTTGCAGGTGGTAATATTAGTAAGTTGCCGCTCTTGGGCACTTTTTTCCACAACACGAAGCATTGAGTCGGACAAATCGTACGCCGTGACCGATTTCACCAATGGTGCTGTATAAAAGCTCGCATGCCCAGCACCACAACCGAGGTCAAGGACATCTTCAGCTTGGCAGCCTTGTAGCCGTTGCTGCAAGGCGAGTAAATCCTCACCTTGTGCATGAACTTGGCTGGTTAAATAGGCGTTAGCTTGCTCATCAAATTGTTGATACACCGCTTGGTGGTGCGTTTTCATTCTGTTTCCTTACATTCCGTTGATCATTTCCTCATCACACCAGAAAATGATTGAAAAAGCACCTCTTTATTCACCACCAATCTATCCCGATGATGGTTAGTGATAATCACCATGACGGCGTTCCACCAGCGTCAATATGCTATAAAGTGCTACAACTGTATTGTCTTGGTTGAAAACTTGCACGTCCCATTCAACGACACCATTGGGTTTATCTTCGGCTAATTTCTGTGGCTTTTTAATCTTTTTCTTACACGTTAAACGAACTTGTATCGTATCACCAATTTTTACGGGCTCGATAAAACGCAAATTTTCCATGCCATAATTTGCGATAACGGGCCCAACCCCTGCATCAACAAATAAGCCTGCGGCGGCTGAAACGACAAAATACCCATGCGCTATACGTTCACCAAACAGGGACTGTGCCGCGCCAATTTTATCAACATGCACATAAAAGTTATCGCCACTAAGGCAGGCAAAATTAACGATATCAGCTTCCGTCACCGTACGCCTCGCGGTAAGTAGCGTATCGCCTATCAGTAAATCTTCGAAATGTTTTCGAAACGGATGAACAACATCAGTCATCGTATCCGCACCACGGAACCATTGCTGGCTAATTGCCGTTAACATCGATGGGCTACCCTGAATGGCAGTGCGCTGCATATAGTGCTTCACGGCTCTCAGCCCACCCAACTCTTCTCCTCCCCCGGCACGCCCTGGCCCACCATGTACCAACAATGGCAATGGCGAACCATGCCCAGTTGACTCCACTGATGACGCCTGATCTAACACTAACATACGCCCATGTGCTCGCGCACTCGCCCGGATCACCGATTGCGCCACTTGGGGATCCGCAGTGACTAAGGTGCCGGCAAGGCTACCGCCTCCTAAAAGGGCAAGTTGTACCGCTTGTTCGTGACTTTCATAACCCATTAAGGTAGCAACTGGACCAAACGCTTCAGTTTCATGAACCGCTGAAGTGTTAAATGGCTCAGCACAATACAATAATGTAGGCGGATAAAATGCACCGTTTTGGCTATCTGCCCCAATCACATCTAATTGATCAAACTGCCCACCACATAGCACTTCACAACCATGGTTACGCAAATAATCTACTTTAGCTTGTACATCTTGCCGTTGCTCTAGATTAATCAACGACCCCATACGAACCCCATCAATTGCAGGATCACCCATGGTGATCGCCGATAAACGTTTGAGCAGCGCTTGCTTAACATTCTCTAATTGATTTTGAGGCACGATAATGCGACGAATAGCCGTACATTTTTGCCCCGCTTTTGCGGTCATTTCTCGGGTAACCTCTTTGATAAATAACTCAAATTCAGGCTGTTCTGGCTGAACATCATTGCCCAAGATGGCACAGTTCAGCGAATCTGCTTCCATAGTAAAAGGCACTGATTTTTCAATGATACGTGGATGAGACTTGAGCTTTTGTCCTGTTGAGGCTGAACCAGTGAAAGTCACAACGTCCTCAAAATCAAGATAATCAAACATATCCCCTACACCGCCACACACGAGTTGGATCCCCCCTTCAGGTACCAGACCACTGTCGACGATAAGTTTCACCATCGCTTGAGTGACTTGAGCAGATGCCGTAGCAGGCTTGATAATCGCCGGCATACCCGCTAACCATGTGGGTGCCAGCTTTTCTAACATTCCCCAACAAGGGAAGTTAAAGGCATTGATATGCAACGCAACACCACGACGAGAAGTCAAAATATGGTGACCGATAAATTGCCCTTGTTTAGATAATGGAGCTGTGTCACCTTCAGGCCAAATGGTGTCGTCGGGAAGTTCCCTACTTGCAAGCCCTGAATAGGCGAATAGCGTCCCAATCCCCCCTTCGATATCCACCCAGCTATCTGCTTTTGTTGCTCCCGTTTGTGCTGAAATCGCATATAACTCGGCTTTGTGTTCCAATAAATACTTGGCAACCGCTTTTAGCATCTGACCTCGTTGCTGGAATGTCATTGTAGATAGCGCCTCCCCCCCGACTTTTCGCCCATAGGTCAAACACTCAGATAAAGGGAGTCCATTCGTTGTCACCGCATATAAGCTTTGATTAGTCAGCGCATGATAAATCGTGCGTGCTTTACCGGTACCCTGCACCCACTTTCCCATAATGTAACTTGTTAAATGTTGCATATCTCACTCCAGAAACAAAGACAATAAACAATATTGATATTTAAATGTGTATCATAAAAACAAGCATAGATGCTAATTAAAATTTAACAAATTAAAAACAAAATAATTGAATTTTAATAAGACATTAAAATCCACATAAAATACATTGAAACTAACTATTTGATTATATTAGTTATTTAATAAAACCCTGTGAAGTGTATCGCAAAATAGCGTTAAGAAATATTGATCTTTATGTTAACCGTTTCTAGCATTAATGTTAAATAAACATGATTCAATATTTTTGTTTAATGATTAATTTACGAATCACTTAACGGAAAAATCAATGAGCGAGAAAAATCAGGCTAACTTCGAAGCCAAAATCGAAGCAGATATTTCCATCGAGCCTAAGGATTGGATGCCCGATGCTTATCGGCAGAACCTTATCCGCCAAATCGGTCAACATGCCCACTCCGAGGTCGTGGGTATGCTCCCTGAAGCCAATTGGCTCACACGTGCACCAACACTGCGCCGTAAAGTCATATTACTTGCCAAAATCCAAGATGAAGCAGGTCACGGCCTTTACCTATACAGCGCCGCAGAAACCCTTGGCTGTTCCCGCCAAGATATCTACCAAAAACTGTTTGATGAAAAAATGAAGTATTCCTCGATATTTAATTACCCCACGTTGAGTTGGGCAGATATCGGTGTGATCGGCTGGTTAGTGGATGGCGCGGCGATTGTGAACCAAGTCGCCCTGTGCCGCACATCATATGGCCCTTATGCCCGCGCCATGGTGAAAATTTGTAAAGAAGAGAGCTTTCACCAACGCCAAGGTTATGAAGCCGTCATGGCACTGGCAGCAGGCACTGATGAGCAAAAGGCGATGTTACAAGATGCGATAAACCGCTTTTGGTGGCCAGTTCTGACCATGTTTGGCCCAAATGACTCAGACTCGCCACATAGCGCTCAAAGTATGGCGTGGAAAATCAAACGCTTTAGTAATGATGAACTACGTCAGAAGTTTGTCGACAACACCGTACCGCAAGTTGAAGCCCTTGGTATGACTATCCCTGATCCCGACTTAGTGTGGGATGACGAACTCGGCCACTATCGCTTTGGTGACATTGATTGGGAAGAGTTTTACCAAGTGATTAAAGGGAATGGCATTTGCAACCACGAACGACTCGGTGCAAAACGCAAAGGCTGGGAAGAAGGTGCATGGGTACGTGAAGGTGCCATGGCACATAGTCGCAAACAAAAAGCCGTGAAATCTGCCGCTTAGTTTACTGAACCCGTTCAGAAAAGGAAAACATCATGAATAACCTAGACTGGCCTTTGTATGAAGTATTTGTTCGTAGTAAGCAGGGTTTGGCTCATCGCCATGTGGGAAGTTTACATGCCGCAGATGACCAAATGGCGCTAGAAAACGCGCGAGATGTCTATACCAGACGCAGTGAGGGCTGCTCAATTTGGGTTGTTAAATCCGCATATTTAATTGCGTCACAACCGGAAGATAAAAGCACATTCTTTGATCCCGCGGACACCAAGGTTTACCGCCATCCAACATTTTATACCATCCCCGATGGCATAAAAAACATGTAAGGAGCCATCCGATGAACCAACAAGAACAGCTCCATCATTACGCGTTACGGCTAGGTGACTCACCATTAATTCTTGCACAGCGCCTGTGCGAATGGTGCGGACATGCGCCTGAAATTGAAATCGACCTTGCGCTATCCAATATTGGTCTGGATCTACTAGGGCAAGCACGCAATTTTTTAAGCTATGCCGCACAGTTAAAAGGGGCAGATTATGATGAAGACAAACTGGCCTTTTTACGTGACGAGCGAGAATTTAGTAATCTGTTACTGGTTGAGCAGCCAAATAACGGCTTCGATGACACACTAGTACGCCAATTCTTTATGGATGCCTATCATGTTCCCCTCTATGAAGCTTTGTGTCATAGCTGCGATGAACAACTCTCTGCTATTGCAGAAAAATCCCTCAAAGAGGCGACTTACCATCTACGATTTAGCCGTAATTGGCTGATCCGCTTAGGGGATGGCACAGAAGAAAGTCACCGCCGAATTCAAAATTCCGTCAATGCGTTATGGCGCTTTACCGGCGAGCTTTTCCACGCAGATAGCATTGAAATCGCTCTTAGTGAAGCGGGCATTGCTGTTGACCCGCGCAGTTTGAAAGCGCCATGGTTAACGACTATTACTGAAACCTTTGATGAGGCCACACTCAGTGTGCCTGAAAAGGATGCGTATCGTTTAGGGGGTAAGCAAGGTAGCCATACTGAACATCTCGGTCTGCTATTAACGCAATTGCAATTTATGCAACGTGCTTACCCAAATTGCCAGTGGTGATGCCATGGAACAGAGACTGCAATTAAGTGAGATCCAATCCCCCCAAGTTCATCAGATCTGGCAACAGCTTCATCAAATTCCTGATCCTGAGCTGCCTGCGCTCTCTATTACTGATCTTGGCATGATCCGCAATGTACTCCCAGACAATCTGGGTTGGAAAATTATTTTTACACCAACCTATTCAGGCTGTCCTGCAACCGAATTTTTACTCAATGAAATAAAAACGGTTTTAGAAGGTGCCGGGTTTGAAAACATTAATATCGAAGTCATGTTAACCCCCGCTTGGACAACCGATTGGATGAACCAAGAGGCTAAAAGGCGCTTAAGAGAATTTGGTATTGCACCACCACAAGGCTCCTCTTGCGAGCACCCTGAACACAAAGGAGCCATCCGTTGCCCACACTGCAATAGCGAACAAACTGAAAAAATTAGCGAATTTGGTTCAACGGCGTGTAAAGCCTTATATAGGTGCACCGAATGCTTAGAACCATTTGATTACTTTAAATGTATTTAGGGGCACGCATATGACTGTATTTCATCGTTTAAGTATTGCCGCTATTGAACGTGACACCCCTGATGCCGTTGCGGTGACGTTCAATGTTCCTGATGCTTTGCGCGAACAATATCATTATCGCCCAGGGCAACATCTCACCTTAAAAGCCTCAATTAATGGGGAAAACCTACGCCGTTGCTACTCCATTTGTAGCTCACCAGACGAACAGATACTGAAAATTGGCGTAAAGGCTATTTATGAAGGACGATTTTCCAATTTTATCAATCAACAACTGAAAGTCGGTGATAGCCTTGATGTCATGGTTCCGCAAGGGCAATTTGGCTACCAGCCTGAAAAACAGACTCATGCACACTACCTCGCCGTAGCCGCAGGATCTGGGATCACCCCACTACTTTCAATTATTAAAGCCACATTACAAACTGAACCTAAAAGCCATTTTGTCTTAATTTATGGCAACAGCAATAGCCGTTCAGTGATGTTTAAAGAGAGCATTGCAGATTTAAAAAGCCGTTTTGCTGAACGTTTTCAAGTGATTTACCTTTTCAGCCAAGAGCCACAAGAAAGTGAACTCCTCAACGGTCGCATTAACCAACAGCAGCTTTCTGCTTTGGGCAATACATTATTAAATTTCAAACAATTTGATCGTGCATTTATTTGCGGCCCTGAAAGCATGATAGATGAGGTGCATGACACCCTTATCCATTATGGCATGCCAAAAGAATTCGTTCACATGGAACACTTCAACACCTCTGGAGCAAAATTTAAACCAACGGTGGTCAAGTCTAATGAGGTGCGCCAAGTGAGCATTCACCTTGATGGTCGGATCTTAGATATCAGCATAGACAGCCAAGATGACAGTATTTTAGATGCTGCATTACGCCAAGGTGTAGACCTGCCATACGCCTGTAAAGGCGGCGTGTGTGCGACTTGCAAATGCAAATTGCGCTCAGGGGAAGTGGAAATGGGCGTCAATTACAGTCTGGAACCCGACCAAATTGCTGATGGATATATTTTGAGCTGCCAATCATGGCCGAAGGGCGATGGCGTTGTTTTAGACTTTGACGTATAGGACGCGCAATGGAAAAGCCTTGGATTTTATCTCAACAAAATAAACGCGTTCTCACACTGACGTTGGATCGCCCCGAAGTGCGCAACGCGCTCAGCACACCATACCTTGAGCACCTTGTACAGCACCTTGAAGCGGCGGATGGCAATAAGGAAATTGGTGCGATAGTGCTTACGGGCCACCCGCGATTTTTTGCAGCGGGAGCCGATCTTAAAGAGTTGCAACAGCAAACTATCGCCAGCGCGATGACAGATAAACGGCCTCAAGTATGGCGTCGTTTATCCATGATATCAAAACCCATTATCGCAGCGACCAATGGGTATGCGCTTGGCGCAGGTTTTGAGCTACTCCTTGCCTGTGACATGGTGATTGCAGGGGAGTCCGCCCGCTTTGGATTACCTGAAATTACCCTTGGCTTAATGCCGGGTGCGGGCGGTACGCAACGTTTGATCCGCGCCGTGGGCAAGTCTTTAGCAATGCAAATGGTGCTGACAGGAGAATCCATTAACGCCAAACGCGCACTTCAAGCAGGGCTCATTAGTGAAATTTGCCTTGATGATTTAGTGGTCGAACGCGCCCAGCAACTTGCGCAGCACATCTCGACACACGCGCCTTTAGCGGTGCGAGCAGCAAAGGCTGCCCTCATTCATGCCCAAGACAGCCACCTTACTGAGGGGTTGCAACTGGAACGCCAATATTTCGTAACCTTAGCTGGCACCCAAGATCGGCAAGAAGGGATCGATGCCTTTTTCGCAAAACGTACACCTCAGTTTACAGGACAATAACCATGACAAACCAAGCGATGATCCTCACCACACAGGAAAATGGTGTTCTCACGGTGACCTTAAACCGCCCTGACAGACTCAATAGCTTTAACGATGAAATGCACCGCCAACTGAGTGAAGCTATCAAAATTGCAGAGCGCGACGAGTCGGTGCGTTGCTTAGTGATCACCGGTGCTGGTCGTGGATTTTGTGCGGGGCAAGATCTCAACGATCGTAATGTCAGTGCCAATCGTGAAGCGCCTGATCTCGGCTTTTCTGTAGAAACCTATTATAACCCACTGATCCGCCGTCTCACCGCCTTACCAAAACCGATTATTTGCGCCGTAAACGGGGTCGCAGCAGGTGCAGGCGCGGCTATCGCACTTGCCGGAGATATTGTTATCGCAGCCAAAAGTGCCCGTTTTATTCAATCATTTTGTCGCCTCGGTCTGGTTCCTGACTCAGGAGGAAGCTGGTTTTTGCCACAACGGGTGGGACATGCCAGAGCAATGGGTATGGCACTACTCGGGGATAAAATCAGCGCAGAGCAAGCATTACAATGGGGAATGATTTGGCAGGTCACTGAAGATGACGCGCTTACAGACACCGTTCAACAACTCGCTCAACACCTTGCGACACAACCAACCTATGGTTTAGGGCTTATCAAAAAAGCCATTTATTGCGCAGCAACCAACACCCTCGACGAACAGCTTGATCTTGAACGCGATTTGCAGCGTTTAGGAGGGCGCAGCGAAGACTATCGCGAAGGGGTAAATGCCTTTTTAAACAAGCGCGAGCCGCAGTTTAAGGGGAAATAACCATGACGCTACCATTAAATTCGACCATCAATACTGTCGCGGTTATCGGTGCGGGCACCATGGGCATCGGTATTGCCCAAGTCGCAGCCACTGCGGGTCTCAGGGTTTTACTGTTTGATGTCAACCAAGACACACTCACCCGCTCATTAAATGCAATGACGCAACGCTTACGTCAACGTGTTGAACAGGGAAAAGCAGAGTCAAAAACCACGGAAGCCCTGATTGCTAACATCCAGACTGCTCAACAGTTATCTGAATTGGCTAGCGCCCAACTTATCATCGAGGCTGTGGTAGAGAAATTAACAATCAAACAAGCTATTTTCGCTGAACTTGAAGGTATTTGCTCTGAATCAACCCTATTTGCTAGCAATACATCGTCATTATCGATTACGGCTATTGGCAGCCAATTAAAACACCCCGAACGACTTGCTGGATTACATTTTTTTAACCCAGCCCCGGTTATGAAATTGGTTGAGGTGATCCGTAGTCTAGCAACCTCACCAGACGTTATTGAACAGTTGAAAGCATTGATGCTCTCATGGGGGAAAGTGCCGGTTATTTGCCGCTCCACACCTGGGTTTATTGTTAACCGCGTTGCAAGGCCTTTTTATGCGGAGACCTTACGAGCACTGGAAGAGCAAATCGGCTCCCCTGCCACATTAGACTGCGCAGTACGCGATGCAGGTGGCTTTACAATGGGGCCATTACAGCTTATGGATCTAATTGGTCATGATGTTAACTACGCCGTGACTGAATCCGTATTTCAAGCCTTCGGTTTCGATCCTCGTTTCCAAACCTCTTTAATGCAATTGGAATTAGTGCAAGCGGGGTATTTCGGTCGTAAAACAAAACAAGGCTTCTATCATTATGATGAGAATAAACCGCAATCCACAGCGTCATTTGCAGCAAAAGTCCACCTTAACTTACCTCAAAATGTAAAAGTGCATGGCGATTGGCAGATATTTCCTGAGTTTACGCAGCTTTTATCTGAAAATGGGATCTCACTCGAAGGATTGGTACAACAACCAAATCACCCTCCTACCCTTATTGTTAATGACGTTATTATTATGTTAACAGATGGTGAATTAGCATCATCCCATGCGCAACGATCAAAGCAAGCGGTGGTTTTATTTGATTTATCGGCAAATTACCTTGCAGCAACCGCTATCACCCTAACCTGTGCAGTACAAAATAGTGCGCAACAAAATCAGCATGCTATCGCCTTTTTTCAATCACTTGGAAAAAACGTGATTGTGTTACCTGACTACCCTGCTCTTTTAACCATGAGAACCGTTGCGATGCTATGTAATGAGGCACTTGACGTGGTGAATAAAGGTGTTGCAACCGTACAAGATACCGATAATGCCATGCGCTTTGGGGTGAATTACCCCAAAGGTCCATTAGCTTGGGGCGCTCAACTGGGTTGGTCACGGGTGCTATCGGTACTTGAGCAGCTAGCGCAATTTTATCGGGATGGTCGATATCGACCAAACCCATTACTAAAGCAGTTAGCAGCCGGTTATCAGTCTTTATCTTTCAAGGAGTTGCTATGATCACAGTGCCAAATATCACGACTGCTCAAAAATCAGCTCATATTATGTATCGTGGTGATGCATGTGCAAAAGCAATGGGTATGTCGATTGAAAAAGTCGAAGAGGGCTTTGCGCAATTAAAAATGCCCATCACCATCAATATGCTTAATGGTCATCAAAGCTGCCATGGCGGAGTGCTATTTAGCCTTGCCGATACCGCATTTGCTTACGCCTGTAACAGCCAAGGATATGCCGCCGTTGCGTCCATGTGTTCCATTGATTTTATTCGTCCCGGCTTTGAAGGGGATTTGCTGACCGCCTGCGCAACAATGAAACACCAAGGTAAACGCAGTGGTCTGTATGAAGTGGAAATAACCAACCAAGACGGTAAAACTCTCGCTTTATTTCAAGGGCGTTCTCACCGCTTAGGATACCGTTTAGAGGATGCTCCCCATGATTGATGCTTATATTTGCGATGGCGTTCGCACGCCGATAGGTCGCTATGGTGGCGCGCTTTCTTCCCTGCGCCCTGACGACCTTGCCACACTACCACTAAAAGCGTTGATGGCAAGACACCCACAATTAGATTGGTCGCTAACCGATGACATTATTTTAGGTTGCGCAAACCAAGCCGGTGAAGATAACCGCAATGTGGCTCGCATGGCAGGTTTACTGTCTGGTTTTCCTATTTCGGTTTCAGGCACGACGATCAACCGCTTATGCGGTTCAGGGTTAGATGCCATCGCGCTTGCCGCAAGAAGCATTAAAGCGGGTGAGTCGGAATTGATGATTGCAGGCGGCGTAGAGTCGATGAGCCGAGCGCCGTTTGTTATGGGGAAACAAGAATCCGCTTTTTCACGCCAAGCGCAACTGTTTGATACCACTATCGGTTGGCGGTTTATCAACCCGCTAATGCAGCAACAATATGGTACTGATTCGATGCCTGAAACGGCTGAAAATGTGGCTGAAACCTATCAGATCAGCCGTGAAGACCAAGATGCATTTGCGCTACGTAGTCAACAACGCACTGAGATCGCTAAAGTTAACGGCATTTTTGCGCAAGAAATTGTGCCTGTCACCATTAAACAGCGTAAAAGCGAAATGGTCGTCACTGAAGATGAGCATCCGCGTGCCGAAACCACGTTTGAGCAACTGCAAAAACTGAAAACCCCCTTTCGTGAAAATGGCACAGTCACCGCAGGAAATGCCTCAGGCGTCAATGATGGTGCCGCCGCACTGATTATTGCCTCTGAAAAAATCGCTAAACAACAAGGCTTAACACCACGCGCTCGTATTGTTGCCACTGCCACTTGTGGTGTTGAGCCAAGATTAATGGGGATTGGTCCTCTGCCTGCGTCACAAAAAGTATTGAAAATGGCAGGGTTAACTATCGAGCAAATGGATGTCATTGAACTAAACGAAGCCTTTGCCGCACAGGCTCTCGCAGTGTTAAGGAAATTAGGTTTACCCGATGACGCACCACATGTTAACCCCAACGGTGGCGCGATTTCCTTGGGTCACCCATTAGGTATGAGTGGCGCAAGGCTAGCGATTGCTGCGATTAATGAGCTTCATCGTAAACAAGGTCGCTATGCCCTATGCACCATGTGTATTGGTGTAGGCCAAGGCATCGCCATGATCATTGAACGAGTCTAAACAACATTTTTATATCAATAAGAACCGCCTGAACCCAACACCTGCTCAGGCGAAAACCAGCAACGTCATCAACGAAAACTGGTTACCATAATAATTATGAGGACTGGCAATTATGAGCATGATACAAAACAGCATCGACCCAATTGAGTTTGCCTCACGAGATGAAATCGAGTCATTACAATATACTCGAATGAAGTGGACACTCACTCACGCCTATAAAAATGTACCGATGTACCGTAAAAAATTCGATAATGCGGGCGTGCACCCTGATGATTTTAAACAGTTAAGTGATATCGAAAAATTCCCGTACACCACCAAACAAGATTTACGGGAAAACTATCCATTCAGTACCTTTGCGGTACCCATGGATCAAATCATTCGTATTCATGCTTCCTCTGGTACCACTGGACGCCCAACCGTTGTGGGTTATACCCGACGTGATATAGATAATTGGGCGGATTTAATTGCCCGCAGTCTACGTTCCGCAGGGGCAGGACGAGGCGATAAAGTTCATATAGCTTATGGTTATGGCCTGTTCACGGGTGGATTAGGAGCACATTACGGTGCTGAACGTCTTGGTGCTGCTGTTATTCCAATGTCTGGGGGTCAAACAGAAAAACAAGCCCAATTAATTGCTGATTTCAAACCCGATGTGATTATGGTGACCCCATCGTATTGCCTGAGCATTATCGATGAGCTTGAGAAAATTATGGGAGGCGATGCTAGTAAGTGCTCACTTAGACTCGGCGTATTTGGTGCCGAACCTTGGACAGAATCTCTGCGCACTGAAATTGAAACACGCTTAGGTATTAAAGCGTTAGATATCTATGGCTTATCAGAGGTAATGGGACCCGGTGTCGCCATGGAGTGTGCGGATTCCGGTGTCAGCGGCCCAACCATCTGGGAAGACCATTTTTATCCTGAAATTATTTCACCGGAAACGCTTAAAACATTGAAGGATGGTGAGCATGGTGAGTTAGTGTTCACTACCCTTACAAAAGAAGCTATGCCTGTAATCCGTTATAGAACCAGAGATTTAACCCACTTAATGAGTGGCGTAAATCGCAACATGCGCCGCATTGGTAAAATCACCGGTCGCTCTGATGACATGATGATTATTCGCGGAGTGAACGTATTCCCTTCTCAAATTGAAGAACAGATTATGCAGTTCAAAGAACTATCTCCACACTACCAGTTGGAAATCAGCCGCCAAGGCAATATGGATAGCTTATCAGTACGTGTTGAACTCAAACACCCAGAACAACTGACTTATGATGAGCGCTGTAATATCTGCCATCACTTAAAACACCGTATCAAGTCTATGGTGGGGATCAGCACGCGGATCAGTATTGTAAACTGTGGTGATATCCCACGTTCACAAGGTAAAGCTGATCGTGTGATTGATACTAGAATTGCAATTTAAATCAACATATTAGGACATATTTACCGTCAGTTATCTAATATGCCTTATTGGTAAAACAGGCTTTAGCAAAAAACGAAACGAGACAATATTCACTTTTATGTCTACTATTCAGGAAGCATTCTGATACATAAAATTTATGGATGAAGCATAAATGAATACTAAACTCGATCAATTTATCCAACATGCTATCGCCAGCCAACCCATCAGTGGTACATCGCTGATTAGCTCCCTTTATGGTGATGCACTGCATCACCGTGGAGGTGAGATTTGGTTAGGTAGCCTAAGCAAACTATTAGAGCCGATGGGGTTTACTGACCGCTTTGTACGCACCTCTGTTTTTCGCTTGCAAAAAGAAGGTTGGTTAGATGTCGAAAAGATTGGACGGCGCAGCTACTACCGAATCTCAGCACGGGGTCAGAGCCGGTTTCGGCGTGCGGAGCAAAAAATTTACCTTGCACAGCAGCCTGATTGGGATGGCAAATGGGATTTATTATTATTAGAAGCCGCTGATAAAGAAGAAAAAAATCGCTTAAAAAAAGAGCTTAGTTGGCTAGGGTTTGGGCAATTTAATACCTCTTTAATGGCTGCACCAAGCTGTGCACAAAGTGATATTCCTGCGTTATTAAATGAGCTCAATGCCACTGAGCAAGTGATTTATTTTCACGCTGACTACCCCTACAATCGCTCAGAAAAAAACCTGAAAGACTTGGTGTCACAAGCATGGTCTTTGCAAGATATCTCAGAGCATTATCACCAGTTTATTTCCTTATTTAGACCACTGGCGCTATTACTCAAAGATAATGCGGGCGCACAAATCAGCCCCGAGCATTGTTTTCAATTACGCTTGCTTCTGATCCACTTTTATCGTCGCGTCACCCTTAAAGACCCACTATTACCGGACGAACTTTTGCCCCCCCAATGGGAAGGTCATATTGCACGCCATTTGTGCACTAATATTTATCAACGTATCGATCAAGCTGCAACGCAATATGTGTCAGAAAATGGCGAAACCACCGTCGGTGAACTCCCTCAACCTTCTAACGCTTACTATCGGCGTTTTGGTGGAGTATTGCGGGATATCGCCGCCTAAACGAATAGCTTAAGGAGCCTTTATGCCTTTTTATCAAATCGATGGTATTACACCTGTTGTTAGTCCAGACAGTTTTGTTCACCCCACAGCGGTCGTTATCGGCGATGTCGTCATTGGTAAAAATGTCTATATTGGCCCCAATGCCAGCTTACGCGGTGATTTTGGTCGTTTAATCATTAAAGATGGAGCGAATGTGCAAGATAATTGCGTGATGCATGGGTTCCCGCAATTTGACACAATCATTGAGGAAGATGGCCATATCGGCCACGGTGCTATTTTGCATGGCTGCCATATCAAACGCAACGCCCTCGTGGGGATGAATAGCGTGATCATGGACGGTGCTGTGATTGGTGAAAATTCAATTGTTGGTGCTTGCACTTTTGTCAAAGCAGAAGCCATATTCGCAGACAATAGCCTGATCCTAGGCACTCCAGCCAAAGTTTTACGCACGTTATCAGAACAAGAGATTGCCTGGAAAAGCAGCGGCACCAAAGATTACCAGAACCTCGTCACTCGCTGTTTAAATACTTTTCAAGAAGTTGAGCCATTAACCGAGATAGATGCCAACCGTCCTGTGCTTAAGTTTGACAATATTATCCCAAAATCTCAGCTTTAAAACGATTAAGGAACCGCAATCGGGTTCCTCAATCATTCAGTCAAAGATAATTACTTCGTATTATTACCAAAGGGTGGCTTAGCAAACCAAACGGTAATGATTAACACAATAAATACCCAGCCACATAACCAGAATATTTCATTCGCCGCAATAATGAGCCCTTGGCTAGTAATTTGCTGCGCAATAAAACCCGAAGTTTGCTCGGTAGTTAAACCGTGAGCCGCCATGCCTTGGTACATCGCTAAAGACTCTGGGTTATAGTCGGTAATAAATTCAGTAAGTTGGCTGTGGTGCACAGACTCACGATCGCTCCACATCGTTGTCGTAATTGATGTCCCTATTGACCCCGCTAATGTACGGAAAAAGTTAGCCAAACTGGAAGCCGAAGCCAGTTTTTCAGGTGGAAGCCCTGAAAGCGTTAGCGTCGTCAATGGCATAAAGAAACACGCCACCGCCATGCCCTGCACTAATTGCGGCCAAACCACCGCTGAGAACCCCATGCTGGGTTCGAAGGTATACGCCCGCCAAAAGAAACAAATGGCATAAAACACAAAGCTAAAAGTGACTATCCAACGGATATCCAGAAAATCGGATAATTTTGCCACTGGCGCTGAAAAAAGAACCGGTAACAAGCCAATTGGCGCAAGTGCAAGCCCTGCCCAAGTTGCGGTATAGCCATACACTTCTTGCAGCAATTGAGGTAATAACACAATCGCCCCAAAATATGCCATATACGCCAAACTGACTGAAATGGTTCCAATCGTGAAGTTGCGCGATTTAAATAAAGACAACTCAACAATCGGGTTTTTATCGGTCAGTTCCCAAATCACGAGAAATACCAACGCAATGGCAGAAACCACCGCTAAAATCACAATTTCATTCGATGCCAGCCAGCCTAGCTCTTTCCCTTTATCCAGCAACACTTGTAAGCAACCAACACCCACAGATAATAGTGCCAATCCAATCACATTGAACGGCATTTTGACCACTGTCGATTCCATCCCTTTAAGGATAATCGCCCCCACGATAATCACGAAAATCCCTAAAGGCACGTTCATAAAGAATATCCAGCCCCAATGAAAGTTATCACTAATATACCCGCCAAAAATTGGGCCGAATACGGGGGCTAAGATAATCGTCATCGACCAAAAGGCCAATGCCATATTCTGCATTTTAGGCGGATAACAGCGCATAATTAGGCTTTGGGATAACGGAATGACAGGTCCTGCAACAGCACCTTGTAAAACGCGATATAAAATCAGCATCCCAAGGCTATCTGAAAAACCACAAAGCAATGAAAATAAAGTAAAAAGAGCTGTCGCCCATAAGAAAACACGAATTTCACCAAAACGCTTAGCGAGATACCCCGAAATCGCAATCGAAATCGCGTTCGACACCCCAAATGAGGTGATCACCCACGTACCTTGTGATACGGAAACACCAAGGTTACCCGCAATAGTCGGAATAGCCACGTTTGCAATAGTGGAATCGAGCACTTGCATAAAGGTTGCAAGCGATAATGCGATGGTCGCCCAAACTAGCTTCGCCCCCTTTAGGGGTTGGATATCTGCCACAGCCACTCCTTACGAGCTAGTCCGCATTATCACTGATAATGCTTTCGATAATGTGGTCGACATCGGCCAAGTTTAGCACTAATACATCACTTTCAAACGCAGGGGTGGTACGCTGAACTTCGGCTAACACGGGACCATTTTGGTCTTTAATATCAATGGTAACATTCATTGATAAACCAATGCGCAATGGGTATTTGGCCACTTGCTCCGGGTCAAGCTCAATGCGCACAGGTAAGCGTTGAACCACCTTGATCCAGTTCCCCGTGGCGTTTTGCGCAGGCAATAACGAAAATGCGCTTCCCGTTCCCATGTCTAAGCCGACCACCGTGCCGTTATACACGATATTGTCACCATAAAAATCGCTGTTAATGGTGGCAGGCTGCCCTATGCGCACTTTTTCAAGCTGAGTTTCTTTGAAATTAGCATCAACCCAAACCGGTTGAACAGGCACAATAGCCATTAAAGAGCTTTGGGGGCTCACTTGGGAGCCGACTTGCACATTACGCCGTGAAACATAGCCTGTCATTGGGCTTTTAATTTCAGTGCGTTGCAAATTAATCCACGCACTACGCACACTATCAGCCGCTTGTTGGATAGCGGGTTGTTTTCTTAATGCCGTATTCCGTAATAACGCGCGATTGGCATTATATTGTTGAACGGAAATGTCTAACGCGGCTTGAGCTAATTGCACCGCTTCTTGGGCATGCTGTAGGTCTTCTTTTGAGATAGTACCGCTGCGCCCAAGTGCTGCACGGCGCTGGTAATCTTTCTGAGCTTGCGCAAGTGAGACGCGGTTTTTCTGTATTTGCGCCTGATATTCATCACCATTAATATATAACTCTTTGGTCTTACGGACTGTGGTCGCTAAATCGTGCTTAGCTTGCTCAAAGGCGAGTTGAGCATTGGTTTTATCCAAAACCACCAGCACATCACCGGCTTTCACTAAGTCCGTATTTTCAAAATTGACTTGAGTTACATTGCCAGTTGTTTGCGCAATAATAGGAATTTGTAACCCCGAGACATAAGCATCATCGGTATATTCTTGAAAGCGTAAAACTAAAAACCAATAAACGCCATAAGCCACAAATAATAAAATAATGATTATTGTGGCAATGATCATCCATATTGTTCGACGTTTTTCATTTTTCGTTTTTTGATTATTTGTTTCTGAATGGGTTGATTGACTCATAATAACTCTCAGGGTCTAAAATCAATATTAATTCTCCCTCTATATTCAAGAAGTAAATGAAATAATGCAAGAGTTAATATTTTACAAATAAAACAAGCACCACTAAAAACAGGTAATTCATTGATAGATATCAAATAAATAAAATATAATCCAATTAAATCCAATAGATTTATTTTATGTTTCATTTAAATTTGACTATTCATAATTGGATGTTTGATTTGAATAAAAGAATACCAATCCAATATATTAACGCCACCAATTTGATAATAACTATTCTTTTTTTGATGTGTTTGGGAAATATTCGAGGACAGCGCAATACCTTGAAAATGAGTGTAACTGTTTTTGATTGTTATCAAGGCATAAATTAACTTGTTTTCTACCGAGTCCATTAATTGACTACATGAATAGCATTTATCCTCTTTGCCACCTTTTCCTGCAATAGTGATATGTTGGGTAAAAATGGGCGTATTGACCGCCTTGAGGTTGTTAACAAAGTGGGATAAAGCATCATTTTCCCACTTTGTATTATCAGGCAAAAATCAATAGTTGGTTTTCAAAACCTATCCAACCTGCCGACAAACATATTATGTTTGTCAGCAGTCTGAAACCCACGTATTACCCTGTTTGCATTTACCACTGCGTAATATTACGGTCTTCTGGCGTCACCGACGTAAGTTTTGCGAGTTGCGGTAATAATTTATGTTTTAAATCATCCAGCAAACTATAAATCACTGGTACAAATAATAAACTCAAGATCGTCGAACTGAGTAAGCCACCTATCACCGCAATCGCCATTGGTGCTCTAAATCCTGCATCAGCACCGCTAGTTAACACAAGGGGGATCATCCCCGCAATCATGGCAAATGTGGTCATGATAATAGGACGAATACGCTCTTGCCCGGCTTCTATGATTGCCGCTTCTCTTGGCATCCCCGAACGCTGTTTTTCAAGAATGAATTCCACTAGCAAAATTGAGTTTTTCGTCACAATCCCCATCAGCATTAAAATACCGATAATCACCGGTAAATCGATCATCGCGCCATATAAAACAAGGGCGATAATGGCACCTCCAATGGAAAACGGCAGCGCCACCAGTATGGTAATCGGCTGCATAAAGTCCTTAAACAGCACAATTAAAATGGCAAATACCAACAAAATACTAAATACCATCGTGGTGCCAAAACGCTCAAACATATCAATCATATATTCCATATCACCATACTCCACTTGTGAAACACTGTGGGGTAATTGTTGATATTCAGGAAGTTGCATCACAATTTCCAGCGCTTCACCGAGTGTTAAGCCTTCAAGATTGGCTTCTATCGACATTTGCCTTTGTCGGTTAATTCGCTCAATTTGTGAAGGTCCGTCACTGGATTCGATTTTAGCGACCGATTTCAGCGGTACGGCTTGCTCCCTTGTACTTTTTACATATAAATTGTTCAGTACATCAATATTATGTTGTTGATATTCAGGCAAAATCACCTGCACCGCCAGTTGCCTGTCGGGTAAATTAAACTTAGCACTACGTGAATTAGCCTCCCCCATAGTTGCAATACGCAATGTATTCGCAATATCCTCAACATTGACTCCCGTTCGGCCAATATCAACCAAATTCGGTTTAACAATCAGCTCTTTACGTAATAAGGGTTTCATAACTTGAACATTTTTCAGCCCTTCTACTTTGGCCATTGCGTCGCGCAGTTTTTGCATTGAGGTTTCAAGCTCTTGGGGATCTGTACCTGTAAACATCAAGGAGAACTCTTTGCCACCATTGCTGTTACTAAAGGTATAGCGCGCATCCGTTTTTTCACTTAACAATTCACCTATTTCAAGCTCAAATTGCTTTTGTGATAATTCACGTTCGCTTGGTTCAACTAACGTAAGGATCATTTCGCCTTTGTGTTGCGCAATACCTTCTGAATCGTCGGCGATCCCAGCTACCGTATAAGTTGAAATAATTTCAGGTCTACCTTTTAACTGCTTGGTGATCTCATTAATCTTCTGCTGTGTTTGCTCAACAGGTGTTCCCGGTGGTAGCTCAATATTAATTTGACTAATACTGATATCGCCATCAGGCATAAAGCCTACAGGTAACAAACTGGTCACGGCGACCGAACCAATTAAAAAGCCCCCTGCTAATACAGATGCGAGTTTTCGATGCTTTAACGTTAACGATAAAAACCGCGTGTAACGCGCAATCCAGTTTGGCGTTTTTACACCATTATGATCCCTTTTTTGTGGCAAGAGCACATACGCTGCCATTAAAGGTGTCACCAATCGCGCGACGAGTAACGAAGATAGCACCGCTGCCGACACCGTCACACCAAATGGCACGAAATACTGCCCAACAAAGCCACCAATAAAACTAACAGGTAAAAATACCGCCACAATGGTTAGTGTGATCGCCACAATCGCAAAACCAATGGCATCGGATGCTTTCAGCGCCGCCAAATAAGGGCGTTCACCGCGTTCGATATACTTTTGGATATTTTCAATTTCAACAATCGCATCATCCACCAGTATCCCAATAACTAATGTTAACGCCAGCAACGTAATACTATTCAAACTGTAATCAAACAGTGCCAAAACAAAAAAGGTTGGCAGAATCGATAACGGCAATGCCACCGCAGCCACTAAGGTTGCACGCCAACTTTTTAAAAAGAAAAAGACGATAACAACGGTTAAGAACGCCCCCTCTAGCAAGGTTTGAATGGTTAAAAAGAAGCTGGACTCCGTGTATTTAACCGTTGAGGAGATCAAGTGAATATCAATCGCTGGATTCGCTTTTTGCAACTTTTCGACCGCTTCAGCAACCCCTTGCGCCACCTTGGTATCACTAGAACCTTTAGCACGGTAAACGGCAAAACCCACGACATCTTTACCATTGAATTGAGAAATCGACTTCACATTCTTATGACCATCATAAATATTAGCAATTTCGCCCAGCCGTATAGATTGCAAGTTATCAATCGGTAGCATGATGTTCTTAATCTCATCCGCTGTGGATTTTTCACCTAATACACGAATAGTATGTTGCAATGAGTGATATTTTGCGTTCCCGCCAGCGGAATTCTGATGATTGTTTTTCAGTAATTCATTGATACTGGCTATGGAAATTTGCATTGCCGCTAATTTGTTCGCATCAGGTTCAATGCGGATCACTCGCTCGGTATCCCCTAAACGGCTGACTTTTTGCACCCCCGGTACAGTGATCAATTGCTTACTCACCGTGTCATCCACAAACCAAGATAAATCCGCGAGTGATTCAGTTTCAGATGAAACGGCATAACGTAAAATCGCCCCACCTTCGACATCAATACGGTTAATCAGCGGTTCATCAATCGTTTGAGGTAGCTCTCCACGGATCTGCCCCATTTTTTCGCGCACGTCATTTGTCGCAACATGCGCATCCACACTGAGGTCAAACTCAATGGTGGTTGTCGATGCACCTTCACTAATGGAAGAGGTGATATGACGAATTCCAGGGATCCCAGATACCGCACGTTCAACTCGCTTTGTCACCGCATTTTCCAGTTCTGTTGGCGATGAGCCATCTTGCGTTACGGTGACGGTGACGATCGGAAACGTGACCACAGGGTTTGCAGTCACTGGTAATTGATGAAACGAAAATAACCCCGCGATGGTCAATGCCAAAAACATCACTATCGTAGGAATCGGCCGCGTGATGGCCCAAGAAGATAACTGTAATTTCATTGACTATCCTTTACAGGCACAACAATGTCATCATCGGATAAAAAAGCCTGCGCATAAGTCACAACATCTAAATTCGACGCTAATGGGGTTAACACTTCCACTCGCCCTTGTTGAATTTTGCCAATTTGTATTTTTTGTTTCGCCACTTTGCCGTCTGTCACGGTAAAAATAAAACGCTCACCATTGGGTTCTGTACGGATGGCGCTATAAGGTAACGACAACTGTTCACGCGGTGAATTGCTGTACACCATTGTGCCCGTTTCCCCTAAACGCACATGTTTAGCTGGCTCTGTGAGAGCAACACGGATTTTCCCAAGTTGTGTTAATGCGTCTATTTTGGGTGATAAATAACGCAGTTTTCCTGATATTGACTGATTTTCATCAAGGTTGAGCGTAACAGGATTGCTACCGACAATACGCGAAAGTTCTGAAGGGTGTGCGAGTGCCTCAAACTCCAATTCATTATCTTCAATCAGTTTAAATAACAAACTATTATCCGATAACATGCCATTCATGGCATGACGCTCACTGATCACCCCTGAAACAGGGGCAATAATTTTTGATTTGTCTTCTTGGCTTTGCTCACGCATTAACTGCGCTTTTAGTTGTCGTAGCTCAGCACGGCTAGCTGTTAACAATGCACGCTGTGCGGCGGCTTCTGATTTGGCTTTACCAAACTCATTCGCCGAAATCACCCCGGTTTTTGCCAGCGGCGATAACCGTTGCAATTCTTGTTGAGATTGGGCGTTGAGCGCTTCTTGCTGTTTAATGTACGCAGCGGCTTTGTCTATCTCTGCTTTTAACTGATTCACCCCTGCACTTTGGATCGGTGATTCCAATGTCGCAAGCAGTTGCCCTTTTTCCACCCATTCCCCCTCTTCCACAAACACTGCGGTAACCATTTGTTGTTGCAACGGGGAACCAATTGAAATTTCATTTTTTGCCACAAATTTCCCGGGAATAGTGACGATATCAACCGCCATCACCTGTTGTGGATTCGTAACGCTTAAGCGCATTTCTTCTGCTTGTGTATTCAGGCAAATGAAAAATAATGAAAGAGCTAAAAACATGTGTTTCATAAATCATAAAATTCCCTAGTAGACCTTCGCGCTACTGTAAGTTCGCTGAACCGTAAACTCCATAAACCAAAGTTAAACCTTAATTTTTCGTTAAGCTTGGGAAAAACCATAAACTGCTTTTTTGCCATACAGGGAAATTATTATCTGAGATCAAATGTTGACCACTAATTAGCTAGCTAATTATTTATTTTCGATGTGCTTTAGTGATAGTATTCGCAAACTATATCATTATCATTATCATTTACGTTTTCAGGGATAATCATGGTTCAGCACTATCACTATTCTCTCGTTGCCGCAGGTATTTTCGCGGCTTTAACCACTTTTACTGCCACAGCAGCAGACAACAAAACAGACACGATGGT
This sequence comes from Providencia rettgeri, assembly GCF_041075285.1. Taxonomy (NCBI): domain Bacteria; kingdom Pseudomonadati; phylum Pseudomonadota; class Gammaproteobacteria; order Enterobacterales; family Morganellaceae; genus Providencia; species Providencia rettgeri. The sequence goes on along the minus strand of NZ_CP163512.1, from coordinate 3,816,539 downwards.
CGTCAGTGCCTCAGGCTTCTCACAGCAATTACGTGATGCGCCAGCAAGTGTTACTGTGATCACCGCAGAACAGCTACAAAATAAGCCAGTACGTGATTTAGCCGATGCCGTCAAAGATGTTGAAGGCGTCAGTATCGTCGGAGCCGCTAATAAGCAAGACATTAATATTCGCGGCTTACCCGGTGAATACACCTTGATACTGGTTGATGGTCGCCGCCAAAATAGCCGTGAGTCACGCCCAAATGGTAGTGGTGGTTTTGAAGCTGGCTTTATGCCACCAGTAGAAGCCATTGAACGTATAGAAGTGATCCGCGGACCTATGTCTTCACTGTATGGTTCCGATGCGATGGGCGGGGTTATCAATATCATCACCAAGAAAGTGACTAATGAGTGGCACGGCAGTGTGACAACTGGGGCGATTATCCAAGAAAACAGTGATAGTGGTAACTCAACAGATGGCAACTTCTACCTGTCAGGCCCTTTAGTGAAAGATAAATTAGGTTTGCAGTTGTATGGTGGTGGAAACTACCGTCAAGAAGACAAAATATTAGAAGGCCACCATCAACGCGATAACCGTAGCTTAACGGCGAAATTAACCTTTACCCCGCAAGAAAACCAAACCTTTTTACTTGAAGCTGGCCGCAGCACTCAAGAAAAAACGTCTACACCTGGAAAATCCGTTGGGGAATATGAGATCCGTGGTGGTGACAAGCAATATAACTCTAAAGATGAATGGCATAATGATCGCAATCATGTTGCACTGACTTATAAAGGTGAGTGGGACTCTTTTAATACGGAATTAAGCGTTTACCAAGAACAAACCAAACGTAAGATAAAAGCCCAAGAGCGTAATCAAACAACAGGTCATTGGGAAGGCGGTTATGAATCGAGAGTACCTGAAATCACTAATACTGTCGTCGATGGTAAAGTCGTTGCATTCTTACCGGATAATATCCTCACCGTTGGTGGTCAATACCAATACTCGAAGCTAAAAGACAGCTCGCTGGTAGAAAAAGATGTTATGGAAAAAACCAGTATGTCTGTTGATCAATCAGCACTGTTTGTGGAAAACGAATTTACTGCAACGGATGATTTGATCTTAACGGGAGGACTGCGTTTAGACCATCATGAAACCTACGGTAACCACTGGAATCCAAGAGGTTACGCCGTTTATTATCTGACTGATGAAATCACCATCAAAGGCGGTGTATCCTCCGCTTTCCGCGCCCCTACACTACGCGAAATTAGTAAAGGCTATGGCACTTCAACTCAAGGTGGAAATGGGATTATCTATGGCAACCCTGATCTGAAGCCAGAAAAGAGCGTAAGTGAAGAAATTGGTATTGCGTATAATCATGAGTCAGGTTTCAATGCGAGCTTAACCTTCTTTAATACCGATTTTAAAAACAAGCTCACAAGTTATTCACTTAACAAAGCAGATCCTGATCACCCTAAACTGACATTATATACCTACGATAATGTGGGGAAAGCAAATATCAAAGGGGTTGAAATCGCAATGGGGACTCCTTTAGCGCAAGATTGGAACCTCAACCTGAATTACACCTATACTGATTCAGAACGTAAAAGTGATGATGAAAAACTCAACAATACTTTATCACTCAAAGGTTACCCATTGGATAAGACACCAAAACATATGGCTAACGCGAAATTGGATTGGCAGTTTAACGAAGACCTCAACCTATATACACGAGCGCAATATACAGGCAAACAAGTGTGGGCTGCTCAGCGTAATGGTTCAAAAGTCCCTCGTTACCGTAGTGGCTATACCACCATGGATGTGGGAGCAACCTATCAGCTATTTAAAAATACCAAGTTAAATCTTGCAGTGCTTAATATTGGTAATGAAAAAGGACCTAAAATTGACAAAGTGGATGGAAACTGGGATGTAGAAGATGGTCGTCGTTATTGGGCGAACGTAAACATCAGTTTCTAATCGCTTATCTTATTAGTTTTTAACGACTACCTATTACATTAAAAGCCTATACTCTCAATAATTCGAGTTGCATGTAGGCGACAATAAGATACCCCGAACACATACAAAAGTATGTGATTCGGGGGGCTGAGCGTAGTCCCCTCATGCAACTTGAAGAATAACGAGCCTATGAATAAATTATTAATTTCCAGCTTACTACTTTGTATGGCAACTACCGCATTTTCTCGCCCTAGCCAGACCATTCCGCCTTTAGATGACAATGTCGCTCAATTTTACGATATTAAACAAACGGATATGGCTTATGGTGACCGAGCATTACGTATCTATAGTGCGGTGCCTTATCCTGTCACTAAAAAACGCCCTGTACTGTATATGCTAGATGGAAATGGGCTATATCCTAAAGTCGTCAACCGTGCCGTAGAAAAACTCAATAAAGACTCGCTACCCATTATTATTGGTATTGGATACCCCGTTGATGAGGCGTTTCCAAAAGCGTTACGCACCTATGATTATACACCGCCAGTATCAGGAGAAGCCTTTCGTCATGGTGGTGGTTCTCCGGCGCTGTACCAATTTATCCAGCAAACGTTGCGCCCTTGGGTCGAACAACAGTTTCCCATTGATAAGCAAAAACAAACCTTATTTGGTCATTCATTTGGGGGATTATTCACACTGATGGCTTATCAACAAAAACCTAATGATTTTCAGTATTATGTTGCAGCAAGCCCGTCACTATGGTGGGGACAAGGCGAAATGATAGCATTAGCGAAACTCACTCAAAAGCAAACCGCTGCACCTATTTTTATGACCTTGGGTGGCTTAGAAGAGCGTCCTGACTTATCCAAGTTAACGGAAGAACAAATCCAAAACTACCAAAACCGCACAAGCTGGATCAGCGCACGCCAAGTGTGCTCAGAGATTCAAACCCATCAGCGAAGCTGCGAATTCACCTTATTTGATAACAAAAACCATGGTAGCGTGATCCCCGATGCCATCAATAAAGCACTTGATGTCGCCACCCAATAGTTACCCGCTAATAGGTTTTAGCAAATCACTGTAAAGGTGGGTTAAAACCCCATTAGCGGCAAACTCTTTACGGATCCACTGGGTAACTTGCCCTGTGGCTGAATGCTGTGTGGCTAATAGCATATGGGAATCTTGCCGCGGATTTTGAATGTTTTTTATGACGAGTCGACCACTTTTAACATGTTCTTTCACCATATAGTCTGGCAAAAAACCGATCCCTTCACCCAATATTTGGCACTGACACTTGGTATTAAAATCAGGAACTTGTATCGCTTCTTGCCCGTGTAATAACCAGCCAACCCGTTTATTAATTGTGTCTGCGGTATCTTCCACCATAATATTCGGGTAAAGACGCAATTGACTTTCTGCGATAGGCTCTGGCATTAATGCGAGGGGATGTGTGGCGGCAATCGCAAACTGCCAATGGATCGCACCAATTTCGGTATAATCGATTCCTCCCCCCTCCATTAAAGTCCCCGGAGCACCGATCGCAATATCCGCATGGTTATTAATAATCGCATCCCAAACACCATTATAGACCTCTGTGGTCACCGTAATTTGGCAAGTTGCAAATTGCTTTTTTAATATCTGTAATAATTTAGCCGTATGGTAAGGCGTATATAAAAGTTGGTTAATACAAATACAAACCCGCGCTTCAATACCCTGTTCGATAGAATAAATACTTTTTTGAATTGCATGAAAGTTATTCAGTAAATCTGTAGCCTTACGATAAAAATAGTAACCCGCTTCCGTTAATTCAATATTGCGTGTATCACGAATAAACAGCACCACATCTAAGTAGGTTTCAATACGTTTAATGGTATAACTCACGGCCGATGTTGTGATACCGAGTTCTTCCGCCGCTTTGCTAAAGCTGACTAACTTTGCCGCTGTCGTATAGGTTAATAAGTTTTCTTCAGTAAAAATTGAGTTCATACTTGCTTTCCCTAACGTGTTTAGAAATTAATCAATTTTATTTTTTTATGTGAATATTATTCAATAGAACGGAAAGTAGGCTATTTTTCCATCTGTTTTTCTAGCTTAACAGAATTTATACCAAGGAGAAGGGGTTTAATTTCATTTAGTTTAATTTTGAAATTAATCATGTGCTATAAAAAGAACTATTAATCATCAAAATACTTAATATTACTAAATTAAATAGCTATACCAAGTATTAACATTCATCTCAATTAAAAACAAAAAAGTTACAAATTTAACAACCACAAAACCTTCTATTTGATGTCCATCACAGAACTGAGTAATTCCTTATTCTCGCCATCGATTAACAAAAAAAAATGACGAAATTTGAATAAAAAAAACGCAAAAAAACACAGAAAAGGATAAAAAACAATGCGCATCCGCACAAAAAAGAAGGATTATTGAATTATATTCAATAATAGAATACTGCATTGATGAATTAAATTTAAATGGATTCTTTTTATTAATAACAATTGCTATGCTTTAACCATCACAAATAATCTTTAAATTGTCTCTATCTATGTTGGGAATATCAAAAAACCAACCTAAGGGGAAATAATGACTGCCAGCACACTTGCTCAAGAATTTTTAACCGCTGCTGAAAAAGGGCAATTAGAGTTATTAAAAAGTTGCCTCAAAAGAGGTGTGGATATTAATACGACAAACCGCCAAGGACGCACTGCTGTTGTCAATGCAAGCTTAAATAAACACTATGAATGTGTTTCTTTCCTAATTAATGCTGGCGCTGATATTAATAAACAAGATCAAACTTGTTTTAACCCATTTTTATTAAGTTGCCTAAATAACGACTTGACTTTATTACGCCTTGTCTTGCCTGCAAACCCTAATTTAGATTTATTAACACGTTTTGGTGGCGTAGGTATCACCCCTGCGAGTGAAAAGGGTCACGTCGAAATCGTCCGTGAACTACTCGAAAAAACAGAGATCAACGTCAACCACACCAACTTTGTGGGCTGGACACCGCTGCTTGAAGCTATCGTATTAAATGATGGCGGAGAAAAGCAACAGCAAATCGTCAAATTATTACTAGACCATGGTGCAAACCCACATATGACTGATAAATATGGTAAAAAACCGTTAGAGCTTGCACGGGAAAAAGGCTATAACGAAATAGCGGATTTACTGATTGCTGCGGGAGCGTAATCCGCAAACCTTCACCGATAAGGAGGCGTGTGGACACATTTACACCTCATCGGCAAATATTATATGGGCTCACGGCTGATAGCCACTTTCTCAACCTTTTACACCAGCCGCGGTCTTTAGGAAAAATAGAGCAAGTATTCAATAAAGCAATTAATTTTACGGTAGAAAATACCCTTTATACGTTACTTTGCTCTCAGTTAGATAATGCACCAAATAGCTGCCGATTAATCAATAAAGAATTTTCTCTCTTAACATTAAAAGAAGGAGATCCTATTTATCTATCAAATAAAGAATGGAATATTGGGGAAAATTACACGATTTCATTTTCTTTATGTAGACACTGGCAACCAATCATAATTAGTTTTGATTCTGAAAAATTAACTAATAAGAATTACTTATTATATATCGAAGCTCAAATTAAAAATTTGGATTTTATTTTACATGATAATTCTAGCTCTCTATTTAATTATCAAGGAGATAACTTATTTTATCTAACCGTATCAAAAAAACTGATTCAATTACGTTTAAACCTAATTGAGTCATTAATTAACAAAGACCAACAGAGTATCAGCAAGATTATTAAACAACTTGTTGGGTTAGGTATTGGGCTTACACCTTCTGGAGATGATTATTTAGTTGGGTTTATGGCATTTATTTTATTAAAAGGTCATCCCGCTTCAGCTTTATTTCCTGCGTTTTATCACGGGATCACACAAAGTAAAGGCCAAACGACCCCCATTAGTGCCATTACGTTAGAAAAAGCCTTAAACCAAGAATATCGCGAAAATATGCATCAATTAATTCAGTCATTAGTTAATGCAACAAAGACAAATGTTTATCCACAATTTCTAGAGATTTTAAATATCGGGTCGAGTTCAGGCAGCGACATATTATTTGGCCTTCGCGATGCTTTGTACCTCACTCACTATTTCGGAGAAAGACATGTCGATTAAAGTTGTCATAAAGAAAAATACCTATTTTGATTCTGTATCATTAATGTCTATTTCGACTAAAGCCAACCAGCTTGAGAATGTTGACCAAGCTTTTGTCGCCATGGCAACAGAGATGAATAAAGGTGTTCTGCGTAATTTAGGGTTATTAACCGCTGAATTAGAACAAGCAAAGAATGGCGATTTAATGATTGTCATTAAAGGGTCGAGCGATGAAGCCAACGATGCAACATTAATTGCTATCGAAGAGTTATTTAATAAGAAAAACCAAGGTGGAGGACAACATGAAGCAAAATACGCCACCATTAATTCAGCCAAGACCCACATTCCAGATGCCAACTTAGCAGTGATTTCTGTCAATGGGGAATTTGCCGCCCGTGAAGCACGCATTGCATTAGAAAATGACCTGAACGTCATGCTGTTTTCAGATAACGTTTCGATTGAAGATGAACTAGCGCTGAAACAACTCGCCAGTAAAAAAGGCTTATTAATGATGGGCCCTGACTGCGGAACGGCAATTATCAATGGTACCGCACTGTGCTTTGGTAACAATGTACGCCGAGGTAGCATCGGGATTATCGGCGCTTCCGGCACAGGTAGCCAAGAACTGAGCGTACGTATTCATGAATTTGGTGCGGGCGTTTCCCAACTCATCGGTACAGGTGGTCGTGACCTGAGTGAAAAAATTGGCGGCATCATGATGATTGACGCCCTAAAAATGTTAGATGCTGATGATGAGACTCAGGTTATTACGCTGATTTCTAAGCCACCAGCGCCTGCCGTTGCTAAGAAAGTGCTTGAACAGGCAGAAAAATGCCACAAACCTGTTGTCGTTTGCTTCTTAGGTAACCAACCCGTACCAGAAGACAAGCCAGGACTGACGTTTGCAAAAAGTACTAAAGAAGCCGCATTGAAAGCCGTTTTGTTAGCAGGGATGCGCAAAGAAGATTTAGATCTGCATCCGCTTAACCTACCATTAATCGATGAAGTTAGAGCTCAACTCAAACCTGAACAAAAATACATTCGCGGGCTATTTTGTGGCGGCACCTTGTGTGATGAAGCCATGTTTGCTGCATTGGAAAAATATGACAATGTTTACAGTAACATCCAGCCAAACCCTGAGTATCGCTTAAAAGACTTAAACAAAAGTATTGCCCACACCTTCCTTGACTTTGGTGATGATGATTTTACCAACGGTAAACCACACCCAATGATCGACCCAACAAACCGTATTGAGCGTTTATTGCAAGAAGCTCGTGACCCAGAAGTTGGAGTCATCATGATGGACTTCGTCCTCGGCTTTGGTTCTCACGAAGACCCTGTTGGGGTGATGATCGATGCGATTAAAGAGGCCAAAAATATCGCCAAGCAAGATAAACGTGAATTACCAATTTTAGGTTATGTACTAGGAACCGACCAAGACACCCCGAATATGGATGCTCAAGTCAAGATGCTAACCGACGCGGGGGTAATTTGGGCAAGCAGCAGCACCAATACGGGGTTATTAGGACGAGAGTTTGTGTACAAAGGAGAGAAAGCATAATGACGACATTATTTAAGCAGCCATTAAGTGTCATCAATGTCGGTATCGAGATGTTCAGTGATGACCTGAAAAAACAACATGTCCCGGTGACTCACTTAACGTGGACACCACCAGGACAAGGTAACGTGGCGGTGATCCGTGCTCTCGACCAAATCGAAGGAAATGCAGCGCTGCAAGAAAAAATCAACGCAGCGAACGCACAAGCTCTCGAGCGCATTATCCAGTCTCAACCTATGTTAATCGGCTACGACCAAGCGATTAATGTTGTCCCTGGCATGACGAAAAACACCATTTTACATGCAGGTCCGCCGGTAACATGGGAAAACATGTGCGGTGCAATGAAAGGGGCGGTAACAGGTGCATTAGTCTTTGAAGGCCTTGCTAAAGATTTAGTCGATGCTGAACGTGTTGCGGCATCGGGTGAGATTATCTTCTCTGCATGCCATGAACATGACTGCGTAGGCTCCATGGCGGGGGTCACTTCCGCATCGATGTTTATGCACATCGTTGAAAACAAGACTTACGGTAACCGCGCATTCACAAATCTAAGTGAACAGATGGCCAAAATTCTGCGTATGGGGGCGAACGACCAAAGCGTCATTGACCGGCTAAATTGGATGCGTGATGTATTGGGCCCCATGTTACGTGACGCCATGAAAATTGTCGGTGAAATTGACCTGCGTTTGATGTTAGCGCAAGCGCTGCACATGGGGGATGAATGTCATAACCGTAATAACGCAGGCACCACACTGCTGATCCAAGCCCTGACCACAGGGATTATCCAAACCGATTTTTCTGTAGCACAGCAAAAAGAAGTGTTTGATTTCGTGGCAAGTAGCGACTACTTCTCAGGTCCCACATGGATGGCTATGTGTAAAGCGTCAATGGATGCGGCACACGGTATTGAGTATAGCACCGTGGTCACCACTATGGCGCGTAATGGCTATGAATTCGGTTTACGTATCAGTGGGTTACCAGGTCATTGGTTTACAGGTCCTTCTCAGCAAGTTATCGGTCCAATGTTCGCCGGTTATAAACCTGAAGATTCTGGCTTAGATATCGGGGACTCCGCTATCACAGAAACCTATGGTATCGGTGGCTTTGCAATGGCAACGGCCCCAGCTATCGTGGCATTAGTCGGCGGTACAGTAGAAGAAGCAATAGATTTCTCTCGTCAAATGCGTGAAATCACACTGGGTGAAAACCCAAATGTGACTATCCCGTTACTTGGCTTTATGGGAATTCCTACCGCTATTGATATTACCAAAGTTGCCGCCAGCGGCATCTTACCTGTTATCAACACAGCGATTGCTCATAAGGATGCAGGTATCGGCATGATTGGAGCCGGTATTGTTCACCCGCCGTTTGATTGCTTTGAAAAAGCCATGTTGGCCTACGCAGAAAAATACGCCTAGTTTCCATTTAATCAATAAACGCCCGACCTTGGTCGGGCAATAATAAAATATCAATACCCAGATTATTAACATACAGAAGTAAAGCAAAAGCAACTCTGTTGCAGCTTAAAATGAGTAAGCAGTTAGCCAAAATAATTTAAGTTGCAGCAAGGCGGCAAACGAGGATATCTCAGGGAACATACACCAGTATGTGACCTGTGTAGCCGAGTGTAGCCGAGTGTAGCCAACACAGTTGTAGCTTAAAGTATGATGGGTAATGACGGGTATGGGAGAGTATGATATGAGTATTCTTAGTATAAAGTGGAAACGTGGTGACTTAGCGGCCTACTTCGGCTTAATGACCAATAACCTCACCAACCTCCTCACCATGATGGGCTTATTAATTTTTGTCGTTGGGATCCCATCTGAAATGGTTTACGGCCGCATCGCTCCCGCTTTTGGCTTCGCCGTTTTACTCGCCAGTGTCAGTTATGCCTACTTTGGTCAGCAAATGATCAAACAAACCGGTCGAAACGATGTGACCGCACTGCCTTCAGGCCCAAGCGCACCGTCCATCTTCACCGTAACTTTCCTAGTTATCATGCCAGTGTACCAAACCACGCAGAATGCAGACTTTGCTATTCAAATCGCCTTGGTTTGGTGTTTTGTGGAGTCGATGATTTTAGTGGGTGGCTCATTCTTAGGTGAAACCATCCGTAAGATGATCCCCCGCACCGTACTGTTATCCTGTTTATCTGGCTTAGGTTTACTGCTTCTTGCAATGAACCCAATGTTACAAGCATTTGAAGCGCCAACCGTATCTTTCGTCGTTTTACTGTTAATCTTCATTAACTGGTTTGGTAAAAAGCCGATCTTTGCTCGCATTCCAACAGGGTTACTGCTGCTGATCGCAGGTACGGTATTAGCGTGGGTTTCTGGCTTACAAAGTGCTGAAGCTATCAAAGACTCAATGGCATCATTTGGTTTTAACCCACCAGGGATCCACATTGACAGTTTCTTCCAAGGCTTACCTCACGCACTGCCATACTTAGCATCTGCGGTACCATTGGGCTTAGCAAACTATATCTTTGACCTTGAAAATATTGAAAGTGCCCACGCTGCGGGTGATGAATACAATACACGCAAGGTTATGTTAGCTAACGGATTATCCTCCACTGTTGGTTGTTTTATGGGTAACCCATTCCCCGTCACGGTTTACGTCGGTCATGCAGGTTGGAAAGCAATGGGGGCAAGCGTGGGTTATACCTTAGCATCCGGTATCACCATGTTTATCGTTCCGCTGTTCGGTATCGGCGCATTCATGTTAGCCATCATCCCAATGACTGCTATCGTCCCCATTTTGGTATTTATCGGGGTCGTTACGGCTAACCAAGTGGTACGAGAAACCCCCAAAATTGAAGTCCCCGTTATCTTTATCTGTCTATTCCCATGGATTGCTAACTGGGCACTGACGATGGTCAATAGCGTAATGGGTGCTGCGGGTACGTCAGCAAAAGCAATTGGTATCGAAACATTACTGCACAAAGGCGTTTACTACCAAGGCCTTGTTCACTTAGGCAATGGCGCTCCATTAGCCAGTATGTTATGGGGCTGTATCGCTATCTTCGCTATCTTAAACCAACCGCTACGTGGTGCCGTTGCCGCAGCAGCAGGGGCGATATTAGTGTTCTTCGGAATTATTCACTCCCCAGCGGTAGGAATTGCAACTGGTTCAACCTTGATGTTTGTGTACGCTTACCTCATGATGGCGGCTTTATTTGTACTCAAGCATTTTTTAGATAGCCGTAAATCGGTTGAAGAACAACAAGCTGAACAGTCTGAGAAGCTCAGCAAGTCAGTGTAACACAGCCAACCTCGCAGAGCAGGTGTGCGCTGTGCCCCTACTATCCAGACTCTCTGTATCAGGAAATAATAACAATGAAAGAACTCGTGGTTGTTGCCATCGGAGGCAACAGTATTATCAAAGATAACAACAGCCAGTCTATCGAAGCTCAAGAAAAAGCCGTTCAAGAAGTCGCACTGCATATTAGTGACATGCTTGAAGGCAACTATAACATTGTTTTAACACATGGAAACGGACCTCAAGTTGGGTTGGATTTACGCCGTGCAGAAATCGCACACGAAACAGAAGGTTTACCGTTAACCCCATTAGCTAACTGCGTAGCAGATACACAAGGTGGCATTGGCTATTTAGTTCAGCAAGCACTGACTAATGTGTTAGCTAAACGCCATAATCGCCAAGCGATTACTGTTGTGACACAAGTGGAGGTGGATAAAAACGACCCGAACTTTAGCGCGCCGACAAAACCAATTGGTGCATTTTTTACGCAACAACAAGCCAATGAGTTACAACAAGCGAACCCAACTTGGCACTTTGTGGAAGACTCTGGCCGTGGCTATCGCCGAGTGGTCGCCTCCCCAGAACCAAAGCGGGTGATTGAATCAAACGCCATTCGCGCTTTAACAGAGCATGATTTTGTCGTGGTTGCCGCTGGCGGTGGGGGTATCCCCGTTATCGATAATGGACATGGAGGATACAAAAGCGTTGATGCTGTCATTGACAAAGACCTCTCGACCACACTGCTCGCGAAAGAATTGAATGCCGATATTTTGATCATCACCACAGGCGTTGAAAAAGTGTGCATTCATTTCGGCAAACCAGAGCAAAAAGCCCTTGGTGAGACCTCGACCAGTGATATGCAACGCTATATGGAAGAAGGCCATTTTCCTGCGGGCAGCATGCTGCCAAAAATTGAAGCTAGCCTGTCGTTTATTGCCAACGGTGGTAAGCGTGTCATTATCACCACCCCTGAAAAATTACCTGAAGCTTTACGCGGCGAAACAGGTACCCATATTGTTAAAGGCTAAGCGTTTAGTTCGTTGATCATCTCATGAGGATCATACGAATTTGGTATCCATCGCGAAGTTAAATAATCGTCCAGATCGTTTAAAGATGATCTGGACGCTTAAGTGCCATCCAAAAAAGGAGTTTCTATGACAGCAGAAAAAACCTCCGGCAGAAGAGAGTTCCTCTCTACAGGTGCGAAAGTCGCTGCCGCTTGTACCTTATTTGGCGCGATGTCGAGTATCGCCAATACACAAAACCAACCCACTGGAAAATCGAGTATTTCAAGTATCACTGACAAACACTACTACCTCGATGATGTGTTACTTGAAACTGGGTTTAATTTTCGTGATTCAACGGTCGTAGGCACTCAAACGGCGTTACAAACCGTTGAAATCGATCAAGGCAAAATTGTTGCAGTTTTACCGAATAAACAACATGCCAATAGCACCTTAAATACCTACAGCGCACAAGGTAAATTGATGTTACCTGCGTTTCGCGATATGCATATCCACCTTGATAAAACCTTCTATGGCGGCCCTTGGCAAGCCCCTGCATCACGTGAAGGCAAGACGATTATGGATATGATAACGCTTGAACAAAAGTTACTGCCCGAGCTACAACCGTTTACCGAAGAAAGAGCCAATGCGCTGATCACGTTGATCCAATCCCACGGATCAACCATTGCACGCAGCCACTGTAATATCGAACCGGTTTCTGGTTTAAAAAACTTAGAAGTCCTACAAAAAGTCCTTAGCGATCACCAACAAGACCTGACTTGTGAAATCGTTGCGTTCCCACAACACGGGCTATTGCTTTCAAAATCAGAAGGCTTGATGCGTGAAGCCATGCAAGCTGGCGCACACTATGTGGGAGGATTAGACCCAACCAATGTCGATGGCGCGATGGAAAAATCTCTCGATGCCCTATTCCAAATTGCCTTAGACTACAATAAAGGCGTTGATATTCATCTACATGAAACCAGCCCGGCGGGCCTCGCGGCTATCAAGTATATGATCAAAACGGTGGATGAAAACCGCAGCTTACGTGGAAACGTGACCATCAGCCATGCATTTGCCCTAGCAACACTCAGCCCTGAGCAGGCAGAAGAAATAGCAAAACAGTTGGCAGAGCAACAAATTGCAATTGCGTCAACAGTACCGATTGGCACGCTACATATGCCATTAGCGACACTCAATAGAAATGGGGTGTTTGTAATGACCGGAACCGATAGCGTAATTGACCATTGGTCGCCATTTGGTCTTGGGGACATGTTGGAAAAAGCCAATTTATACGCACAGCTTTACACACGTCCCGACGAGTTTTCATTATCGCGTTCTCTCGCGATCGCAACAGGCAATATTCTGCCGTTAAATGAAAAAGGGCAGCAAATTTGGCCAGCAAAAGGGGATGAAGCGAGTTTTGTATTCGTTGACGCGTCTTGTTCCGCTGAAGCCGTTGCGCGTATTTCACCTAGACATGCCTGCTTCCATAAAGGCTACCTTGCCCATGGTGTAATGCAAAAATCAGTTAGCTAAGTCAAGTTAGAAATAGCGCCAATGGCGCTATTTCAGACTACTGACAAACATAACATGTTTGGTGACAGGCCGGATAGGTTTTGAAAATAAACTAGGAAAATCAATTCATTGATTTTCCCCTAATAACACAAAGTGAGAAAAGCCACCATTACCCTATTTTTTCATTGAGTACGCTTCAATAACTTGAAAGATTAAATCTAATAGTTTTTGGTTATCAACCGATTGGAATACTTTAATCGGCTTGGTGTGTAACTCTGGCATACCAACTCGTAATCGTAAGGGTTCAACACAATAGCTTTTTCCTCTTAAGGCGCCATGCAACTCAATATTCACTTGCTGAAACTCATAAGTCACCACACTTTTATCCAACAGCCACGCCACAGTGAGTACGTCGTGGATCCAGCATCCGGCAAGCTGCCTAGTCGCTCGCGAGTAGTCTATCCATGGGCGCATGGTACTGACTAAAAATTGGCTTAATGGCGAGGCCAGCTTAGTAAATCTATCGAGGTCGCTATGCAGCATTTGAGTTTGAACCGTTACATCCATAGGCACTAACGTGATATTTGCACCACTATTAAGCACCGCATAAGCCGCTTCAGGATCTAAACCAAAGTTAGTATCTTTCACATAACCTGGCACATTAAATACTGCTCCCATAATAATAATTTCGGCAACATTGTCAGCAAGTTCAGGAAATAACTGCATCGCCATCGCGATATTGGTAAGGGGGCCTATGGCAATAATTGTGATTTGCTTTGGGTGTTCGCATACCAGTTTACCAATACGTAAAGCGGCTTCAGGAATCGATTCAGGTAATACCGGCACGGAAGGAAGCTTGTCCCATAAATGTGTAAGCTGCGCTCTGTGTACACCATTGTCTAACTGCTCACGCCATGGGGCGCTTGCTTCAATCAGGGCGGATGATGCGCCTCGATAAACGGGAATATCTTCCTTTAATAAATGCACCAAATGGCTGGCAACATTATAGCCTACTTGGCTTGGCGTATTGCCTGAAACGGTGGTGATCATCTCTAATTGGATTTCAGGCGCTGCAATTGCAAGCGCAAGTGCGAGCCCATCATCGACATTCGCGCCTGCAATACCGTTCCCAGGATCGCAATCAATAATTACACGCATAATTTTCCCTGAAATATTAAATCATTAGCACCCACAAGAGTGTCCAATCTGTAATTCAAATTCCACCTCACAAATGGCTTCTTTATACGGCCAGTTTTGTAAGATATGTATCGCTTTTTCTGCTATTTTATCAACTGGTTGGCGAACTGTTGTTAGTGTAGGAACTGTATATTCGGATTGAACCGTACCATTAAAACAAACCAGTGCGATATCCTCGGGTACACGCACATTTAGTTCAGCTAACGCCTTCAAGCAACCGAAAGCTTGTAATTCATTAGTGGCAAAAATAGCCTCTGGCAAACCGATCTTTTGCATTTGATAAACTGCTTGGTACCCCCAATCTCGCGTATATTTCCCCGCTAAAATCCATTTTTGCTGTACTTGCAGACTGGCGGTTTCTAACGCCTCCTGCCAGCCACTTAAACGATCTTGCGTATTGAGCATTTCATTTGGTCCGCAAATAATGCCAATATGTTTGTAGCCATGCTCAATCAAATGGCGAGTGATCTTATAAGCCGCTAACTTCTCATTCACTTGAATAGTGCTAACACCTTCAGTCGCATCTACCCTATCAAGCATCACACACGGCGTGCCAGATGATTGAATAAGATCTATATAGGGATGACGATCCACACTGGTATAAATCAGGCCTTCAACCTGACGTAACAGTAAGTTATTGATCAGCTCTTTTTCACGCGCTCTCGAGTCACCAGCATCCCCAAGTAACAAAATATGCCCATGTTTAAATGCTTCCCGTTGTAGCGCATGGGCTATTGAAGCCAGAAAAGGGTTTGAGATATCGGGGATCACTAACCCATAAGTCTGCGTACTACCTGATGCAAGTGCCTTTGCAATCCCATTAGGGCGATACCCCGTTTTCTTGATTGCAGCTAACACTTTCTGTTTTGTCGCTTCGGCAACAGGTCGAGGACCGTTATTAATCACATAACTGACCACCGCAACCGATGTTCCCGCTTCACGAGCAACATCTACCCGCGTCACTTTACGGCTATTCGCATCAGACACTCTGCATTCCTTATTTCTATTACCTATATTTTCTCCAAAGAATAGCAGTCGTTCTGGCTTTTATATACCACTTATATGGCATCTTCTGGCAAGTTAAGGTCACGACCTCGCGTTTCTGGCGCAAAGAATGTTGTTACGAGCCCAATACAAGCCATTCCAATGAAATAGATCGCAATTGGCCACCAATGCCCGGTCCAAGACAGTAATGCTGAAGCGACCAACGGCGCCGTTCCACCCGATAAAATGGAGCCAAGCTCTTTCGCAAATGCCATTTTAGTATAGCGGTTACGCACACCAAACAATTCAACGCCCCATGCCGCTTGTACCCCAAAAATTCCGAGTGATGCTAACCCCATCCCAACAATTATGGTTGGGATCACAATCATTGGCTCACGGGAGTCCAGCAACATAAAGGCAGGCACGGCATACAACATTAATAAGAAACAGAACCAGCGGTAAACAATACGGCGACCAAATCGGTCAGATAACCACCCCGCAAATGGGATAATGGCGAAACCTAAAATTGATGCGATTAACACCGCAGTGGTAGGAACCGATTTATCCACCAGCAAGATTTTTGTGACATAACCGATGATAAAACCTTGAGCAAGATAAGATGGGCCATTTTCGCCAATTCGTAACCCAACCATCGTCCAGAATGCACGGGTTTTCTGCCAAAATGAGCGGTTATCTACGGGATGGGCAATTGCATCAGACTCCAATGCAAGACGACGCGCCTGCGCCAGTTGCTCTTTTTGGCGCTCAAAAACAGGCGTTTCGCGCATATGCTGACGAATAAATAACGCGGCGAGTGCAATTAACATGCTCCCAAGGAAAGGGATACGCCAGCCCCAGGACATTAGGCTTTCTTTGTCTAATTGCAAGACAATTAACCAGATCATCGATGCCAGCAATGTACCACTGTTGGAACCTAGTGCAATAATTGAAGAGACCAGCCCCCGACGTTTCACAGGGGCATATTCCCCCAGCATCACGGTTCCGCCAGATAACTCAGCGCCTGCCCCTAAACCTTGTGCAAAACGCAAAATGACTAAGCACACAGGTGCCCAAATACCAATCTGAGCAT
Organism: Providencia rettgeri; assembly: GCF_041075285.1. Taxonomy (NCBI): domain Bacteria; kingdom Pseudomonadati; phylum Pseudomonadota; class Gammaproteobacteria; order Enterobacterales; family Morganellaceae; genus Providencia; species Providencia rettgeri. The sequence goes on along the minus strand of NZ_CP163512.1, from coordinate 3,799,876 downwards.
GGCTTGGAATTGCACCAATCAGCGTAGTTGATAGCCCCATTAGCGCAATAGTGATCACCATAACCATCTTGCGGCCATGTTTATCACCTAACCATCCAAAAAATAACGCCCCTATAGGCCTTGCAATAAAGCCAACGGAATAAGCCGCAAAACTTGAGAGCAATGCCATAATCGGCGTTGCATCAGGGAAGAAAACATCACCAAAAATGATACCTGCCGCTAAACCATACAGTGCAAAATCTGCATACTCCATGGTTGTTCCTAACCAACATGAAAAAATCGCTCGACGGAAATCTTTTTTTCCTTCTGGCGTATTTAAACGCTCTTGTGCAGCTTGTTGATTAGTCTCAATAATTGATTGTGTGACCATAGTCATAAACCCTTGGTGTTGGCGCAAAGCCGATTAATCAAGACAATGTAGTTTGTGGTTTTTATTTACTTAAAGCATAGTCTACGCGCGTAGAATTAAGCAAACGAGCTAATCCTATTTTGTGAGCGTTATCACTTGATGATAAAAATATGAAATTTATATGACTGAAAATAAAGGAAACAATCAATGGCGTGAAAAAGAAGTGAAAGCCTCTTGGAACAACTGCTCTCTCAAGAGGCTAAACATTGGAAAAAGTTATCCTGCCCTATCTAACCGAATTTTCCGTTCTTCATATATGGCGACAACACCGAGCATTACAATCCCCACCGCGGTTGCCGCAAATAATAGATAAAAAGTATCTGACCAGCCGTGCAATGTAAAGCCACCCACTGAAATACCCTCGCCTTTTGGGTCTGCTATACGGGAAACAAACACTTTTGCCATCCCATCACCGAACAGATAGCCAAAAAAACCTGGGATTGAATTCACCACTGCGGTTGCACACTTCGGTGCAAAGCCAATGATAGAGATACCGATTAAAATCACAGGGCCAAAAATAAAGAAACCTTCAAAAAACAGGGCGATATAAATTCCCCAAATACTGCTCATATTTTGGTAAGCGATCAGCGGGAAAATTACCGAAATCATACACAACATCCCTAACAGCGCACGTCTTCCGCCCATCTTATCAGAGACATAACCCCATGTTAGCGAGCCTAAAAAACCACCGAGTTCGAGAGCCGTTATTGTACCAATTGCAGAAATATCATCCCAGTTGAGTGCCATTTTTACATAAGCGACACTCCAGTTATCGACACCAATTCGAATGGTATACACACATAAATTTGCAAAACATAAAAACCATACCGCCGGATTTTTCAGTACATATTTAACAAAAATATCACGCTTGGACATGCTTTCTGCCGCGGTATCCGCTTTAGAAACTGGCTCATCAAAGATTTCTTCCGGTGTATTCCACCCTAACTCTGATGGGTCATCTTTACCAAAAAACATGCCAAATGTTGCAATCACGCCGGCAAATAAGATAGGGAAAATAAACATTCCTGCCACGTTGCCGTTGAATGCATATTCCATTCCAAATAACGCAATTGGCCCCGCTAAGATTGCGCCAATATTGTGCGAGGCATTCCACCATGAAATATAACGGCCTCGATTCTTTCTTGGCGTCCAACGATTAATGGTTGAGTTTGAGCAAGGTCCACCCGGTGCTTGGAACAACCCCGTTAATGCCCACAAAAAAATAAATATTCCCAGTGAGTGACCTGAAGAGAGCAAGAACATCCCGATAGCAAATGAAGATGCACAAGAGAGCATCAGTAAAAAGCTCAATATTTTCTTAGTATTTTTACCATCAATATAATAGGAAAGTAGCACCCTCCCTAGGCTATATGTGATAGAGAAACCAAACCCCACCGTCCCTAAGTCACTAAGTGTAAAATCCGTTTGTTCGATAATAAATGGGGTAGCCGCTTTGAAGTTATAGCGAAGAAAATAAATTCCAGTATAGGCGAGACACATAACCAGAAAGGGTTCCATAAATTTTCGTAGCCACAAATCACGCTGTACAGAGAGAGGAACTGTTCCTGTCGGTAGTCTTTTAATATCAAAAAATGAAAATTTAGAACTCATCTTATAGCCCTTTTATTGTTTCTAATTATTTTAATGTTCTATCTTTGAGTAATGACTTTGGGTTACGGCAAAAATGTAGCGAGCTGCTGATACACATCAGGGCTAGACGCTAATACACAGCCTCCTTTGGTTAAAAAATCGGGGTGAGAAACAGAGTTATTGGTGGTTCCGCCCGCTTCTTGGATTAATAACAACCCAGCAAGGCAGTCCCAAGAATTAAGGTGAGGCTCGAAATAACCAATCAACCTCCCCGCAGCAACGTAAGCAAGCATCAATGCTGCGGAACCATTGCGGACGAACATACCATTAGCGTGAAGTAATTTATCTAAAAATGGAATAATAGTTTCAGGTGGCATGCGAGTTGAAATACCAACGCCAAGTAACCCTGCGTTTAGTGAGCTCACTGGATTTACCTTCACTGACGTATTATTTAGGTAGGTTCCATGATCCTTCATGGCATGGAATAATTCGTTATGTACTGCATCATAAACGGCAGCAATGACGGTGTTTTTTTGCTTATCAAGTAACGCGATAGAGACACACCATGAAGCCAAACCGAAAATAAACGCGCTGGTTCCATCAATGGGGTCGACTACCCATGTATAGCCCGACGCTCCTTGAGAGAAGCCACTTTCTTCACCAAAAATAGCATCATCAGGGAAATGCTGATTAATTTGCTCTCGAATAAAATCTTCTGTCTTTTTATCCGCCACGGTCACAAGGTCTTGTCCGTCCCCGTGCTTTTTCTCAATATTCAGTTGGTCACGTTGATGATAATAAGCGACTGCGAGTTTGCCTGCGTCAACGGCAACTTTTTGTATAAATTGATAGCGATTCGAAATACTGTCCATTTCAGCCTCTAAATATGGAATCAATATTTCGAACATTACATTTAATGAATCATTTATTTTGTGATCGATTTCATGACATGAAAAATTAATGTTAATTTTATTTTATAAAAAATAGTTAATTTAAAGATTAGTTCATTGATATAAATGCCACTAAACTCAAATTAAATACAATTTAAAGAATTAATTTTATGTTTGTTTATTAACATTCTGAATAACTAGTTCATCGACTCATCGTTTTATGGTGACCCGACGGGAAACAAAAAGCCGCTATCAATGACTCACGGCTTTCTATATATCAAAAGGATTAAGGACAGGTTTTCCTCATTTAATACTGCGTTGAGAGGTTTGCCGAGTTTACTTGGCGGCGAACCTCTCCCCTTGCCTAACATGGCTTTAATTCGAATAAAAATTGACCATCAAAGACAAGCAGCCTCTAGATAACTGACAATATCCCGTAGATAATGCCATTTCATCCAAATTTCATCTTGGATAGGGCCCCCCGTATATTGCTCAATTGCGGTGATAAGCTCCAACATTTCAAGTGAATCAATATGTACATCCGAGATCAATGCCGAATCCAAAGTAAAATCATTCGCAATGCCTGAGTAGGTACGAATTTGCTGAATTTGGCTTTCTAGCCAAATCCAGTGTTTTTCTGCTGATATGGTTGCCATGATTATCCCTTACCCTTGTCTGGTATACGCCTCTTTTCGGCTTTGATCACGGGTTAATGCCCCTTTTTCGGTTAATGTTACAGGGCGCGCTAAATTAGGCAGATGAGAAGACATATCGATCACCTGTTTTTCCCCTTCGCGTTCACCACGATATATTTCTTTATCCGATTGGTTACGGGTTAATGCCCCCTCTGTTGATAATGTGACTCGGCTCGGCACTTCACCACTCTTTAAGTAGCTCCCTAAAAGGTGACCATTTTTAGGTAAAAACGACTGTATGGCATCCTGCTTGGCTGATTGGCTCTTTGAGACCACTTTTGCCGTCGCAACTTGAGTGCCACGTAACGTACTCGCAACGAAGCCCTTACTCTGGAAAATAGAGCTATCCTCTTTCGGTAATGCGTAATCTACTTCCGGTTCTTTCTCAGGCTGGCTTAGTATGGCGCGAGGTAGTTTTGCGATAAATTGATGTCTAACAGGCGGTAATATCGGCTCTTCACTTTTCTTGGTTGTCTTATCCTCTTCTGGTAATGTGTGAGTTACTTCAGGATTTTGAGTACTAATCTTAGTGATATTGTCACTGAGTGGAGAGCTAAAATAGTAGTTATTTGTTGTATTATAACTGCCTAATATATGGTGTTGTAGTTCTGTCGCAGGTTGCGGTAAGGTCGCAGCGCTATCAACCTCATCCGCTACCTGTAAAGGTGGATTTTCTAATCCAGAGGGTAACGAATGCTCTTGCCAATTCACCGTCGTTTTTAACGTTTTAACAATTTCTAATCTTTCCTCCAATATGTTGAACATGCTATGCATATAGTGCGCTTTATCAACAGATAGAGCATTTCCCTCTTGGTGATAAGCGTTATTTAAAACTGAAATTTCTGCTTGTTTTTGTTTATTTTCCAGAGAAAGTAAACAATCATCCATAGAAAGTTGTTTTATCGTATTTGGTGGTAAGTAAGGTTTTAAAATATTTTCAAATTCAGGTTTAATATAAATCTCATTAAACCTTTCCTCCATAATTGAAAAAGCATCACCTTTAATACCTGATAAAGATTGCTGGATCTTTTTATCGAATTGCTCTAATGAATTTTTTAGAATTGCTTTATGATTAATATTGCTTGTTTGGTTCACGTCTTGAACCATTTTTGTGGCGGCTTCTAATAACCCATTTGCCCTTTCGTGTGGCGCGAGTAATGTTAAAACAATTAAACTACTTTCTGGTCGGTAATTCATGGCTTGTTGATGTATATCTCCTATTCCCCCGAAGTTTAATGCCGTCTTAACCATATCTGCAGTAATATTAGAGCCTAATAGGTCAGCAATTTTATCCGCCTGTTTTTGATTATTTAAACGATGTAAATCATCTTTTGACATTGATGGAGTACTCATACTCACATTTTTGGCTGAATTCAACGGTAACTGTTCTTCTATACCCGAAGAATGAATGGAAGAAATATTAGACGATATCGATAAACCTTTATTTACTGCTCCATTAGTAGATATCGCCCGAGGCATTTCAACTGTTTTAGAACTGATCGCATTTATAGGCATAAAACACCCTCACAATAATTTATGATTCAATTTTTATTTATTAATATCCAATTACATATTAACTAAGGAATTGTTATTCTGATTTAAATCTTTAATTAATTGGATTAATAACTGAACTAATGTTTCAAAATGGCTGTTATCTTGACGGAAATTTTCTAATAACCTAGACACACTGTTGTTTACCGTGTTTTTTTGGCTATCAATAGCTGTTTGTAAGCTTTGAAATTGTTGTGCCATAATATCTCCTCCCCACCATTCAGTATCAATTGCAGCCGATGCAGAGAATATTTCACTAATAGGTTTTAAATCAGGATATATATTAATGGTATTGCCATCTCTTTTGACAAAAAAACCTTGTCTCCCTAATTTTTTCTCCCAAAATTGTAATGCAGACTTATTGTATTCAAGGCTGGCAATTGGTTTAGTACTCTGTTCTGAGGGAGACCACCCCCCATAAAAGCTATTAATAATATGCTTATCATTTTGATTATAATTCCGGCCTGCACAATAAGTTGAATATTTTTCAAAACTTCTATTCAATCCATCTAAAAAGTTTCTTTTATTATATTGAACTTTTCCATCTTTCCCTGGCTCAATGTGTTGACTCATTTTTCCCAAGGCAGTATTGACATCTTGCATATACTCCGTTGCCTTTTTTATTATTTCACCGTACTGTTTTTGATACCCTGTATGAATGTTTTCGATAAGTTTTTTCGTTCCTTCAATATGTGGGCGTCCATCCACATGGTTAATTTTCGTGGTACTTCTTTTAGTGCGCAAACCGTTAACTAAATCATTGGTATAGTTTAGATCACGTTTAGCAGCTTGCATTTGCGCTTTAATTTTATCGAGGTTACTCGTTACAGCGTCTTCTCGAAAGGTCGTTGGGCTAAAGGAGAGCCCAAGGTCTTTAGCAAACTGAATGCTTTGCTCATAAGGGTCTACCAATATATCCGTATGAATATTTTCACTAACCTGGGAACGATGACCTTCTATCGTTTTTCCTGTCATATTCACGGGTATCGTATTGGCATAATTTCTCTGTGATACAATTTCCATCACTATCCCCTTACAACACTTTGGAAAGTTCTTAATTGACCTTCTCGAATCTCACGCAAATGTTCATTCATCTGTTTAACCAGATCTTTATCTTTGTCAATTTGCTTATCTTTTTCCCCCGAAACGGTGCGTGCAATATCTGCGGTAGATTGCTCTTGCATCTTATTGGCTTCTTCTTTTTTGACTTCAATTTGATTCACCGATGTCGCCATTTGACCTGCATTATCTGCTAAACGGGCACTTTGTTCCGCAATACTGCTTTTTGTTCGCTCGCTATTCATGACTTGGTCATGTTTTTGATATTCCACTTGGCTAAGCTTCTTAGTGCGTTGAGCCGCTTCTGTTGTACGTTGACTTGCCGTGGCTTGCTGAGAGGCACTTGGGCTATCAACCATGTCTATCCCTTGACCATCTTTACCTTTTAAATTCAATGAACTGCTTTTGGCTAATGAACTACTTTTGTTTAATTCGCTTAAACGATCAGCAACTGCATTATTTTGATTAGCTTTAACTAAATTATTTTTAATTGACTGATTTTGAGTTCGAAGTGATTTTAATTGGAACCCAGTGCCCACCATAGTGAAGGCCATTGAGACACAAAAGCTCGCTAATGCGCCAATCATCATTTTTTTACCTTCATTAATGGTCGACTCTGCCGCAGCTTTCACCATCCGAGCGTTGAGCATTAAGAATTCTGCGCTAATTTTTCGATCTGAAATAGCCACTTCACTCAGTACGCTGCGGATGATCTTAGCCAGCTCCAGCAGAATATCGCTACTTACAATACCGACAAATTGGCTAGATTTTACCTGATTAACGGATTTAACCTCGTTAGTTCCCTCAGCAACCATAACCTGATTATTGAGTACCTCTTTATAGATAGCACTCACAATTTGTGGTAGTTGTTTAATTTCCGCGACATCTACTGGTGTCACATGTTGAAAAACCTTCTCAAGAACTGCTTTATTTTCATCAAAAACCGGTACAGGAAGCGGCTGGTTTGATAACGCGAATTGGCTTAGTACACTGGATAATTGCTCATTATCAACCTCTTTAGTCGCCAATTTTAAAACGGGTTTTTCCGTGTTAAATTCAATGTCAATTGGAGAAACATTCTGTAAACTGATTTCTTTGCAACTCTCAGTCGTCGATGGCGTTTTCCCTTCTTGCGTGGCTTGTAGATGCGTTAATCCAAGGCTATTGCTGATAGCAACTTGTGATTTAGAATTTGTAATATCCATTTGTTTTCCTTGTAATTTATGCAAATCGAGCCGTTTTTAACATTTCGACTTTGTTATCACCTGATTGTTTTAGCGACGTCATCATGCCCATGAACATTTCATCAAATTGCTCACTGTTTTTTGACATGGCTTTAATCAGTGAATTAAGCAGCTCAGTTAATGACTGGATGGTTTCATTATTTAGCATCATTCCGGCTAACATCTCTTTCATATCACGCATATGTGCCGCTGAGTTCAAACGAAGACCTCCCGTTGTCGCGGCATTTGCAACTGTTACCCCTGCCCCCGTTGCTTTCATCCCCACTTCAACACGCGCCATCGTCACACTTTGATTTTTGACGCCCTGGGTGAGTTTTTCCGTTGATGAAACAGTATCTGATACATCATCCAATTTGTTGGTGGTTTGGCTAATCGACTTGGAAACCCCTTTTACATCATCAAATTTGTCCGCAAGCTTAGTTAATTTAGTTAGCTTCACCGCACTATTCGCACTATCCGCCACCGAATCACTCACTTTCACCAGTTGCCCGCCAATAGAGACCAGCTCGGACGTTTTATCTAGCTTATTTGCGCTTTGGCTAATGGCTTTAACGATGTGTTGTGCTTCATCAAACTTATCTGACAACTTGGCTAATTTTGATAACTTCACCGCACTATCCGCAGTATCCGCCACCGAATCACTCACTTTCACCATTTGCCCGCCAATAGAGACCAGATCGGACGTTTTATCTAGCTTATTTGCGCTTTGGCTAACGGCTTTAACGATGTGCTGTGCATCATCAAACTTATCTGACAACTTGGCTAATTTTGATAACTTCACCGCACTATCCGCAGTATCCGCCACCGAATCACTCACTTTTGCTGTTTTAGTCGCAATATTACCTAATGCATTCATTAGGCTTTTGGGCATTGATTTAATGGTATTTTTTAACAGAGCACCTACATTTTTAAGTAATAATTTGGCGGCATTTTTGACGGTGTTAACGAGGTTTTTAACCATTGATCCCATAGAAAGTAATGAAATCGCTAAAAAAGCGATGGCGGCGACAATCATGCCAACAATGCTGCCAATCTGTTTCGCTTTATCTTCATCCACACCAAAACTAATCAGCATATCCGTCACGGCAGAAGAAATTTCGTTTGCCAGCATTTGCATTAAACTGCCATGTCCCGTCTCCTCTAGCACGATATCAGCCACTGACATGGCAATACCAATTGCGGCGATGGCGAGGGTTAATGGTGCCGCAGTCCCAAAAGATGCCACCGTGGCAATCACGGAAACGGCAAGTAAGACATAGCTAAAAATTTTGCTGGCACATGATGCCGCTTTATTAGACTCAGCGGCTTTACGTTCTGATTCTGCCGCTTCCTTTGCCTTCTTATCTGAATCTTTACGAGAGGCTTCGTTGATTTTCAGCATCACCTCTTCTTGCTCTTTCATATTGCGAATCGAATCTTCACCCATCGCTTTTTTAAGCTGCGCCGTTAACATCGTTAACAGTGCTAGCGTGTTCTCCCATTTTTCGCCGTCAATATCTGTTCTACGGGGAGCCGATTCAATAAAAGTATTTAAATTGTCACTATCAGTTTGAGCCATTTTCGCTTGTTCAACAGCTAAATCAGACGTTTTCAGTATTTCTGCATTGAGTAACGAAATTTGTTGGCTAACATCAGCAATCTGATGGCTGACTGTTTGTCTATTTGATAATAAAGTCTTGTTTTCAGTTGTTAATTGGTCTAATTGCGAAGTTAAAATATTTTTTGTTTCCAATAATTTAGTTTCCGCATCCTGCTCTTCTTGGGTAGTTGCAGGAGAGGGAAGCAGAGTCATTAAGTCATCAACTTCCTTTAATTTTTCATGAATCGACTGCTGCTGAATCTCATTTTGTTCAATCGGTTTTTGGAAGGTGTCTAATTGATGATTTAACTCGTCAAGTTTAACGCGCAGTCGTGCATCTTCACCTTGTTGTGAAGCTAACTTTTCCTTAAACTCCCCCAGTTTTTCTGTATTTTTCTTAAACATATCTAAAAGTGCATTACCTTGGTTGCGTAATGACTCTGATTCCATATTGAGCAGTTGTAAGCGGTTACTTAGTTCACCGATATTCCCTTCATGGAGTAATTGGCGTATTGTCGAAAAGGTTTCAATTAACAACGCATTTGCATTAAATGACTTTTCACCTTGAGTGGTTTTTGCCATCATTAGCATCGCTTTAGGCGGATTCAAGGTCGGTGAGCGCTTAGCTCGAGCTTGCTTCATTTGCTCTGTTGACGTTAGCTCTCCACAGGCTTCTTCTAAAGCGAGAACCGACTTTGCGATATCTTCACTCATTGCTAATGGGTTACCCGCCTGCAAATAGGTATGAATATTTTTTATGCGTTCCTGATTTTCAATTTTCGAACTATTTGAAATGTCGACCATATTTATACCTCTTTAAGTATTTACTGATCCTGAAGGCTCAATATTTTTCTTTAATACCGTCAAATAAGCCTGTGACCTTTTTTGCAAATCAATATCCTCACTACTTTCTAAAACACTTTCAAAACAGTGCAGTGCCGCACTGCTTTTTTTCATCATTAGATTGCATTGACCCGCATGAAATAATGGCCTGTAATCATTTTTTGCAAGAACGAAGGCTAAGGCATATAACTCTGTCGCTTTATCATAACGTTTCATTAATTGGTAAACAGCAGCAAGCCCCATCACATAATCCGTATTATAAAAATCATAGATGCTTAAAAAACGAAAGAACGTTTCGGCTTCCTTTAATTTACCTTGTTGATAAAATTCATAGGCATAAGAATAAATGCCATCCATTGTGCTTTGTGGAATACCGTGGATATCTTTATACGTAGCCCCATCCATCAGTGCTGTTGTAATATTCCCCAGTAATTCTTCCATATCAATTTTTTTTATTTCATTATATTGAGTATCATTCATATATTTACCTTTGCATTAATATTTAATATATGACTCGAGTTTATACCCGTATCATAATCAACTCACTTTTTACCGGCTTTAAAAAAACGATTTATTCTATTGATCGTTATTTATTATTTATAAAACGTTATAAATTAGCCTTCTATTTTCTGGCTAATTTCCCTAATACGTCATCGACATCAACGCCCATCTGAACTAATTCAACTTGAATTAACCAAGACAAAATCTGCATAATTTCTTCCAAGCCCACCTCATCAATAAAGCTATCTTTTTTATATGAACGCCAAATCTTACGGGCTAATGGAATATCTCGAATAACAGGAACACCTTGCTGTTCAGCATATTTAATTATTGCCTTTGCCAGAGTTCCTCGGCTTTTAGAAAATAAAAAAGGTAATGGCGCAATGTCTGGATCATAATAAATTAAAATCGCAATATGCGTAGGATTCGCCATAACAAACGTTGAGTTACGCACATTCGTTTTGACCTCCTCTGACAGCAACTCCCGATGTAAACTTTTACGTGCGCTTTTTATATGGGGATCCCCCTCGTTGTCTTTATGCTCTTTTTTAACCTCTTGCTTTTCCATTTTTAAGTTTTTAATAAACAAGAAAAATTCTGTGATCATATCGACAACAATAATCAGCAATGCAACGGCAAGAAACACGATAATGAACGTGGTCGATAAACTCGCCCATTGGTGGATCATCCCATCTAACATTGTGCGATACAGCATAAAAATTTCGTGTCGCCAAAGATAAAAAAAGACCATCGTAGAAATAGCAAATACAATCAAATACAAAAATGCTTTTACAAGCTCTTTTAGCGAATTTAAAGAAAATATCTTTTTCAATCCTGCAATTGGATTTAGTTTAGTAAAATCAAGTTTTATTGCTTCTGTTGCTAATCTAAATCGGCTTTGTAATAGGGAGATTATTGTTCCTGCCAAAAAACACGCACATAAAATAGGCAATAAAATACCAAGAAAAATAATAAAAAATTCCCAAATTAACGTATCTATATTGATATCAGACGGAGATAACAATATCTTTTTCATCAGTATTGCTAAATCCTCTAAACTTGTCACTCCGTCAAAAATAAAAGCACTCACAACAAGTACAATTGCAGCTACCGAATCTTTGCTTTTATAACCTTGGCCTTTTTTTGCTGAATCTTTTATTTTTTTGTCGGTAGGTTTTTCTGTTTTTTCTGCCATTTATTTCCGCCCTTTTTCTGCCATAGACTTCCGATTAGCTATGATGAGTTAGGAAAAAAAACATCATTTAACGGGGATAATGAAATCATATTCACAAGTATATCGGGGACTTCATTTTGGAAATAAAGTAAAAACACAATAAATGCAATAATTGACTTTATTGCCAATGATAATGAAAATGCATTTATCTGTGGGCAAAATCGAGAATATAACCCAAGTGCAACTTCAGTAATAAATAAGGTCACAATAATTGGTGCCGCTAAAATAGCGCCTTTCAATACCAAACTATTTAGCCATTCCCCCAACGGTAAGCTATTAAAAGAGGAAAATCCGTGCCCTACAGGTAATAGATGGTAACTTTGTGCAAAAATGCTAGAGAGTTGATACATCCCCCCTTGCGCTAAAAATACCATACAAACGATATAACTTAAAAATACAGCAAGTTCCGATGATTCGGTTCCACTTGCAGGATCAACAATACTGCTGATGGTTTCACCGCGTTGGGTATCGATTAATTCCCCAATAATATTGGCTATCATAAAAGGTAAGCCTAGAATAAAAGCTAAAACTAACCCGATAACAATTTCATACACAAATATTTCAGCTAACCCGATTTTCTCCCATTGTATATCTGCTCCAGCCAAAAATGGCCATAGCCCCAAAGCAATATAGATAACAACACAATTTTTTATAATTCCGCCATTTAATAATTTATTGCTAAAAAAAGGCAGAAAAAACATCACAGGGGCTATTCTCAACCATGCCAGCGACAACTTTATCAACCCTTGTTGAAACAAAAAAAACAAATAGGAAGCAAGTGAGACTAACTCTTGACTCATTAGAATAACCCTACCGCTGGAATTGCTGCGGTAATAGCTTCAATGGCGTAGTTAATCACTTTGTCAGCCAGCCAACCTGAGATCATAAATAATGAACCAAATACAGCTAATAATTTAATCCCAAAAGGTAATGTTTGTTCCTGCAATTGAGTTACCGTTTGTATCAGCCCGACTAATAACCCAACGACTGTCGCCACAATAACCGGAATAGCTGATAAAATAACAATTAATAACATCGCTTTATTACTGATATATACAATCTGATCCATACCAATATTCCACGTCAGTGCTGTGCTAGTTCAAAATATTGCATCACTAACCCTTTAGAGATTAATGTCCATCCATCAATAGCAACAAATAAAATCAATTTTACAGGCACAGAAATCGTCACTGGACTCATCATCATCATACCGAGTGCGAGTAAAATACTGGATATCACTAAATCGATAACAACAAACGGTAGATAAATATAAAAACCGATTTCAAATGCCGATTTAATTTCACTTAATGCATAAGCAGGTAATAAAGAAAATAGTGTCGGCGCTGCCGAGTCTGTACTAATTTCCTCTTCACTACGTCCTTGTTGAATAGATTCAAAAAAGGTGACTAGTTGTGGATCTGAATACTTCTGCAAGTAGGTTTTATAACGCCCCAGTCCATCATCAACGAAGTTATCTATTGATTCCACACGACTAAAATCAACACCTTCTTGACGCATATAGTTATTCATATCCTGCAATACGGGCATCATCACAAAAATAGATAATAATAACGCAATCGCATTTAATGCCATGGTAGAAGGTACTTGCTGTACCCCAATTGCATTACGCACCATAACTAACACAATGGATATTTTTAAATAACATGTTCCTGCTGCAATAATAAAAGGAAGTAATGTCGAAAATGCAATGATCGCTAATAATGGAATTTCTTGTGGAACCGTTGGCATATTAAACCCTTTTATCACCTAGGCTAATTATGCGTGTGATCTCTAAACCTAATTCTTCATTATCACCCAAATAAATAAGCTCACCTTCTGCTACGAGCTGCTTATTAGCATAAACTTTTACTTCGCGTTCTTTATTTTTACCAATAGAGTAAATAGAGCCGGGTTGTATATTATCTATTTCTGAAATAGCAATATCGCTATGACCTAACACAAAGGTTAATTTAATACTCATCTCATCTAAATTAAATGGACGCTCAATTTCATCTTGATAATCTTCACTCAACGGTAAATCAGCAGTGTCTTCTGGTTGTAATATTTCTTCAATCATAAATAAGCCTTCTTCTTGTTTTTGAAACCGAGCAAATACACGCCCACCAATCAACATATGTAATTGTAATTTCTGAATATATAGTGCATCACCTAAAGATAATGAGCGCAATAATGAGAGACTAATATAGCTATCACCTAAAACCCAATCCGCAGGCACTAAGAGGTTTTCAAATTGTTTGGATATGGGCTTTCTCGCGGTCAGTCCTGCAATAGGACCAAGCAACATAGCATCACCAAGGGAGTCTTCTTTCGCTAATAAACCAAATTTTTCCGTATCAGCGTTATTGATCATCTCCACTGAGTAGCAACTAAACTGCTTATCAAAAAAACGTTTATCACTATTTTCAAAAATGAACATGTCACATAAGGTTTTGTCATCTAATGCTGCCCATGCGTAGTGCGTTAAATCAGGCCAACGGTATCGACACCAACGCTCAGCGTGCACCAAAACATGCGTATTTTGCGTTTCATTTTGTAAATAAACAGAAAAATAACGTTGATCTGCGGGGGTATTTTGGCTCACAACATCGACTTGGTATTGTTGTTGCCATGTTTTTAGCTGTTTTTCTCGCAAACTAACTCGTCGAATGTTCAACATATTTACTCTTCTTCTTGCTGATGTTGTTCCTGCTGCCGACTATGCTGCCGCCCGTGCTCTTGCCCTTGATCATGGCGAAAATAAACACTCTTTTCACCATGCAACAAGTGTTTGTTATCTTGTAATATCTGCTGCACTTCTTGGCTATATGTCGTTGCAATAACATCCGTTTTCGTCGCCAATTCAAACGTCACCGATGGGGTATTTTTCCATTGTTGGAATGTATAGGTTAACGTTCGTGGCTTATTTTCATTCAACTGCGCATTCTCAATTGCAGCACTGTGTTCAATCCATTTTTCAACCTGATGGGATATCGATGTCGATTCCTGTATTGTTGTTGGTACTTGGGGCGACGTTTGAGTCATCACACCGATTTCCATAGGCACTCGATTATTTTGGGTAATATTAGCGTGCTCAATATCAGTTATCTCTTGCAAAACGGGTTGGTTTTTCTCAATTTTCGCCAGATTTTGCAAAAAACGCTCGGAAGTCATTAGTGAGTGTGACTCAGCCGTGTCTGAATATCCGACTACAGACCGTGGCTCAGGACTATCTGAATACCCAATTGCAGAGCGTGGCTCTGTGCTATCTGAATATCCTATTACAGTTGCCTCTATACCATTCTCCGCGGGTAAGTCATGTAAAACAGATCCTGTATTGATTTGAACCTGTGGAACAAATACCGGTTGTGTGAGTTGTGATGGATTATTTTTTCCTAAAACAACCGAGCTACCCGCTTGAAATAACGGTGAACGTGCCAACTGACGTGGCGGTAATTCAGCCATAAGACGGGAAGAAGGTGCATTTTTTGGGGGGGTATCGAATAACTCCCCATTAGTGCCATCTTGATTTTCTTGTACATTTAACACCGAAGCTGTCGATTCCCAGTGTTCGGATGGGGTTAATTGGCTGATGAGATGATTAGAATGCTGAATCGTCTCATTCTCCCTAAAAGGGATAAGTGGCAAGCCGCTCATATTAATTAGGGGGATCTCATCATCAAGTAACCTATCATCTAATGGCATGGTATCTACATGATCGCTTCTTAGTTCCTCTTCAATATCAACTTGCTGCTCAAGCTCAATCTGCTCATTTTTGTGATCTAATGGGCAAAGCACCACTTGTTGTTCAGGTTCAACCTGTACTTTCTTGTGCTCTAATGAAGGAATAAAGACTTGATAATCAACTTGTTCCAACGTGGGTATTGCCATAAATTCTGTATGCTTTCTATCCTGAGCTATTGCTGAGCTACAAACAGGTTTCAATGCCACTGCCGGTTCTAATCCTTTCATAATCTTCTTGGCAAGCTGTTGATGGATTAATCCTTTTTCATTGATTTTACCTAGCTGACCAAAGCAACCTATCGGCTTAACCGCTGTTTCGATGCCTTCAGTAACGCCACTTATCACATTTTCATTTGAACATGATTTAATTGCTGACATGGACAAATAACTCCTCTATTTCATTTTGCTGCTGACGCTCTAATTTTAAACATCGTTTAATACGTTGCTGTTTAAGATATTTTTGGAATTTCTCGCACTTTTGATGCAACAAAAATGCCTGTGCTTTCATTTTTTCAGCCAGTTCTTGGTATTTTTCTATTTCCATTAAAATGCTATCAATTTGATATTCGTATTGGGCTATTTCAGCCAGTACCGCCGCTTTTAAGCGCTGGCGTTCCCAAAATGCTATCGGTTTGAGTTCTTGAGACTTTTCATACACAACAACTTGCGCGGTCAGAATTTTGATCCGCGCTTTCATATCGGCTGATTTTTGTTTAAGCGCTGAAATCGCTAAATTTAGTCGCCCTTGTTCTTGCTGTGTTTTATCTAAGCGGCGCTCAGTGAGGAGCAATAAGTCCTTGATGCTCATGATGTTAGCTGGGTGAGTTGTTTTAACATATCCCCAAAGTTACTTGGCTGCGCCATCCCTTGCCTTAGGAACATCTCTATATCAGCCTGCTTATTTAATGCTCTATCGTTATCCTTATTTTCCCCTTCACGGTATTCACCTAAGTCCAAATACAGTTGAAGTTGTTCGAGTTTCCCGAGCATTTCACGCACCTCAGTTGCGGCTTTTCCATGCTCAGAAGAAGTGACTTTTGGAAATACACGGCTAATACTGCGCAGAATATCAATTGCAGGGTAATGACCGCGCCCCGCCAATGTATGACTAAGATAAATATGCCCATCAAGTATGGAACGAATCTCATCGCCTATCGGGTCAGACTCATCTTCACTTTCAAGCAATACCGTATAAAAAGCGGTGATTGAACCTTGTTGAAGACGGCCGGGCCGCTCTAATAACAAGGGAAGTTGTTCGAACACAGAAGCAGGATAGCCTCGTCTTGCGGGTAACTCACCTGTCGCTAACGCCACATCACGCAAGGCCCTTGCATAGCGCGTCATCGAGTCGATATATAACAAAACATGACGACCGTTATCGCGATAATATTCCGCAATAGTGGTCGCTAATAATGCCGCGTTACACCGTTCTATTGGCGGGCTATCGGATGTGGCATACACAAGGATCGTTTGTGCCGCATGAGGAGAAGATTTTAGTTCTTCTATAAATTCAATAACTTCTCGCCCACGCTCACCAATTAAAGCCACAACATGGATATCCGCATGGGCATGGTTAATGATCATATTCATGAGTGACGTTTTTCCGCTCCCTGCCGCCGCAAAAATACCCACCCGTTGCCCTAATCCACAGGTCAATAAGCCATCAATTGCACGTACACCAGTAAACATAGGTTCGCTGATCGGTCGTCTTTGCGTCACACTAACGGGTTTATTATCAATGCGTTGTAAGCGACTCTCTAAATTTGTCACTTCTGCAATACTGTCGGTCAATAAACCCGCTTGCTCACCTGATGCGTCAAAGATTTTTCCGGCCAGATGCTCCCCCACTGGAAATACAAATGGATAGCCACTCGGTCGAATAACCACTTCACGGGTCAAACCTTGTGTACGCCCAATTAAACTTAATACCGTTAACCCCTCCTTAAAGCCAACGACTTGCGCTTTCGCAATAATTTCAGGGTTTGAAATTGACCGTTCAAGAAAACAAATTTCGCCAATAAAGACGCCCTTTAGTGGTGCTTCGATTAAGCATCCATGAATGCACGTAGGGTGTGCGCAGAGATCAAAAAATTTCATCATTTAAGCGGATAATTGTTCACGTAATTCATTAGCACGTTCGAAAAATTCCTCAAAACTATCCGAGAAAAGGGATATATCCTCTAGTGCGGATTGTTTTAATACCGCAGAGATAATCAACATATCATCAACTAAATTTAAAGCAGGTTGACCAGGTTGAAAATTACGTGGTGGATATTCAATAATAGATTTTAATAACAAACCACTCACAGAATCTAATCGGCTATAATTACAGTGTGTTAAATTGCACCAAATAATAATATCATCCGTTGACAGATCAATATTAATTGCAGGAGAGTCATTCATCTCTAGTTGAATATTTGAATGACAATCTAATTGTGAATTAATTAAATCACTACGTCCCATGCTATTTAAATATTTATTTAATGTTTCGATAAAACGATATTTCATTTTTAACTCCCTCTTTGGTTTATCTCTATTAATTAGATGGTTTTAATTACGTTAACTTTCACCGTTTCTGAAACCTCATTAAAGGACAGCACTTCCAATTCAGGGAAACGGCCTTCTAAGATTTTTTTCACAAAACGACGAATATCCACAGGAACCAACACATTCACGTCCCTTACAGATAAATAACTGTTTTCTAATGCTAATTCCGCAGCTTGGATCAACTGATTACTGGTCTCTGGCTCAAGATGTAAATACACTCCCCCCGAGGATTGGCGAATACCTTGACGAATAGTGTCTTCGATAGCTGAATTAATCATCAATACATTTAAGCGACCTTCCACTGCAAATCTTGCTGAAATATAACGTGCCATGCCGCTACGAATATGCTCAACCAACATCAGACTATCTTTTTCTTTGGGCACCCACTGCACTAAGGTTTCAATAATTAGTTTCATATTGCGTACCGAGATTTTTTCCATTAGTAAACGTTGGAAAACTTCTGTCACTTTTTGCACCGTCGCGTGGCGATAACATTCTTTCAGTAATTCAGGGTATTTTCTGTCAAGATCATCCAGTAAATTTTTAGTTTCTTGAATACCGAAAAATTCATTAATATGTCGCAGCATTAAGGTACTGACACAATCAATAACTTCAGCAATATCATCGCGAACATATAACCCTAACTGCTCGATATTTTCTTTATCTGACTCGGAAAGCCAAAGACTTGTTGCACCATATTCATCGGTATATTGCGTTAGTTCAATTCCAAGGTGGCCTAACTCTTCAGTCTGGGTTAATAAACGATAACCGTGAAAATAAATATCATACTCACCCGCTTTGACCTCATTAATTAACACAATAATTTTATTCTCTGGGACAATAGGGGAGTAGTTAATCGCTATATCTGGAATACGATATCCATAGCGAATAAACACATCCTTTTTCATTCGAGCTAAAAAATTATTTTCTTCTAAATGCAGCTTATAATTTTGATTGACTGAAATAATAATCGGTAACGTTTCGGGGATATACTCTTCTTCAATCTGTTGATTCGCCCGCTGAGTTTCCCCTTCCATCACATCAGGATGAATACTTTCAGTTTCTTGCTGCTTTTCATTGATTTTTTTCTTACGCCCTTTTAGAAAGCGTATCGCAAATAATCCAAACAACAATGCAGAAAGGAAGAGAAAAATCGTCGTTGGAAAACCGGGTAAGAACCCCATAAAAAGGATAATCAGTGCCGTAATTAATATTGTAAAGTCATGTGCAAATAGCTCAGAAACAATATTCTCACCAAGGTTCTTATCATTCCCCCCAACTCGAGTCACAATAAAACCGGCGCTAATAGAAATCAGCAGCGCAGGAATTTGTGCAACTAATCCATCACCAATTGTAAGTAAGGAAAAAGTATTTAATGCTGTAGAGACATCCATACCTTGCTGAGCAGTACCAACAGAAATACCACCAATCAAATTGACAAAGATAATGACAATACCCGCAATGGCATCCCCTTTGATAAACTTCATCGCACCATCAAATGAACCAAATAACTGACTCTCTTTTTCCAGATCAGCACGCTTCTCTTTAACAGTCGCTTCATCAATCACCCCGGCACGTAAATCAGCATCAATACTCATTTGTTTACCCGGCATGGCATCAAGAGAAAATCGAGCTGCGACTTCTGCAATACGCTCAGAGCCCTTTGTAATAACAATAAATTGCACAATCGTCACAATGGCAAACACCACCATTCCGACGACAAGGTTATCTTGAATAACAAATTCGCCAAACGTCGCAATAATGTCCCCAGCATCCGCTTCTAATAAAATGAGGCGACTGGTACTAATTGATAATGCTAATCTAAATAAGGTACTGATTAATAAAATAGAGGGAAATGATTGAAAGTTCAGTACTCGAGTAATATAAAACGAGCTCATAAAAATCAGTACTGAAATCATAATATTTAGGCCAATTAACAAATCGACCAAAATTGTTGGCAATGGAATAATTAACATAGCAATTACCATTACCATGATAATTAATACCATTAACTCTGGTCGTTGGCGGATCTGTAATAAAAATCCAGTTATATTTTTCATGGAACTATTTATTTCCTATCTCTATTTATTTTCTAATATTTTCTTGTGCCACGATGTCACTCATATGAAATTTTAAAAATTCCAATAACTCATCCCTTGCTTCTAAAGAAGGAAAAACCGCAGTAGGAATAATTGAAAATGCCAATAATAATAATTGTATAAATCTCCCTCGCATTTCCGTATGCATTGTTCGCAGTTCTTTATTCACAAAATCGATAAGCTTCTCTTCAAAATTCACCTGTCCACGCAGTCCACTGATAAATATTTGGCTAAGGCCTTTTTCTAATGGCTGTTTATTGATATCTAATTGATAGCGAAATAATGCTGACATCAGGAATTTCTGACTAAAGGTAAAATCGAGAGATTGCAATTCCCGTAATCGCCCGACTCGAATAAAAAAATTACCAAACTCACTAATATTCACATCCCCGAGAGGTAGGGCTTGCAAATCACATGCTAATGCACGAGCTAAATAACGCATCATATTTTCGCGCTCTTGCAGTGCCATCTCTTCAACCCATTGTTCATACAGGTAAATGACAGGGCCGTCATAACTGATAAATTCACGATAAATCGAACGTAAATTACCGGCACTTTGCTTCAATTTCTGCGCAAATGCTTTAGCTAATAAGGCAACATTTGCCCCCGCTTGCGCACTACGTGCATTTTCTTCACTCAGTAATTGCGCATGAAGCGTATCAAGATGTGCTATCTGCTCTTTTTTTAATCTTCCTCGGTGAATTAATGTCGCTAATGCCATTAATAAATCACTGGGATCAGGAAAGAACTGTAATAAAAGCGCTCGTAATTGCTTTGGGCTCAGTAATTGCTTATTAAGCACCCCTTCAATCCGCGTGACTTTTTCATCCGCATGATTATCTAAAATACGTTCTGCAAAACGCATCCACTCTTCTTCAGGGTCTTTTCGCGAATTGCCCCGACGAATATGACTTGCCGCCAACATCGCCATTGAGGCATATTCACTGCTGCTATCAATGACGCCTTGCCCACGAGTTACCTCTTCGCTGTCATCGGTATTGGCTTTTGTTGAGGCTCGGCTTTTATCTTGCACTCCCAACGAAAAACGGTTGCCATAGCTCAGAGGCGTTATTGCCATGAGTCACTCATATATTGTTTAAGAAATTGCACCGTGCCATGCAACTGGCTATCACGCTGAGTAATACGTGTTTTTTCGGAAAACTGACGCCCATCCCAAGCCTCATTTTCATCCAATAAACGAGGTTGTATCAGAAATAATCGCACCATTTTTTGTTGGTTAACTGACGAGCTGCTGAATAAGCCCCCAACAAAAGGAATATCACCAAGACCAGGAATTTTACTTTCATTTTCAATATATTGTTCGCGAGTATAACCCCCGATAAGTAAACTGCTATCCTTCGCAATACGGGCAACAGTATTAATACTGGTTCGGTTAATAGAGGGGAGCCCTTCAACGCTAGACGCTTTGCCATCACTACCATGACTTTGTGCGCCATCCTCAATGTTCACTTCCATTTCAACCTGATGACCTGCTGAAATTCGTGGCATCACACTGATCATGGTTCCGTAAGTCACTTGTTCTAATGTAGCAATACGCTCACCTTGTAACTTGGCATAGAAGCTGGTGTTGTTATCGAATAAAGCCGGAATATTTTCTTGGGTTAGCAAAACCGGGCGCGATACGATATGCCCATTTCCTTTTTTACTTAATGCATCAATTTGTAATAAAAAATCTTGGCTGTTAGATAATGTACTGCGATTAAATGCAACTGCCCCTCGACCTGTTTTAAATGTTCCAACCTCCCAGTTAACACCCAAGTTATCTAACTCTGAACGTGTTATATCAATTATCCATAATGATAATTCGACTTGGCGACGGCGAACGTCTAGGGTTCTAACGAGTTGCTTAACATAACGAATTTGCTCTTCGCTACCTTTAACAATCAAGCTATTACTATCTGGATGAGCCACAAGTGATAATGCATTTTTCCCTGATGAACGGTTCACTATCACTTTCTTTTGTGGGAGTTCACTTTCACCAATTGGTGCATCCATCAATTCATCAATCGAATCACCTGTTGTATTCAGTTTGGCTGGTTGAATATTGACGACCTCTTCAACCGTATTTCCGCTATCTTTAAATAAAGTACTAATCACCGTTAACATACCAGGTACAGTAATACTTTGACCTCGTAATGAATAACTGCGATCCGTCACCGACGCGTGCTTTAATGAAATAACCGCCACTTCACTGCTGACTTGCTCTTCTTGTTGAGTTTGTTTGTCTAAATAAAGAGCCGCCGCTTTAATTAATTCCACATATAAAGGTGGGCCCGAAACAAACAATAAACTGTCTGCGCCTTGAGCACGAACGGGGAAACGTTCATCATAAATGCCATTGCGTTGAATATAATTGAGTATTTGGCCGCTACTAACATTGTGCATTGGGATAATTGCACTACGCATTTCGCTATTATCATAAACATAAATACTCGCACCATCGTCATACCACACCAACGCAATGCGACGTGTTAACGCCTTGAACATTTCATCGGCATTAGCGAGATTAAAATTACCAGTGACTTTTTTCTGCGCGGCTAATTTACTTAAAATAATCGGTTTATTTAGCTGTTCAGCAACAACTTCAAACACTTTACCAACGGCAATGTTATTCGCAACAAATGTATCATGGTTCTTTTCTTGTGCTACAGGCTGTGCAATAAAGACTTCAGACTGAGCCGAATAAGTGTAGGTACTCAGTAAAAGGAGTGTAAATAACATCACTCCCTTTCTCTTACTGCTCATATAAATTTGCTCCAAGATGTCTTATTTCTGAAGGGGTTAACCCCAACTCTTTTTTAAGATCATTGGTAAAATGTGAGGCTGAACAATAACCCGCTTCTAACCCAACATCTAAAATTGAACTTTCACTCTCAATTAACTGTAAAATTGCGTTCGCCATGCGGACACTCATAATTTTACGTTTTGCTGTTTTATTAAAGTTTTCTCGGTAAAGTTGTCTAAAATACGATGCTGATACGCCATAACGTGCACAAAGTTGATTGATATTTGCATTTTTATCACTCTGTGCGGCTTCCAGAATAAAACGCATCATTCCGTAAGCTTCATATTTACGTAAAACATTACACCAACAGTTAAATCGTGGGTGCATTTTAATTACCAAATCAATAACAACATTTCTAATTGATACATTGGTAGAAAGCTCTTCATCCAATGAAATAAACTCTTGTGTTACCGGTTCATTTGGACTATAGGTCTCTTTCTTCGAAAGAAACGACTGCCCCATAGCAGTATCAATAACGGCAAGAATTTCAATTAACTCTGACAATGCCATTGAGTGAATAGACCAATATGGATTTTCATCACACGGCAACACTTCATCATTAGCAATAAATATAGATTGTTTATCGAATGAAATATTTAAATTTGAATATGGCGATTTATAAAAAAAAGTCGCCGCTTTATCGTTTGGTACTGCCAAAACTAATTTGTCCTGCAAAGAAAAACAGAGATTTCCATTTTCTAACAGCGCAGCAATATCTTTCTTTTCCATTATAAATAAACCCTATCTATTGATTTTTCAAAAGCAGATTGAAAGATACACACACAAAACACAAAGGAATAAAAAAGACTATTTCATACTTTAATGAGAAAACTTGTAGTCATAATGAATAAGATAAATTCAGCTGACTGCTATTTTTTTATTCTGTTAAATAAGCTTAAATTATTTTTACAGAGATTATATGCGTGAAAGATATCCATAATAAGACTTATGTTATGAAGATCATGAATGGTGAAATGCGTGATCAAGAAATACTGATTAAACTCAATGCCAACTTAGTTGTGATTGGCGAAGAGAAAACCTATACAGCAAATGTGACAGAAGAAGGCTTTACAGGTTACTCAATACCGAGTGATCAAGAGGCTTTCACTTTTTCAATTATTTCCCATGATGGTCAAATTGCAGTTGATCTTCATGCAAAAAACCGTAGTGAAATCATTCCAATTAAATTACAACAACTTGTTTTAAAAGAGCTATTTCCATTTTCTCTCAAAGAAATTGATACACCTTGGGAGCCATCATTAATCGCTGAAAATAAGCGACATCAGCCTATTAAAGCAGAAAAGACCTCTAATAAATTTAATAAATCGCCACACAACAATAAAATCTTCGCTGCTCTATCATTATTCGCTCTTATTTTTGTTGGCTATCTCTGTTTTCCTAAAAATTCTCAATTACAAAAAGATGTACAACTGCAAGCTATCGAAAATATCCTTATCGGAAGCACTCAAAAAGCGATTGTAACCAAGGATAATAAAAATAAAGTGCTTATCTTAGTTCAATCTCAACGGGACTATGATTGGAGTATGCAGCAGTTGTTAAAAACAAAGTTTCGCAATAGCTTTTCTATTAAAGTAAAAAATCAGCTAGAGGTTGAAATAGAAAATAAAATTTCAGATGAAATCCCAGACTTATTAAAAATTGATATCAGTAACCCTTGTTCCCCCGTCATAAAATCACTATCAAATCAATATATAGACAAAAAAAATGATTTTATTGAAAAGTTATTATCTAGCTACTTTAGCTGCTACACGAATTACACCTCACAGGTTACCAACATTGATGAATTAATAAAAAAATCCAAACTAGGATTAACAGAAAGCAATGTAAAATGGCATAAAATCACTGAGAATAATAAAACAGTATTTATTATTAAAGATAGCTTGAATGATAAACAAACTATCTCTGCAATTACTTTTGCAAATTCATTTTATCAACAATGGGGAGAAAGACAAATTCGCTTCTCTATCTCATTAGCAAATAATGAATTAGCTGGAAAATCTTTTATCACAAACACTGATGGTTATATTTTATTAGGGAATAACCATTGGACATTTAATTTAAAATCACTTTAATTGTAATCAAAGAGGAAGTTATTATGGCAGCATCAGGAATAGCATCAGGAATAGGAAGTGTAACAGATAACAATGGGAAAGTTACGAGCACGGGTGAATGGGACGGCTCAAGTTTCGAAACCGCGGGTACCCAAGATAGTAAATGGGGAATGATGTACCGAGCTTCAGCAGGTCTTAGTCAGCGCACTAAAATTATTGCTGATGAATTGAAGGATACACTGAATAACCCAAATGTTGAAGTGGACAACCCCTTAGTCCTCGGTAAAATCACCGCATTAAGCGGTAACTATAATATGGCGCGTCAATTACAAAGTAACGTAATGAAATCCATTAAAGATGCAGCTCAAGCCATTATTCGTAACGTGTAATTTTAATAAAAGCACTGTTGATGCAGTGCTATATTTCTATAGGAAAATTATATGATCACTCCAATATCATTTTCAGCGATCCCTACTATTCAGGATGATACAGCTATTATTAGAGCGCCTACAGGTTCCTTTGAAGACAAAGTAAAACAATTATTTGCTGAATATACCGCAGCTGTTAGTAATGAAAAAGCAAGCTTAATTAATCAGGCAAATAATATTGATGTTAGTAACCCAGCAAAATTACTTGAGATTCAAAACAAAGTGGGTAATTACAATTTAGCGATGAGTATGATAAGTACGCTAACCCATAAAAGTGTTTCAGCCATTGATACTGTATTAAAAGCCCAATAAACCATGAATATTTTAAAAAAATTATTGTTAATTGGGTTTATTGGCTTATTAATGGGATGTGATAACCAATTATTACTCAGTAACTTAAGCCAAAGACAAAGCAATGAGGTCCTCGCCATATTGCAGGCTCATGGCGTCGACGCAATCCGTAAACATGATAATAAAAATGGGGATACTATTCGTGTTTCAAGTGATAATTTTGTCATTGCTGTGGATTTACTCCAAAAATATAACCTCCCCTCAAAGGATCCAGTTGAGATTATTCAAGCTTTTCCTGGCGACTCGCTAGTCGCATCCCCACAGGCTGAGCGTACCCGTTTATTATCGTTAATAGAGCAACGTTTAGAACAGTCACTATTATCGATTCCTGATGTCGTGAACGCGAGGGTGCATGTTAGCTATCCATTAAATGGGAATGGTACGGTAAAACCGATACAAAAAGTCTCCAGCCTAGTGACTTATTCAGGGAATGAAGATCCGAAAATGATGATGAATAAAATTAAACTGTTTTTAAATAGCAGCTTTGCTGAAACGACTTATGATAATGTTTCAGTGGTGATTGTTAATCGACCGCCATTACAGTATCAAATTAAGTCCGAGTCGCAAAATTTAATCAGCCCACTCAATCTTGGTCTTATTGTAAGTATGATTATTTTATTACTTGGCACATTCGGTTTCCTTTGGAAACAGCAAACAAATAAAAAAGTGACCACAATGGCCATTGAGAATCATTCTGATGCTGACATTAAATAACTTACTGATTAATCAAGGTGATATTATCCTCGCACCTGGTGATTATTTTCACCCTGAGTTTAGTCGCGAGGATTATCATCTATTACCCCCACTATTACAGGGAAAACATAATCAGTATCTAATTAAGCGATATCAACTACCTTTGCCAAAGGGCCAGACGTTATTGTTGCCTAAGCTGCTTTTACAACATTGGAAGCAACTACCTACCATTGCTGTTCATTTAGGCGCGCTGCTACAAATGGGCCCACAACCGTGGTCAGAGAAATTTGCTAATCGTAAAACCCTAGAGCAATACTTTAATCAGCCACTAAATTCCCATGAAATATTAGGTTGCAATAAACCAGAAACATTAATTGTATTAGGTGCAGCACAAGTTTTATCCTACTTAGCGCCCTTTGGTTATTTATATACTGAACGCGCTAAGTATATGTTTAGTCAGGATATTCAAAAGCTTATTACCACTCACACTAAGGCAATGTTGCCTTGGAATATTATTGAAGAAACATGCCATTATGTCAGTAGAAATAGAGACAATAAAACCCGTATCCGCGGTTAGAGAAACCGTACTCGAAAACGTGTTAATTAGAAAACGTGTTCTAAATGCATCCAAATATGAAAAAAAGGTTATTCAATTTGCTCAAAAAAGAGCCAATGATTATTACCAGCAAGCAATAATAGAAAAAGAAACTATCCAACAAATTGCTTACCAGCATGGTTATAACGACGGAATCAAGCAATTATTAACCGATTTTATTGAGGGATTGAATAAAAGTGAGATAACCTTTCAAAAGCAGGTTAACCAAAGCGAAGCCAAGCTGGAAAAATTACTTGTGGATCTGTTTAGCGATATCAGACTAAAACAAATTATTGCTCACTATTTTCTTCATCAGCAGGAAAACGCCAACAATATTCAGTTGCATATTCCTGTAGAAATACAACCTCTACTAGATAAGCAATATTCTAAAGTAAAAATTCAAACTCATTCAAATTGCGATACCATCGCGTTAGAGGCTGATAACGAAATTTGTTATTTCTCACCATCAGTTGCGGCAAAAAACTCCTTACCGCAGATTTTATCTATTTCAAGCCGCTGCCAAGTATTGGCGCAACATAAAGCGTCTTACCAACAATTTATCGAATTGCTTAATACCACTAGAGGTGAACATGGATCTCCCGATAAATAGCCTAAATACTTCGACACCACGATTAACAGCGGATTCCTCTTCTTCAATGCAAGCCACTTTTCAGCAAAAAATGGCAGCTAGATCCGCACCTATTTCATCTTTAAGTGATAAAAAGATTGATAATATTCCGTTCTCACCCGAAGAAAAACTGAAAATTGATAATTTTATCAATCGATTAGAACAAAAAAATAGTGATAAAGAATTGTTTACCTATGTATTTAACACCTTCGTCCACTTAGGTAAAAATGAAAAAGAAAACTTTATCGCCGGTGCATCATTTGCATTAAAAAATCACCATAGTGAAGGAACGCCTTCACTCGCTGAACGCTTCAATAATGCATTGAAACGCTATATGTCTATTAGTTTGATGAATGGACCTATTGCAGAACAATTAAATCGTAATATTAACCAAATAAAGCTTGAAGTTGACGATGACAGCGATGAACTCGACCTAATTTGAGTTTAGAACACTCCCATCATTTATCATATGATAATGTGGGAGTTATTTCTGCCGAATATTAATAAAATTCTTTTAGTTTATTGATAAAAATCCATCTTGCCTTTCTATTTATATCGAAAAATAAAAAATACAAATATATTTTTGATATATGTATCAACAAAAATTGTTTTAAATTTACCCCATTGTTAAATACGGCTTTAATATAAAAAAACGACTTAATTTTTTATTTTATGATGTAGCATCTTTTTTTTATATTGAAGCATATATTGTCGGAAGTTAGGATAGATATAGTTTATGACTAACTTATCACTTATGGGAAAATTTATGAGTAGTATCGACTATAATGACATGGAACCAATGGTTCTATTATCAGAGCAGGTAGTTTACGACCCACTAAAAAGAACGTTATCGCGCGGTAAGAAGTCAATTAACCTCACAGAAAATGAATCTTGCTTATTAAAGCTTTTATTAATAAAAACAAGCAATAAACGGGAGATCATGTATGAAATCTGGGAAAAAAGAGGCACTATCGTGACGGAAAGTAGCTATTACAAGCTAGTCAGGCAACTTCGTCAGTCCTTTAAAAAAGTTGAATTGGATGAAAACTTAATAATGACATTACCAAGAATTGGCATTTTATACACTGGTGAAAAATCAGAGATGCCTGTATTGTCAAGATATCAACAACGCCCGAAGCTGTATTGTTATATTAAATGCTTTTTTCAAAAAGTTTTTATTCGTTCATTTTAATCATAACTCGCTATAAAAGAAGAACAGTCATGTTATTATTCAATATATTTAAAAATTTATTTAAGCCTTTTTTTACATTATTAACTGTTAATTTATTATTCGGATGTAGTTATTTTTCTAAACATATCCAAAATAGTCATCAATACAGACTACAGGGGGAAATTCACTCACAAACTTATATTCCTGAAAAATCAGACATCACTTTATCAATTAGCTCAATGGATACACCAAATTCAATGGCTAATAATCATTACAATTTCCATTTTCAAACGAAAGAAAATAGTCGTCATGTTTCTTTTGCAATAAATTTACCACATACAATAGCCAATACCCCGCAAACATTAGGTGTTAGCGTGAGAGTTGAAAAAGAGAATAAATTGGTCATGATGAGTCACAAATTCATCTCAATTCCAAAGAATTTATCGGAAAAAATGTCCATTCCTATTACCTCCCTACAATAAGTCTAATTCTTGAATAGCGTATTGAGTCGTTACTAACAATTTTAATAAATTATATAAAAATAATATCATCAACATCATGACAGATTAATTTAATTGATGTTTAGCGCCGAAAATGGCGCTAAATACGTTACTTGTTCATGTACTGCCCACATCATTACCATTAATATGCAATCTACTCACTTTCATCTATTTTATCCCCAAATATGAACGGATAATCTTTTATAGAACTTTCTAGTGCGCGTTTCGCTAAACTTTCAAGTGAATGAAACAATTGCTCAGTTTGCTGTTCAGATAAATCAGCGGCCAAGTAATCATTCCATTTATCTAATTTATCATTCAATTCACTGACAATCGTATGCCCAAGTGAGGTTAGTGATATGTGGTAAGCCCGTTTGTCTATTTGGCTATTGGTTTTCTCTATCCAACCCTTTTCAAGGAATTTCCCAACACCTCGCGTGGTGACCGATTTATCTACCACCATCGCTGTCGAGATTTGCTCTAAAGTGGAAGCATCATATTGATGAATATGCAAAATCATCAAACATTCAATCGCATTAAGTCCATAAGGCTCCCCCATCCATCTCATATAATGGTGAGCCGCCCGGCTAATTACGCCAAAAACTCGGGCTTGTTCTGTACGCATAACACCTCATTAGTTGATTTTATCAACTAAACAGTCAATAATAAGAATACATTTGATTGATTTTATCAACTAATAACTTATTGAACACCTCGAAGTTACCTATATTCTATGCCACAAAAAAACACGTTACTGTACCGCTTAGGGTTTAATAAAGCGCGCTTTCGTTTTGCCTTTATAACCGCTTGTGCCTCTATCGCTGCTCTTTTTATTGCTCAATATTTAGCATTAGTTCACCCACAATGGGCCGCGATGACCGTTTGGGCATCCGCACAACCTTGGCGAGAAAACTTACTCGAAAAAAGTTGGTGGCGTTTTGCCGGAACGGTGAGTGGTGTATTAGCGGGTGTGATATTAATTCAATTGCATCTCATCAACCCTTTATTGTTTATCGTGGGGTTAGCCATATGGTTAGGGGCATGTAGCGGCATAGGCCAACTGCAAAAAGGCTTCGTGGCCTATGGCACCTTTTTGGCGGGTTACTCTGCGGTCATGGTCAGCATGCTCAGTATCCACAGTACTGATAACTTATTTATGGTGGCTTGGGATAGATTATGGACAATCCTTGTCGGGGTGTTTTCGGCGGTAGTGTTCAATTTTTTGTTTACGCCAAAGCGTGAACAAGAAACGGTTATTGCACTTAGAGAACAGATTAATAATCAATTTTACCCCATATTACATGCGGCATTAGAACGGAAAAATCATGTCAATCAGCAGGATATCAACGCGCTTTGGCAAAAAATGGCCAGCTACGAAGATTTGCTAGAAGCCAACCGAATCGGCTGGCATCACCATCGCAAAGCGGTTGCTAAAGCGCGCCAAACATTAATTTCACAGAGCCAAATCCTACTACATATCGATAAATATAGTGCGATTGCTCCCTTTTATTTTCCCGATCAGGAACCAACAACAAGGCAATGGAAGCACCTGTTATCTCTTTGTCCAAGTGGCACTCTCAAAACGTTATTGATCCCGCTTTATTATGCAACTCAAGGTAAATCAATCAAACGAGTGAACAAAATTGATAAACTAAAACTTCATCAGGATAAAATTTCCGCTTGGCATGCCTTTACTCGCTCGTTTATCACCATTGGAGCCATAGGCCTTTTATGGCTATGGACGCAATGGCAATCTTTAGCCTATCTGACCCTTGGTCTTTCGGTGATGCTCGCTTTATTTGCCTCATTAGATAACCCGGCAAGATTTATGAAAAATATCTTCACTGGACAGTTTTTTGGCGCGATTACCGCATTAGTTTGTACTTGGTTTTTATGGCCGTTAGCATCTTCATCATGGCAGATGACCTTTCTTATTGTTCCCGTGATTATTAGCGGTGTGGTGGTTTTTTCCCATAATAAGCTTATTTTGATTGCTTTCGATTACATTATGGTTTCATTGATCTTACTCCAACCCAGCTACCCATACGCCCTGCCTCTGTGGCAAAGCATCGGAAATGCTATCGCTATTGTTTCAGGGCCATTAGTGGCAATGGCAGCTTTCGCTTGGATTTTTCCTACCAGCCCTAAAAAACGTTATCAGCAATTGATTTACCTTGCTGAACAACAGTTTAAACAAGGTATTAGTGTATTAATGCAAGGCAATAAACCGTCTACAACACAATTTATGCATCGCCTATTTAGTGGATTATTACTCGCCCGTAAGGATAAGTTACCTTATGAACCAACACTGGAATTCTTTGCAAATCGACATGGAATTTGGCTAAACCTGTTTATTTTGCATAAACAATTTACCCATCAAGTATCGAAAAAAAGAGCGCTTAAGGTGCTTGAAAAGCGAATTCAACAAAACCGATTGGAACCAACAAAAGTTGCTGCGATTTTTCGGTTTTTACGGCGCAATGAAGCCAGGCAACGGGAACTTCTACAACTAGAAAACCATTTAAAAACGGTTAAGTAAAGACGTACTCAACATCAATAACAGTGTTCGACAAAGATTATCACTGCGAGCTCTTTCGTAGTGATAATTTTCTTACCATCGTTCTTCCGATTCTAAACTCAAAAATACAACATCAAATACCCCCTCATTCAGCTCATTCTCTGTACATGAAAAAACCAGCTGAGTTGGTGGCGTAAACCCTGTTTTTGCATCCGCCCCTTTTGAACCAAAAACAAATGCGAGTAACGCTGTAAATGGTACTGAGTTCACGGCCAAATCATCGAGAATAAACCGTACCTTTTTGACCTCTTCTTCATTCTCAAATGAACCGGTAGCGTATATATATATAACACTCTGATCTTTAACTGGATTTGCAACATTGGGTAATAGGAAATCAACTGTTTTGGCAGTAAAACGATATTGTTTAGACATAAATAATTCTCACCTTTATTCACGAGAGTAAAAATAGAACGCTTATTTTGAAGCGTTTTACCTATGTATAAACAAAAAAATGCCAAATGAAAAACGTATCAATTAATACAACCTAAAAAAATATAGTGAGTTATAACCTATTATTTTTTATCAAAAAAAGAGCTACCGATTTAGGTAGCTCAGAGTGCTGACAAACATAAAATGTATGGCGGCAGGTTGGATAGGTTTAGAGTTATCTTTGACAGTCGTTACTGATAATGTTGCTTAATTTCTTGCGAAATAATTAAGCCTCGTTTCGCTTCTTTTTCTGCTATCTCAACCGATAAACCAATATAAGAACGTGGATCAAGCATGGCTTTAATTTCATCATCACTAAAAGCGGCTGAAATCACACTGTTTTTGGTTAAGTTGGTATAGAAATCCTCCCCATCTGCCGCCGTTTTAATCGCTTCTTCGTATAACAGTTCGTGGGCTTTATCTTTTCCTAGCTTTTCTGCCATTTTCATCATGACATATTCAGTATTATCTAACCCTTTGTTTCTCAATACGTTATGAAGCATTCTATCTTCATGGGGAACGATAGTCCTTGAAAGCTCTTCGGTTCTTAATAGAATTTCTGTCGTTAACTCTAACGCTTCTTCAATTAAGCCATCGAATAACATATAAGAACTACTGTCACCTTCATAAGGACGTACAGCAGAGTACATACCTACACTTGGCAGAGAATACAGCTTCTGTGAATTAGCAATAATACCTTTCGCTAATTTTGGGTTAATTTTGTGTGGCATAGTACTACTCCCCACCGTCCCTTTAGTAAACCCTTCAGACACCTCAGCAATTTCTTCCAGTGTAGTGCTATAAACTTCTTCACCAATTTTATGGCAGATATTTGCCATCAGCGCCAAGTTCGCCATGTACTCCAATTTATGGGTACTGAGGTTTCTTGATGGGACTTCCATCGCATGCATACCCGTCAGTTCAGCGACTCTCTTTTGTACTTGTAAACCAATACCGGGCATAGAGTTAAACGCACCAACCGCGCCGCCCATCATGATGGTAAATACGCGTTTTTCACACTCTCTCATGCGCTGATAGCAATCAATAAAATCACTGATCCACACAGACACTTTGTAACCGTAAGTAATCGGGATCGCATGACGACCATGTGTGCGACCCGGCATTACCATATGTTTGGTTTTTTCTGCTAATCCCGATAAGTTTTCAATGATTTCGCCGAGCAACAACATAAATTTGTTGTGCACCGTTTTCATCATATACAGTTGAGAACTCTGCTGTATATTCTGCGTGGTAATACCATAATGGATATATTTGCCACTCTCTTCTGAACATGCATTAACTAATACTTTTAGAAAAGGCACGAATCCATGACCGATTTTTTGATAAATACGGCTCATTTCTTCGAAATCAATATTTTCAATAACGGCCTTTTCTTTAATTTCATCAGCTGCGGATTGAGGAATAAACCCTTGTTCCGCTTGTGCTTGAGCTAACATAGATTCAAACATTAACCAAGTGGAGTATTTCGCTTCATCAGATAAAAGCGCTTTAATACCTCGGTCATCAATTGTTTTACTTTTAGAATCGTATAATGCTCTCATTTCGTGTCCCTTCTTTATTTCTTCATTGCTTCATCAACAGCATTGCGAACGAATTCAACCTTCGGTCCATAGACGACATGGACATGGTTTGCCGATGGAAAGAAGAATGCGGTACATCCTGATTCCAACATTAAATCTTTATCAATTTGATTCACTTCGCCAACATCAATACGCATACGAGTAATACAGTTATCTACGTTACGAATATTTTGTTTGCCACCTAACGCTTGGATTAAAATTTCTGCAACTTCCCCATAACGTTTTTCTTTAATTAAGGTATTTTTCAGATTGCTAGATTCTTCACGACCCGGTGTTTTGATATCAAATTTAATAATCGCCCAGTAGAAAATAAAGTAAGTGACGACGGCTAAGCAGCTACCAATAATGACTAAGAATATCCAGTTAGTGTGCTCATATAACAATCCGAATATCGTGAAGTCGAATACGGTTCCTCGAATATAGCCGATAGCAACGCCAGCGAAAGACAATAATACCGCACCGATACCCACAATAATGGCGTAAATTAAATACAGCAGCGGCGCAATAAATACGAAGGTAAACTCCAGCGGCTCTGTCACGTTACCCAACATGGCGGTAAGCACCATCGTTACCAGCATGGATTTCACTTCTGCACGGTTTTCTTTCTTCGATGTTCTATAAATTGCCAGTGCAATTGCAGGGAACAAGAACAGCGTAACCAGCATTTGTTGCTGAGCCATAAAGCGAGTCAAACTTGGCATCATCGCCCAATATTCGCTATTAGGGCCTTGTTTGAATAACACTTCAGTTAATGCAGGTACAACCCCTACAAAGGTTTGTCCATCAATAACATAGGTACCACCTGCTTCTGTGAATCGAAATAATACGTTCCAAACGTGGTGCAACCCGAATGGAATGAATAATCGCTCACCACCGGCAGTAAAGAATGGTCCAACAGGGCTCAAGAACACCGCCGATAGCTTCATCAAACCTTGAACTAAAACTTCCCAGATAAACGGTAGTAATGCACCGACCATGATCATTAAACCAATCATGATTATGGACACCGATTTTTTTCCTGAGAAGAAGGCAAATGCGGTAGGAAGCTCAAGGTTGTAGAATTTATCAGTCGCCCACGAGGCGATTAAACCCGTGATGATCCCCCCTGCTGCACTGATATTCAGAGTTTGTATTCCAAGAACTTTGATCTGCCCCACTTGGCTCATAATCGCCGGATCAGCGAGTTTTCCTGTGAGTACCAACCAAATATTCATGGTGATAATCAAGGATAAATAACCCACTACCGAGGCAAAGACAGCAATCCCTTTATCTCTTTGACTCATCCCATAAGCCACCCCCATCGCAAACAGCAATGGGATATTATCGAAAATCACCCCTGCAATAGAACGAATGCTAACTAATAGTGCGTTAACCGTTTCATTTCCGAGGAAAGGAAAGCGTGCAATCATATACGTTTGCACTAGCGCACCGCTGATACCCAATATCATACCGATAGGTGCAAGCACACCAATCGGAAGGAGTAATGTTCTCCCAAAGCGTTGGATAGATTCACCAAACTTTCTTCTGGCCATACTTTTTCCTTATGACTTCTATTATTAGAATTAAAGGCATACTAGCTTGGGGGTTTTATAAAAGAAATGATGTCTCGGTTTTAAAAATTATCTTAGGTCATAAATTATGACCTAAGTCATTTTGCAACTGAGTTATTAACAAATATTAACAAAAACAGGCGGTGATATACGATGGATAGATTAAGAGAATTGCTTAAAGTAAGTTTTCTAACTCATTGATAAGTAGATCAACTAAGATAAAAAAACCGATGCGAGACTTAGTATCATCCCTTTTAGTATCATAATTATCTGCAAAGCAAAACAGCGTGTTATCAGTGTAACTGGTTAATTCATTCGTATTAAACGCCGTCATACTAATAATATTTGCCCCTTTTAATTGGACAATTTTAGCTGTTTCAATAATTTTTTTTGTTCCACCGGAAAGTGAAATAAATATCACCGTGTCATCTTTGTTGACTAACCGAGTGAAAGAATCAGACAAGTTGTAATCATTAATAAAAAAGCAGTGCAGACCAAGTGCGAAGAGTAAATGCTCAAGGTAGTAACCCACCGCTTTGCTAGTTCCTCTTGCGACGATAAAAATATTGCGCGATTTATGTAGGATATTTGCACAATCATTGATTTGGTCTTCATTAATCAGCGTAAAGCTTTTATTAATATTTTTCTCTAGTTGTTTTTTGTAGGAAGCTGGAGTGAGTTTTTCGGTTTTGTTCTTGGATAAAATATAATTATTGATTTGAAATTTTAGCTCTTTAAAGCCACTAAAGCCTAATTTTTGCGATAAGTTAATAATAACCGTTTTTGAAACATACGTTTTTTCCACTAACTCATTGATATTTAAGTATGGAATATCAGCAATGTTATCGTTCAGGTATTTTAATACTTTCTTTTCACTGATCGTTAAATTATCGTAATTTTTTAAAAATTCCAACATATCCCACCTGACCAATTTTGCCGAAAAATCCCATTACACTGCTGGGGCCAATAACATGGTTAATATTAATAATTATGAAATAGCACAAACAATCAACATAATGATTA
This sequence comes from Providencia rettgeri, assembly GCF_041075285.1. Lineage (NCBI taxonomy): Bacteria > Pseudomonadati > Pseudomonadota > Gammaproteobacteria > Enterobacterales > Morganellaceae > Providencia > Providencia rettgeri. The sequence continues at coordinate 3,763,469 of NZ_CP163512.1, read as the reverse complement.
TACGCCAAATAGCTTCTTTATGTAGTAGTTCATTGCATTGCGTTCGGACATAACACTCAGATCGGTCTTGAATGATTGAAAGATGGAAATTCACCATGAATGGGTTGCCTTTAACACTTTATTCTTGGTTTTTCTTATCAATTAACAAAGGACAGCTGATACACGCCAGTCGATGATTTTTTTCAAGATCTGAGCCAGTAAAGCGGCCCTTTACGGTTCGCCGCTCTTAGCGCTAACGCAACATCACTTCTTCATAAGTCGATTTATCTCAAAGCGCGAAATAAACTTCAGAAAAATCAATTTCTCTTTCAATAAGCTGTGCTTTTTGCTTTCTTATACCTTTAATACAACTATAGAGTATAAAAAACCACCATAATTAATCACGCCAATTTAAGTATTATCAGGTGTATGTCTGATATATTATATTTTGTTTTTTTGAAAATTAATTATTTTTAGTTAGTTTATTGCTGGTATATAGCGAAATGTAACGAGGTATAAATGAGATCATAATGACTAAACGAAAATTTATTACACGCACCGAAGTTAATGCCTTATTAAAAGCAACACAGCAAGGTCGTTATCCTAACCGTGACTATTGTTTGTTGCTAATGAGCTTTCTACATGGTCTAAGAGTTAGTGAACTTACTCATATCACAATGCAGGATATCGATTTAGTACAGAAAGTGATCTATATCAGGCGATTAAAAGGAGGGTTATCCACTGTTCAACCAATAATCCCAGAAGAATTTATAGCAATCAAAAAATGGCTAATTGAAAGAGATAATTGGAAAACTTCCGACTCAACTTGCTTATTTATCTCGCAAAAAGGAAGCCAAATCTCTCGTTACCAAATCTACCGTTTATTTGAACAATACGGCAAGATAGCTGGACTTCCAGTTAAGCTTCACCCCCACATGCTAAGACATGCATGTGGGTATGCATTAGCTGACCTCGGTAGAGATACTCGATTAATTCAAGACTATTTAGGCCATCGAAATATCGCCCATACTGTAATTTATACCGCAAGTAACGAAAAGCGCTTCAGCGGTATTTGGTCTAATCAAGAGGCAATTTAATGACTTACATCAACATAAAACTAAAGTTCAATATTATAAAATGAATTAAACACCAGAATACCTCAGCTATTTAGCCAATTGGCTATATAAAACTGGGGTATTCTTATAAAGGTTGATGTCATTATTGCTTTCCCTTCTAAATAGAGTATTCAATACGCTATTTTTCAAATTCCAAAATATGAGCAGTTAATAATTTTATTTATTCCTCTTTAACCAATTATCATATTTTAAATACTCAAAATACGAGTACCAAAACAACCATGTAAAATTAACAATCTAGCATCAATATTCCTACATCAATATCACAAAACCACTCGAATTTGGAGCGTCATATAAAGACACATAATATGCTCCTTAATGAGGTATAAATTATATTTAGATTTTAATATCGAAAACAGATTATAAATGGAAGAAATAAAACATAAATAGAAATGTAATATAGGTAATTTAGATAATAATAAAAACAATAATGAATATTTTATTGAATATCAATAAAATGGAAAAAATATCATCTAAAATCAAATGGCAACGCAACATAATAAATCAAAATGTTTAAAATGCCTAATAAGTATAATTCTGAGACTAATCAAAATCAAACAGCATAAAATGCTGTTACAGTAATGCATTTTAGCAATAACTAGCAATTAATGTAAAAATTTGTTATCTACAACAGAAGGTTACCATCCACGATATTTTTATTAAGAAAAATAGCCAGTCAAATAATCTAAATGATATATAAAAAAATATAAATTAAAGTTTTTAATCCTGATAATCCCAATATATAAAACGATTTTGCTAAAATCAATTTAACGCAACATTTTGATTTATTTTGTTGCGTTTATTGTACATAAAACAATCAAGCGTTCGCGTTGTAAGCTAGTCTAACGGTGTAACCAAATTACATAAAGTTTTGTTGGTGAGATATGAAAAATAATAATTTAAATACCAGTATAGATAACTTTCAGAAAATACTAACTGAACAAATTGGTTTGGAATTATCCCATCTTAGAAAAGAAAAAGGGCTAAGTGGAAAAAAGCTAGCTAAAAAATTAAAAATATCACAACAACAAATCTCTCGATATGAGAGAGGAATATGCAGTATTAACTGTGGGATGCTGTTTTCAATCTTATTCTATCTAGATACTAACCCTCGTACGTTTTTCGAAAGTATAACATTGAAAATAAATGAAGAACATCCTGATGCTAATGTATTCATTCATAACAATGAAAATCTCATCGATGAACAAGATAACTATCATTATATTTTTAATCGACAAAATGAAATTATATTAAATTCTTTATACAGCAAATAGTTATTTAAAAAATATAAATTTTTAACTATGCCCACTTAATTGTTGGGTAATCATCACGTTGTTATATATAAATGAGGTTCAAATGAAAAAAGTATTTTTAGCAGCACTTATTTCTGCCGCTATCGCATCTCCAGCACTCGCTGATCAAGGGCATGGTAAAGTAACATTTAAAGGTGAAATCATTGATGCACCTTGCTCAATTAGCTCTGACTCTATTGACCAAACAGTCTGGTTGGGGCAAATCGCTAACTCTATTTTAGCAAACGGTGGAACTTCTAACGCTAAACAATTCAACATTGAGCTAGAAGACTGCGTGTTCCCTAAAGATGCAAATGACAAGGTTTATAACGACAAAGTCAACATCACATTCTCTGGCTCTAGTGCTGCGTTCAATCCTAAATTATTAGGTGTAACTGGCTTAGATGCAACTGATCCAACTATCGCTGGTAACGTTGGTATTCAATTAACTGATACAAACGGCACAGCATTAGATATGGGTGTTGCAACAGCTCAAGAGCATCAATTGCAAGCAGGTGACAATACATTACGTTATAGCGCTTATGTTCAAGGTGCAAACGTTGCTGTTGATAAAATCCCATTAGGTAAATTCGAAGGTGTAACTAACTTTACCTTAACTTATAACTAATTGATTAGTTTAAGAGGAATACTTACGTATTCCTCTTATTAATCGCCTAATTAAGTCAGAGGTTAAAGTGAAAGGATTTCTCTATTCGCTAAGAAAAATATCTTCTCTATTTCTTCTAACATTATTTCTTTCGCCAACGCTGGATGCCTCACCTCATGGATGGGGAAAAGTCACAATGAACGGTGAAATAGTCGATACCGCTTGTGCAATAGATATCGGGTCAAGGGATCAGACCATTAATATGGGGGTGCTTCCAACAAGCTATATTCGTGAAGTTGGGAAAGGCCCCATAAAAGAATTCAATATTAAACTCGTTGATTGCCGTTGGGAAAAATATTCAAAAGATAATAACGAATGGAATTCACTCGAAGTCACTTTTGATGGCCCATCAGAAGGTAATTTTTTTACACTCTCAGGTGAAGCAAAGGGAGTGCAATTGGCATTGCATGATATATCAGGATATTCCATTACCCCAGGTAAGCCACTGCCTGCATTAGGAATTACACCTGGCACAATGATGCTGAAATATCAAATGCAACTAGTCACTAATTATCACCCTATTAAATCGGGTAATTACCAAACCTTATTAAGGTTCAAGGTCGATTATTATTAATTTTCAAATTTATATTGGTGTTTTAGGGATGTTTTTATGTTTTTTAAACAGCACAAGATAAATATAATAACGACAACAATAATGATCAGTTTTGGGGCATTATCTGCCCAGTTATATGCTGCCGATAGCATACAATTTAATACGGCATTATTTGATTTGGAAGACAAAAAAAACATCGATATTAAGCAATTTTCACGTGCTGGTTATATTATGCCAGGCACTTACCCTCTAAAAATACAATTAAATAAAGAAACTCTACCTGAGCAACGATTTTCATTTTACCCACCAAAGAATGATCCTGAAGCCAGTCTTGTGTGTATTACTCAAGAACAAGTTCAGCAGTTAGGGCTAACGGCGAATGCATTGAAGAAAATTACTTGGTGGCATAATAATGAGTGCCTTGATGTACTGAGTTTACCCGGTTTTCAAGCCAGAGGAGACTTGTCTGATTCAACATTATACCTGAGTATTCCTCAAGCCTATCTTGAATATAGAACGGCTAACTGGGATCCGCCTTCTCTTTGGGATGAAGGGATTTCTGGAGCTATTTTAGATTACAACATTAATGTAAGAGCCAATAAACCACATGATAATAATAGCAACTATAATGTAACGGCAAATGGTGTTGCGGGTGTAAATTTTGGTGAATGGCGCTTCAGAGGGGACTGGCAGGGGCGTGCTCAACGAGAAACGAGTTCAAATAGTAACAACGAGCATGATTTCCAATGGAGTCGACTTTACGCCTATAAAGCTTTAACCAGTATTAAAGCTAAATTGACCTTGGGTGAAGACTATTTCAACACTGATTTATTCGATAGTTTTCGATTTACAGGGGTTAGTTTACGCTCTGATATCTTAATGCTGCCGCCAAATTTACGTGGATATGCACCTGAAATAACGGGTGTTGCAACGACTAATGCGACAGTAATTATTAGCCAGCAAGGGCGAATTATTTACCAAGAACAAGTCGCTGCGGGGCCTTTTCGTATTCAAAATTTAAGTGATGCCACAACAGGTAAATTAGATGTTCGCATCGAAGAACAAGATGGTTCGGTTCAAGAATACCAAGTCGAAACCGCTAATATTCCTTACCTCACTCGGCCAGGCAGTGTTCGATATAAATTAGCTATGGGTCGCCCAACGGATATGGAGCACCATGTTAATGGAGATACATTCGCAAGTGGTGAAATGTCATGGGGTGTCACCAATGGTTGGTCATTGCTCGCGGGTTCATTAAATAGCCAAGACTATAATGCATTCAATATGGGTGTAGGACGAGACTTATTAGCACTTGGTGCCTTGTCTTTCGATATTACACATTCTATTGCCAATATTCCTAATGATAAAAAACTCACAGGTAGTTCTTATCGAATAAACTATTCGAAACGCTTTGATGACTATGATAGCCAAGTCCAATTTGCCGGTTACCGCTTCTCAGAACGCAGTTTTATGACAGTTACTGATTTTTTAACTGCTAAAGACTCCGGCGAACGCCAAGGTAGTAACAAAGAAATGTATGTGATTTCTCTAAATAAAAATTTTAGAGAATCAAGAGTCACTGCTTATTTAAACTATTCACACCAAACTTATTGGGATAAGCCAGAAAACAATCGCTACAACTTAATGGTGACCAAAAACCTTGATTGGGGAAGTCTGAAAAATATTAACATTTCGTTATCGGCTTATCGCAATAAATATAACGAAACAAACGATGACGGTCTTTATATCTCGGCATCAATGCCTTGGGGAAATAGTGCCAACATCGGTTATTCATTGCAAGCAACGCGAGATGATACCGTCAATCGAGCTACCTATTATGACAAACTATCGGATAGAACCAATTATCAAATCAGTGCAGGTTCTACCAATAAAGGCGGAACCGCAAGCACCTATATCACCCATTATGGCGATAATACCAAGTTAACTGCAAATGCCAGCTATATTCACAACAATTACACATCATTTGGAGTAGGCGCTCAAGGTGGATTCACCGTGACCTTAAATGGTGCAGATGCTCACCGAGTATCAAATATTGGTGGAACTCGTTTGCTAATCGACACCGATGGTGTGGCTAAAATCCCCGTATCAGACCGAGGGATCCCTATTGCATCAAATGCATTCGGTAAAGTGGTTGTCCCTGATCTAAATAGCTACTACCGCAGCAAAGTTAAAGTCGACTTAAACGCATTGCCGAATAATGCAGAGGTCACTGATTCTATTGTTCAAGCAACATTAACAGAGGGCGCAATTGGCTACCGTAAATTTAACGTGTTATCGGGTGAAAAAATGATGCTTTCAATGCGCATGTCTGACGGTTCTGCACCACCATTTGGTGCTCAGATTACCAATTTGAAAGGAAAAGAAACGGGAATAGTAACTGACAACGGATATGCATACGTCAGTGGTATCAACCCAAATGAATCCATGATTATTTATTGGGGTGGCGAAGCTCAATGTGAAATTCATTTCCCAGAGAATTTAGACACTATTAACCAAGGTTTATTCATTCCTTGTAAACCATTATCAAATAAACGTAATAAAACAGATGATAATCTGTAGATGAGTGATTGCTATGAAAAAATTAACTAATTTATATATCAGTACTATTTTATTAAGCAGTTTAGTTAGCGGAAGTGCTTTCTCAGCAATTGCTTTAGATAGAACTCGCGTTATTTTTAATGGCGATCAAAAAAGCGTTTCAGTTACTATAACCAATAAAAATAACCAACTACCTTATTTAGCCCAAGGTTGGATAGAAAATATTCAAGGGATAAAAGTTACCTCACCTTTTGCCGTATTACCGCCGGTACAAAGAGTTGAACCCGAAAAATCGAGCCAAGTTCGCATTGAAGCGCTTCCGGAAATAAGCCAATTACCTCAAGATAGAGAAAGTGTTTATTACTTTAACTTAAGAGAAATTCCACCGAAAAGTGATAAACCGAATGTTTTGCAATTAGCGTTACAAAGCAAAATTAAATTATTTTATCGCCCTAAAAGCATTATGCTAAGTGAAACTGAAATGTTAAATAATCCTTGGCAAGAAAAAACACTGCTTATTAAACAAGGTGATCAATATATTATTAAAAACCCAACACCTTTTTACATCACCATTATTGGCGCCGCTGAGCGTATAAACTCGCCTGTAAATCAGCATTTTAAAGCTGTTATGGTCGCTCCATTTAGTGAGGAGAATTTAGGTGTGTCTAGCACCACTGTCGGTGCAAGCCCTGTACTGACCTATATCAATGATTATGGTGGTCGCCCAAAATTGCAATTTAAATGCCAAGCCAATACATGTCAGGTTATTCCTGAAAATAAATAGAGAGGAAAAGATGATTAATCAAAAAAGTCTTCCCTTACTTCTCGGGTTATCTCTTATATTACCTTCGTTTGTGATATATGCGGCATCCACGAATGCTTTTTATAACACCACAGGAAACTGGGATGTCGAAGGTGCAAATGGAAAAATTTTTGTTTATGGCTCCTTAACCGAAAGCGCGTGTCATTTATCGATGGATTCTGCATTTCAATCTGTTGATTTGGGAAATGTTGGAACTGCGTCATTAAAAGCAGTTGGAGCCCAAGGGAATAAAACCCCTATTAATATTGAATTACTTGATTGTATCGAAACACCAACCGCCCTAAGAAATGATAAATCTGGCAATGTCACATGGAGTACATCCCAGCCGGGAATGAAAATTCGCTTCATTGCCCCTGTGGCTCCTTTTCGTCCTAACATTGCTACTGTAGAAGGCATTACCGGACTAGGGTTACAAATCACTACCCCAAAAGGGAAAGAAATCGACTTTGGTGAATACAGTGAACCACAACTTATTTCGTATGGACAAAATATCCTAACTTATTATGTCGCCCCTGTCAGGATTGCCGAAAAATTACAGGCAGGCGCATACCGAAGCGTTATTTCTTTTCAAATAACCTATGAATAAGCTAACTCAATTTGCTGATGTAGCATTGCAGGTATTTATATGAATAAATTAAATTTCAATTTTTATAAATTTAAAAAAATAATACTCTCCATGCTATTAAGTTTGTTATTTTTTTCGTTACCAAGTCATGCAAAAAATGGTCAAATCGGTGAAATTAAAATACGAGGGTTACTTGTCGCTGAAGCTTGTACGGTAAGACCTGGTGATGAAAATATTATTGTAGACTTTGGTACTATTGTTAATAAGTACCTCTATATCAATCAAAAAACACCATTAGAAAATTTCAATATTCATCTAGATGACTGTGATAACAGTATTTTTAAGACCGTAACCGTTAAATTTACAGGGGTTGAAAATACCAATTTACCCGGGCTACTTGCTTTAGATTCTGGCAGCATGGCTTCAGGTATAGGAATTGAAATTTTAGAATATAACGGTAAAAAAATTCCCATTAATAGTATTACACCCGCATACAATTTAGAAAATGGTACGAATATATTAAGTTTTAATGCGAATGTGCAAGGAGAGCCCGATGCAATAAAGAATAAAAGTATTGCGTTTGGCCATTTTACTGCAACCGCTATTTTTAGTTTAATTTATGATTAAGGTATCAGTAACAATGAAAATATTAATATTACTTCTCGCAACCTTACTATTTTCACCTACCATTTTTGCATTCCAATGTAAAACAAATGGCGGTCAAGAGGTCGGTGGCGGAACACAGAGTATACAGGATGTTCCTCTCGATAATGATATATTTTCGGTACCTAATCGAATTAATGAATTCGCAGATGTGAGCGACTTTATGACTTGCCGTAACGAAGCACCCTCTGCATATGTCGATTATCTCAATGTCACAGGGGCAGACTTAGGACCAGCATTTAAAAACAACCCAGAATTAAAAGCCGGTGTTGTTGTACGTGGTGCTTACTATTTAGCCCCTTTTAGCGGTCAAGAAATTCAAGTTTTTCGTTTAACAACCGCCTCTGAGCCTTTACAAATTAAGTTATATTTACAAGTCAATGTTAAACCTACACCTTCAGTATTAGTCAGAAAAGGCGATTTACTGATGACGTTAGACCTCCATAAATACGCAACATTTATAGGTAGCAATCAACATATTGACCACGCTTATTTTAAATGGAATTTCTATGCTGGTAACGATGTGGTTGTTGGAACAGGGACATGTGATATCAATGATAACCAAATTATTATTGTTGATTTTGAAACAGTTAATGCATCAGGCATTTCAACCGTTGGTAGCGCAAGCCGTTTTCAGCGTAATGTTGATATCACATACCGTTGTGAAGATAATAACCTAACAGCCCCCATAAAAATGCTCTTAAGCGGAGAGACATCAACCTTTTCGTCTGATGCGCTACTCGTTAGAACAGGTGATATCGGTAGCCAGGGTCCGATTATGCCTGGGCTAGGTGTGGAAGTTTATCATCAAGGTCAACGTGTCTCACCAATGAATGGGCATTTCAATTCAAAAATCGAAAACGGTTATGGCCGTGATACATTAATGTTTACGTTAGTTAAGAAACCCAATTTATCGCCAAATGAACTAACAGAAGGGCAATTTAACGCTGCTGCGACTATTATTATGTCCACCCCCTGATCATAAGAAAGAGGTTTTTCGTTGATAAAAGCCTCTTTCTAATTGCCTATTCACAATTCCCAACTGAATAGTACTTATCAAAAATTACAATATATTTTCGACTTTTTTTCTTTAAGCGCGCATCTTTAAACTCTTGATCAGGTAATAAATAAAAGACGTAAGGCTCTGAGTCATCATCCGCATCACAGCTTTCATGCAATAGCACTCTAAAGTAGGTATTACCTGTATTCTTCAATATCCCTTTATTTGGATTAATCTCATATTTAAAATTAGGTTTTTGGGGTCTTACGACAAAGTATGTTTCAAGACTAACTGTTGGATAAAATAACGGTATTTTCTTTTGAACATCATCATTACGCATATCCAAAGGCGTCTCACTAATAATAATCTTGTAATAACGCTCGGTTTCATCTGTTTGTCCCCGATAAAAAATCTTAAAAAACTCTTGTTCTCCCGGTAATAAAATTTTCTTCAATGGTGTAAAGATAATTTCACCATTGAGTATCGGTGCCCCCTGCTCTTGACTACCCGGTTTATCAATTTTATAAGCACTAAAATTGTATAAATTCGTCTTTTTCGTATCATTAACGTATGGCTTAGAAAAAAACTCTTGGCCCGATTCCATCGAAGATATATCTGAATTGATATATAACGCAAACGCATTGTTGTATAACGAAGACACTACAATCAAGAATAGGATTTTAAGTAAAAGAAAAGGGTTCATAATAAAAATCCGATATTGAATTGAATGGCAAATTGGCTTTAATAAAAAGACTACTTGCGTTTTTACAAGTAGCCATAGATAACCATTAAATTTACTGAATATCAGGCCCCGTCCAAATGGCTTTAACCGTGATTGTTCCTCTTGCCGAGACTGTACCTAGCCAATCAATGCCGTCTAATGTAAAAAATGAATTTGCATCATTCATTGGAAATGATAAGTCTAAATTAGTGCGATAAAAGGAACCGAGATCTTCATTTGGCCTATCCCATGGTGTTTCCATCCATAATGCATTTTTCAATGAAATTTCATTGTTATCACAACTTGCTCGGTATGACTCCTTTATCCCACTCGCATTTTTAAATGACAAATAAGCAGAAAAAGGCACATTCAATTTGTTATCGTTTGACGTAAACAAGCAATACGACTGACCTTTTAATGTTGTTTGAGGTCCTTCAACTTTCGCCGTGATAGAATCAGCCTGTCTTGGTCCGCTAGTGGTCACTATATAATTAAATTCTATTGGTGGCTCTTCACTACCAACCTTCCCCGTTTTCGATTGATTTGGATTAAAATCCGCAGGAATAATGCTAATTCCATAATCTCTTGGTTTAATAATTAGGTAGTTAGAAGGCGTAAACTCATAAAAGCCAGACTGAGGAAGCGGAGATTGAAAGCCAAACGTATAAACACTGTCTGCCAATGTAACGGTGGAATTTGGCGAAGCATCAACAATCGATTTTAAATAAGTATTGGAGAGAAAAACCTCAATATTCTGTGAACCATTATTAAAGATCTCAGACATATTTGTTGTTGAAGACCAATTTGTCCAGCGTGTACTATTGGTTCCTTTATATTTTATCGATGCTGCGCTCGGAGCTCTTGCTAAACCTAATTTTGCACTATCAATATACATACGGACAGTAAACGTCCCGCTAATTGATGAACCTTTAGTTTCTAACTCAACCAATTTGCAAATTACGCCAGAATCACTCCCAACAATACCCGTAGAACAAAAATTAGAGCCAAGCCCAACCGTTGGATTACCATTACTGTCCACGAAAACCTCTTGTAAGGCTCCTGTGCCTTTCAGAATAATGTTCCCCTTTTTATTAGTTGGAATGTAATGTTGCTGCGTACTTGTTCGCCCTCCACTGGTCATACAGGTCGCATTGCTAAGATCATAATCATCACGACTCGTACATGTTCTTAAATCAAAGGTATATTCTGTTCCCGGTGGTATTTCTGCCAACCATCGATAAAACGCCTCTGAAAAAATGGGTCTTGAATACCCAGACTCACCTGGCGTACCCGTTTGTTGTATTTTATACGCGCCATTTTCCCGTAATTGCTGAGCAGACCAATAAGATGTTGCTGGGCAATTTCGGTTGTTTGTCATACAACGGTTTCCAATAAAAGGTTGGCTGACTGGGGAATTCTCTAACCAAATATCGCCAATATTATAAGCCGAACTAAAAGGCGTTCCGGTATACCCCATATAACCTAAACTTAACTGGCTATTACGCTGATATTTTGTGAAAACATTGGAACCAGAGAAACGTGGGTCAACCCTATTTGCAACAATAAAGAATTCATTATCAACTTGGTTTTCAACAATGACATATTCTTGCAGTGGTGCGGTTGCCGCAAAAGAATTCGGCGCTAGAACAGCCCATGAAAAAAATAGCGCTATTATTGATAGTAATCGCATATTAAATAAACCTTTAAAGAGATAATTAACGTTTTGCAAATGCTTCTTGAGGTTCACAGGTCACCTCACCAACCCATAATGCACCGCGTGCATCTTGTAGGTTTAAGTCTGCTTCGCAAATAGTCTGTTGGTCGTCTTGTAATAACGATATCACTGGGTATCGGACATCAACGTCCATGGAAAACTCACCATTTTGATCTGTTTTTGTTCGACCGATATGGTTTCTAATAGAGGCATATTTTATATATTCGCCCTTCGGGGATTTCAGACGACCAAATACGGTTACTAATTGCCTAACTTCAGGCTGATAAAGAGCAATATTTCCTGGATATAACGTAACGGATTTATTTCGACCAGAGACAATATCAAAACTGTCTTTTGATTTACCATCATTCATTAATTGAATGTCGTAATCAGAATAAGGAGACAATGGAATAAAGGTATTTTTCCCACTGATTGGGTAATTTTGACCATTCACTTTAGCGACCATACTGCCGCTACCTTTAATATCAGAATGAATAATTACACCGGACTTACCTTGCTGTCCGCTTGGTGTGATCATGCCGTTGCTATAGGCCACTGAACCGCGAGAAGTTAAATTACCATTGAGGCGGTTATTATCTGGTCTGTTAATCGTTACAGTACCGGAATTATATTTTGTATCGTAAGATGCATAAGCCAGAGTTGAAAAATCCGACTCACCATTATCTTTATCACGAACCAATTTTGAAACAGAAACACCTGCGTTAGTGATCACTGAGTTTTCAAAATTCTTATTCGCGTAAATATTGGCTTTCACGTTACCGTTTGTTGAAGAAACGCCTGTGCTTAACCAAGTAGAAAGTGGTAAAGAGAAATCGAGATTTACATATTTTTCGTTGGTGCTGTTTTGATTATCATAATGGTAACGTTGCACACCCGCCCTTAAACCTACGGTTCCATAACGACCAGAGAATAATGTATTGGCATATTCATAGTTAATTGAATCACTGCCGACACGTCGGTCTTTGGTATTACTGATAGTAAATGAGCCCGTTCTATCAATAATTTTATCAAAATTAATTGTGCCACCGTAAGAATAGCTATCAGCATCATAAAGCGGTAAATCCCCCTTTACCACCGTCTTTTCTTTAGAAGCCCATAAAGAACCGTAACCTTCAGGAATATTGACCGAAATCGTCGCAATGTTGCGATGGCTGCCATGATTCTCTAACATGCCCTGCCAAGATACTGAAATATAGTTATTTAAAGTGGCATTAACACTCGTTTCTTGTACAACAAACTTATCAAATCCATAATTAGACATTTGAAAACGAACACCTGATAGCACAGGGAAGTTATACGCAAAAGAAACACCCGCTAAATAGCTTTTTTCAGGGGTTTGACTATGTGAATCTTCACCTCTCACATAATGGCGTTTATCAAAATCAATATAACCACCATAAATTTCCCAATTGAGTTTATCGTAATTTCCCGTTATCGCACCGAAGGATTTATTAATTGTTTGGTGCTGAGTGGTGACAACTTTCCCATCAACAACAGTTTCGATAGTCACTTCATAAATACCATAAGGCAGAACACTGGTATCAACTTCAAAATTACCCATAGGGAAATTTTGGATATTTAATAATTTACCTTGGCGGTATATACGCACTTCACCTGGACTATTTAAAAAAGCATAAATGGGTGTTAGTGACTGCTGTTTATTCACCACCATACTGGATGAATTATTCCCAATGGAGGCAGCATAAATTTTACTACTACTCAGTGCCGTCAAACTGGCAATAGATTGTAAATTCCATGTGCTCATTAAGCCGAGAGCAAAACGGAATCCATTAAAATCATGCTCATACATTGCGCGATAAAGCTCAACGTTCGAATTCGATTTTCCAATACTATAAGCAGATGCATTCACGTTAAAATGATGTTCTGCGGCAGCAAATAAGGTATCTAAATTAAAATAACTGCTTGATGAATCTTTCGCGTCTTTGACTCGGCTCTGAAATACCCCTAAATCATAATTAGCGACCGCTGAAAGTGAATTAACGGATGAGTTTCCTAAAACAGATTGTCGCGCATGCTCTTTTGGGGCAAAAGCGGCTTTATCAACATCTAGTGATAGGTTGAATGAAGAGATATTTAATTGAAGAACGGCATTGTTATCAATCAAAATGCTATTACTTTCATTAAAAATAGCATTTTTCTTACTTTCAAGTTTTTCAACTAATAGATTATTAAGTTTCGCCCCCTGATCTGTATCAATGAGATGAAGACTTGATAATTTAATTTTATCCTGATCAATGACGATAACTGCATCCGCAATTTTGCTTTCACTCTGATTTTTTTTAGTATCATCATTCAGCCGTAAAAAAACAGGCACAGACATTCCTTCCTCCAAAGCATTCACAAATGCAGGAGGAATAATGTATCCACCAATCTTAATACTTTTCATTTCATCAGCATTAATCGAATTCGAAAAGATAATACTTAATATTGATAAAGCAATAGCACTCTTACGCATGATTTAAGTCCATTCTTCATTATTTGACAACAATGAACTCTCCTTTGTGCCAAATACCTACGCTAGATTTTTTATTTGAGAGATCGACAAATTGCAATTTAACGGCTAAATGTGGCATGAGGTAATACCGTTCACGGCATATTCCATCCACTGCGTATTTTTGTTTTTCTGCTAAACAGGGTCCTGAAGCCACAACCCTAAAAGAACTATTACCAATATTCGCAACTTGTGAGTTTATATATTGGTAATTAAAATTTTCAATTCTTGGGGCGACAACCAAAATCGTACTAATTGTTGCCGATGTCGTCGCTGATGCTGATTTTGAACTTTGTGTCACACCACTTTCACCGATAGGGTCATCTTTCCAGTTTAAACGGTAATAACGCTCTTTGTCGTCCTTTGGGCCTTGATAAATAATTTTAAAGACATCTTTCGCTTTGCCTGGAAGAATTAAATTAGCAGGTGTTGATAATATTTCATTAGGGTCAATAACTGGAATAACCTTTCCATTCTCAAGTGGGGAATCTATTTTTTCAATTGTTAAATTGACCAATCTTGCCGTATTGACTGTATTTTCAATTTCTTTCGCTATCGTATTTTCATCGGATGACATTATCTCAGTAATGTTTCCGACATTAACAGCGAAGCTATTTTTTAATGGAAGCAATGATAATAAAATTAACGCTAATGTTATTTTCTTCATAATCATAAATTTCTAAAAAAAGAATAACGATAAAGATATTATTTCCCTATAGTATCTTTATCGTAAGATTCAATTATCTAATAAAGGTATAATTAAGGCGCTGGAGTAAAAGTACCGTCCCAAGTAGCGGTAAATTGAACTTTCACATCACCATCCCATGTACCATCTGTCAGTGCTTTAAAGTCTGTTGCAGCGCCAGCCGCTTCTGCACTTGCAATAACAAAGGTGAATTCACCACGGTCTGTTGCGCGCTCAGAACCATTATAAATACCGTCAGCAGCTAAGTTATCTAAACCAGAAGTTAAACCTTTAGATGTATCAATTAAAACTAACTCTGTGTTTTTATTTAAGTCTTCGCCATTCCATTTAACACCAACGGTTAATTTAGAATCGTCAGTAGTTCTTGTTAATGTGTTAGCAATAATTTTTGATGCTAATTTAAAGTCTGTTGCTCCAGCTTGCCCTTGAATAGCAATATCGAAAGCGCCATTTTGCTGGTTAAAACTTTTTTGGCCTTCTGCATAATTAAACGTTAA
Source organism: Providencia rettgeri (assembly GCF_041075285.1). NCBI lineage: Bacteria > Pseudomonadati > Pseudomonadota > Gammaproteobacteria > Enterobacterales > Morganellaceae > Providencia > Providencia rettgeri. The sequence continues at coordinate 3,748,061 of NZ_CP163512.1, read as the reverse complement.
ACTTCTTAATGGAGTTACAACTAACATACTAGTTGTATCTTTAATTGCTGTTGCTTGCCAAGTCGCCGTCGCTTGAGCAGTACGTGTATCAGCATTAGCAGCGGTTGCAAAAGAAGCAGCAATAATTGTTGATAGCAAAACAGATGCCATTTTTTTATTTAACATATTATTCTCTCTAATTTAAATTTATATCAAAAAATAATTACATAGTATAAAAAACACTTTTAACCGTGCTTTTTATAAAATATAATCAACAAAATAATCAGCTTATCTGATTATTTCATTAGGCTAGTTGAGTTGACTAGATGTTATTTATGAAGTTTTTTGTAGAATAGCCTTTCCATGAAAGGTATTTATTTTTACTCTCGTTTCGATCTGTTTTTATTCCAATTACTGATTCATTTTCGAGAAACCGAAGTACATCAATCCATCTTTTATCAAGTATTCTCAAGAATTGTTCTAGTTGATCTAATGTAATTGATGTGGTGCCTGTTTCATACCGCGAGATTTGTTGCTGACTAATATTCATTAATTTAGCCATCTGTTTTCCTGTCATGTTTTTTTCTTTACGGGCTCGCCTTAAGAAAATACCAACATGAGCACTAATTATATTAGATTTCATTAACCACACTCCAATATAAAATAATTAATTAAAAATTTAATTTTTATTAATAATAAATACATTAAAATAAGAGTAAAAACGTTTATATCGATCGAAACGCTTTTTTTGATAGCCACCAGCTATCAAACATTAAATATCGATCACTTTAACTTATTAATATACGCATTTTTCGGGTATATTATTTAAGGAAAGAATAATTAAGCGCATGATAAATATATCAATTAAGTACTATTACTCTATTTTAATTTATGGAGAATATTATTGAGAATAATTCCCAGAGCTAGATTACACCTATGAGGTTAAAAACACACAAGGTTACAATGAATTACAAATTGAAACAAAGTACATAAAATCCAATAATATAAACCCATAATATGGGTAAAATAATAAACCAAAAATATGGCTGGTTTTAGTTTTATTGATAATAAATAATAACCAAGCCAATACTTATCTCTAAAAAAATAACGTCCCACCTCAATATAACAGTTAGAAAGCAAGGAAAAATGCGATAATCAGTCGGTTTTAGTTATGTTTTTCAAATTACTAGTATTACGAGTATTGATAAGCTTATATTCATTATTGATATTTGGGCTAATGGCCTGTTAAAACGAAAAAGGGAATCAACTGCTTTAAAACACAACATCAATACTAAGTAGATTTACTTAGAAAAACAAATGATATTATACTAACCAAGCCGAAGAAAAGGTTTATGAAATCATCTAACTGAAAGCGCCATATAAAAATGGCGCTCTAGTCATGACATTGCGGACATCTTTGAAAGCTATTTTTTATATGGTTTCAGGCGCTTCACCGTTTCTTCAATATCAATTTCATCTTCAGAAAACGTCAAAGTCGTGCCATGTAGTGTGGTAATTGCTAATTTTTTCAGTGAGCGCATATCACCCGGTTTAGTTTCTGTTTTTGGGCGAATATTGCTCATCAGTGCACCGACTGATAACACCGTATTAGCTTTATCAATACCTGCATCTGCCGGAACATCTTCACTAAAAACAAGAAAAGATTTAATTGAAGTAAGTTTCAAACGCTCACCAGCAATATAAATATATTTGCTTTCCGGGATCACCTTAACCGCATAAGCAGATAAACCTTTATTATTGGTTGTGGGTTCAAAGGTGATTTCAGCACCTTTTTTGATCAGTTCAGGATTAGCAACCTTAATCACATGAAAATAACGGTTATCACCATTCTCATCTTTGATAAATCCAAAGCCTTTATCTTCAAACCACGTTGTGATTGTTCCTTTCATTGCCATTACCACCTAATTAATCGTTGATGAACTCAGTTTCTCTGACGCAGTATAAAGCACAATGCCAGCTCAAACCATGTCTTTGGTTTTCAGCATGATGACCAATTTCGTACAATGTAACGGGGACTAATAACGATAAATTGGTTATTATTCGCCGTCATTCTTCATTCAGAGAGCGCGATGTCTACAATTATTGATACCTTTATTGCCCCGCCTTGCCATGAGCGGATTGATATCCTTCATCAAGACGAACATTTATTGATTATCAATAAGCCTTCGGGGTTGCTCAGCCTTTCAGGGAAAAATCCTCAGAATTTGGATTCTGTACATCATCGACTCGTAAAGCTATTTCCAAGTTGTACCCTTGTCCATCGCTTAGATTTTGGGACGTCTGGACTGATGATTATTGCGCTCAATAAAGCCACCAATGCTGCGCTTTGCCAACAGTTTAGCCAACGCACTGTGACAAAAACCTATCAAGCCCTACTGTGTGGACACCTGAGTGAAAATGAAGGAATAATTGATGCACCGATTGCAAAAGACCCAGCGCTATTTCCGGTGATGTCTATTTGCGAAGTCAATGGAAAACCCGCGCGTTCTCGTTATTTGGTTATTGAGCGCTTTCAACAGGCATTAAAGGGAAACGCCATCATTCCACTCACTCGAGTACAGCTCACCCCTGAAACGGGTCGCACCCACCAGCTACGTATTCATTGCCAATATTTGGGGCATCCCATTTTGGGCTGTGATTTATACGGAGGTCAACGGCTATCTGGCACAGAAAACATACCGCGGTTGATGTTACACGCAAGCGAGCTGCAATTTACGCATCCCATTAGCCGCAAACGACTCCATATCACTCATAACAGCCCATTTTAATAACCTATAAATAGGTAAATAGTTCAAATTGCAGCTAGGCGTCAAGTGAAGGCATCCTTAGGAGCATACATAAGTCTATGACTAAGGTGACTGAACGTAGACAACAACGCTGCGGTTTGAGACTGTTTATTAATAAGTTAACTGCTTAAAAATACTCTAAATAGTTCAAATTGCAGCTAGGCGTCAAGTGAAGGCATTCTTAGGAGCATACATAAGTATGTGACTAAGGTGACTGAACGTAGACAACAACGCTGCGGTTTGAAATATGACGAGTATTTACCACATCAAATCATCAGGAACCTTAAACTCAGCATATGGATCATCTTCGTCCTGCGCTTCCTCACTCAACGCATTATTTAATACAATGCTGTTCGCATCTCTTTGGGTAATTTTATCTGCCACAACCGCAGGAATTATTGCATATTCATTTACCTCAATATTATCAATGGGTAAACGTGCAATAGCTAAACGCCCACTAATGAGCTGCTTTTGTGTGAGTTTATCCACCATCACTTGTTTAATCACATTGTTGTCCGTGAAGTTAAAAGCAATATCGCCTTTTGCTATCTCAATTTTGTTCATTTCGATCAGTTGCTTCACTTGCGCTTTGTATTCTTTCGCCAAAACCGCTTGTTTTTGTTGCTCACTCAACTGCTTATCACGCTCAAGCTGCGCTTTTTTATTTTCTTCTACCGCTTCTCTCGCTTCTCGCGCTTGTACTCGTGATTTTTTCGCGGTTCTTTGGACTTTAGCCATTTTTTTACTGGTGACCAGTCCTGCCTGTAGCATCTGTTCTTGTAAGGTGAGTTTTGCCATTTTTATTTCCACATCAATGAATTTGTCAGTGAGATAATTAGGGATTATACCTGTAATTGTTGAGCATGTACCGCATCGGTGAGTGAGCGTGTATATGTCTATTGAAGGAAGGGCACTTTGTGATTTCGATGTTGAGTTTTAAAATAGATTAAATCAATAAACCCTAATGACTCTATTTACCACATCATTAGGGTTTATGTTTATGACACACTTAATTTATTACTAACATTAATTTTTAATTTCTTCTGTTAAATCATCACTATATGTTTCTTTTGTCACACAGACACAAGCAATTGTGATTAAAGCCATGCAAGCTAAAAATGCTGAGATAGGCCATGAATTACCACCAGACCACACCAGTAAAAGCGTACCAATCATTGGCGTGAGCCCTCCTACAATATTTGCAAGTTGGAAGCCTAAAGACACGCCGGTATACCTGACTTTTGTATCAAATAACTCCGCGAAAAATGCCGGTTGTACACTAAACATCATTCCTAACCCAACGGAGTAACAAAAAGACGTGGCAAACATAAACATTTTAACGGAACCGCTATCAATCATCCAAAATAAAGGAAAAGCAAAGATAAAGGTGATTGTGGCCCCCGCTAAATAAACAGGACGACGACCGATTTTATCCGATAACCAGCCAAAGAACGGGAAGGTAAAAATGCCGCAGAAACTCGCTAGAAGTAAACCGTTTAACGCTGTTTCACGCGTAAAATCTAACTCACGAGTAACATACGACATGAAAAATGCCACGGTTAACCACCCTAATACAATTTCCCCCATGCGCATGCCCATTGCTAAAAATACCGATTTACGATAATGCTTTAACACGGTTAATACTGGGTATTTTTGTTCTTTCGTTTGAGTGGTCTGTTGTTGGCGTTGGTTTTCTTTAAAAACCGGTGTTTCTTCAATATTTGCACGGATATATAACCCAATAAATAATAACAAAATACTGACTAAGAAAGGCATTCTCCAACCTCAGGACATTAAAGCATCCTCAGGCAACATGACGACTAAAGCAAAAACACCTGTTGCAATAAATAACCCTAATACATTACCTAATTGGACAAACGTGCCAAAAAATCCACGGCGATGACGTGGTGCATATTCCGTAATGAGTGTTGTCGCACCGCCCCACTCCCCTCCGATAGCAAACCCTTGGCAGAGGCGTAAAAAGATCAAAAGCAACGGGGCCGCATTTCCTATCGATTCATAAGACGGGATTAACCCAATACAAAAGGTAGAAATTCCCATGATCATCAATGAAATCACCAACGATTTTTTACGACCAATTTTGTCCCCGTAGTGACCAAAAACGATGGCACCTATTGGGCGGCTGACAAAGGTAATCGACAACGTTAAAAATGAAACGATCAATGCCATTAACGGCGATAAATTTGGGAAAAATAATGTTGGAAAAACTAATGCTGCTGCTGTGCCATAAATAAAAAAATCATAAAACTCAATAGTTGTTCCTGCTAATCCTGAACCAAGAACAGTAACAAGCTTACGTTGCTGCTTTTTTTCTTGTTCACTTTCTTCATGTACCTGAGCTGTACTTGTTGCGGGTGTTAGTAGTGTCATTTTCCAATCCTCTACACAGTGATTATCGGTATGCTTGCATTAGCTATGTTATGTAAATACCTTTATTAATTTGCTAACTCGAGTTAGCCGATAATAGCAAAGGATATGGTTGCTCAAAGTTATTATTTATAATTTTGTGATGACGATCTTTTAAACTCTTATATCCAACTGATTTAAAAGCGTAATATATTTTATTTATTAATATGACATTATCTTTTAACAGATTTCATACAAAATAACTAAAGATAACTGAGTTCAGCCCAACACCCGTGATTAACAAAACAAAAACAAATAAAAACAATATATTAACATATCAACCTAAGGAGAATAATGATAACAGACGTATAAAACCAGATAATAAAATCAATTAATTTCAATGCGTTAAGAAAACAATCATGATATTTGTCACATATTTAGTTTAAACAAATTGAGTTATACAACCAATAATAATACCTTGCTAACTCGAATTAGCACACTTAGCATACTCAGCATCATTCATCAGGAGAGCTTCCTATGTTGACTTTTACCCCTCCCCCTCATCCGAAATTAATAACAACTCAATCCAATGAAGTATTATTGGTGACAAATGCTGACTTACGTGAACCAGCAAACGTGACCTGTTGGCCAACTCAAGCACTTTATGAGCAACGTTTAGCGGATGCATTAAACAACCTTGGCTACCAAATCAAACGAGCACACCCGGTAGATAATGAAAGAGGGCATGGGTTCATCAGTAGTCAGCGGGAAGGAAGTGATGTTTTTGCGCAAATAGCGCCTGACGCCCCCGTCATTGTTTTATTAACTGCATGGCAATATTCACACCATATTGCCCCTTCATTAGTTCATCACCGTGGTCCGATCTTACTATTAGCCAACTTCGATGGCACATGGCCTGGGCTAGTGGGTATGTTGTGTATGGCTGGGTGCTTGACAAGTTTGGGCTGCCACTACTCACGATTATGGTCGGAAACCTTCACTGACGAATTCTTTATGAAAGGTCTACAGACATGGCTTGAGGATGGTTTTCTCAATCATAAATTAGATTATTTATACCCATTAAAAGCGACCGATGCCGTTATGGGAACCCCTGAAGGTAAAATTGGTCGTGAGATGGGCCAAGCTATGTTACGGGATAAAGCCATTATTGGGTTATTTGATAGTTTTTGCATGGGAATGATTAATGGGGTTTTCCCACAAAAATCAATGATTGATATAGGAATGCCGATCGAGTCCTTATCTCAGTCTGCATTGCTAATTGAAATGCAAAAAGTACCACAATCCTTACGAGAAGCCTGCTTGGCATGGTATCAATCCCAAGGAATGACCTTTAAATTTGGTACAAACCACCACAACGAATTAACCCGTGAGCAAGTGTTAGAACAGTGCGCCATGATGATAGCGATGGCTCGGTTTACAAAAAGATTTGGTTTAAGTGCGGTTGGAGTGCAATACCAGCAAGGCTTGAAAGACAGTTGTGCCGCTTCAGACTTTGCCGAAGGGGCTATCGGTAACTCGGCACGTTTCCCTATACCCGATGAAAATGGTGACATTATTGCACCAAACCTACCGATCACCTGTATTAATGAGGTTGATATGGGCAGCGCTATCCCGCAAGTGATCATGGCTAAGCTATTACAATCATTAAATATTGCCAGTGAAACAACGTTGCATGACATTCGTTGGGGAAGTGAGTATGAAGGCACTTTCTACTGGGATTTTGAAATTTCAGGCGCAGTTCCATTTGCACATTTAAAAGGAGGTATTGCCGGGGCAACAGGTTATCGCCAGCCTCCAATGTTTTTCCCATTTGGGGGGTCAACAATCGCAGGGCAAGGGAAAAAAGGTCGATTTATCTGGGCTCGTGCCCATTATGAAGGGCTCCAAGTGATAATGCATATTGGAACAGGTACCGCCGTTGAACTTCCAGATGCCGAATTTGAACGTCGTCGCCGAGCAACGAATTATGAGTGGCCATTATTAAATGCTGTACTTGATGGGGTCTCTCGTGATTCATTAATGGCTGGACATCAAAGTAACCATTTGTCGATAGCCTATGTCGATGAGGATATTTTAGGTAACGTAGTCCAAGCCTTTGCAGCACAAGCAATGACGCAAAATATCCAAGTGTTGATTGCAGGGGACGCCCGTCAATATTTTATCCATCAATAAATAAAAAAATAAGGAACACATTATGACTGACCCACTTTTCTCATTACAAGATAAAATTATTATTGTCACTGGTGGATTAGGGCAGCTTGGCGCACAGTACGTCAAAACCCTGCATGAACGTGGCGCAAATGTTGCAGTCTTAGCAACCCACATTACGCAAGCGCGTTTGACTCAAGTATTAGGTTCATTAAAAGACTCTCCTCGCATAGCATGCTATGAAGTTAATATTACTGATAAATCAAGTATTAACAAAGTATTAGACCGTATTGAATCGACATGGGGAACGCCCGATGGTTTGGTGAATAACGCGGGTATCGATACTCAACCAAGCGCACCACCAGAGGTATCAGGACCATTTGAGGATTTTCCAGAAGAAATTTTCCGTGAAGTCGTTGATGTCAACCTTGTTGGTACCTTTTTAATGACCCAGCAAGTTGGAAAGCGAATGAGAAAGGCACAAAAAACCGGTTCTATCGTCAATATTGGTTCAATTTATGGTGTTGTATCACCTGTTCAAGATATCTATAGCTATAAAAAGGAAGATACTGGCATTCCTTTTATTAAACCTGTTGCCTATGCAGCCGCCAAATCGGGTATCTATAATTTTACCCGCTATTGCGCTACCTATTGGGGGAAAGAAGGTATTCGTGTGAATACATTAACGCTTTCAGGTGTTGCCCGGCAGGATCAAGACCCGCGCTTCCAAAAAAATTACACTGACCGCATTCCAATTGGTCGCATGGCGAAACCCGATGAGTTTAATGGCGCTATTGTCTTTATGCTTTCTAACGCATCTTGTTATATGACAGGTGCTAACCTTGTCATTGATGGAGGTTGGACAGCATGGTAAATCAACAGCAAGATAAATGGGCTAAATTTCGAGGTATTATGTCTGCCATTGTTACCCCAATGCATGACAATGAAGATATCAATACCACGGCATTAGATACCCTTGTGAAACACCAACTAGCACGGGGGGTTGAAGGGTTTTATTGCTGCGGCTCATCGGGTGAAGGCCCTCTGTTACATTTAGACGAACGAAAACAAGTTCTTGAGACGATTATTACAAGCAGTGAAGGGAAAGTGCCTGTTATTAGCCATATTGGGGCCCCTAGAACCCAAGATGCCGTCGAATTAGCAAAACACGCAGAAAGTGTGGGTGCGAGTGCCGTTTCTTTGGTTCCTCCTTACTATTATAAATACAGTAATGAAGCGATTATTCGTTATTACCAACGTATTTTAGATGAAACATCACTGCCTGTTATTTTGTATAATATTCCACAATTTACAGGTGTCGAACTGGACCTCGAAACGGCAAAGACATTATTTAGCAACGAGCAAACATTAGGTGTAAAACACACTTCCCACAACCTTTACGCCTTAGAACGAATGGTGGATAAACACCCTGAAAAAGTTTTCTTTAATGGCTTTGATGAAATTTTTCTTGCCAGTTTGGCGGCGGGAACAACTGCAACTGTCGGAACAACCGTAAATATCCAACCTGAACTTTTTCTCGCGGTTCGCCACTGTTTTGCAAAAGGCGATTTTGTCACCGCACAAAAACTACAGCAGCAAATCAATGATGTCGTTGAAACCATGGTCAATAATGGTATTTTTCAATCAACAAAATACTTAGCAGGGCTAGATGTTGCCTATTTAGGTCCTGCAAGAGAACCCTTTATCCCTTTGAATTCAGTGCAAAAACAAGCTCTCAATAATTTGCATTCTCGTTTACAAGAATACATTCGCTCTGCTCGCACCTTAATTGAGTGAAAAAAAGAGCCCCTATCTTGGGGCTCAATCTCCGTTAAATATTTCTAGCAACCGACAGCGGCCGATAAATTAATGTCATTGGTACCGTTATTTTTACATTAGTCTTATCACCTTGGAGCTTATTTTGCATTAGGTGAAAAGCATGTTGTGCCCACGCATCTTCATTCTGCCCCATAGACCAGACAGCATTCGGTAAAAAACCAAGCATGTCACTTTCATCAAAAGTACCTATCGGGATCTCCTGCGGAATAAATCCATAAACCTGTCGAAGCGCACTTAATGTCCCTTCTAAAATAGGCAGTGATGACGTAATGAACGCGGAAGGGGGTTGCTTGTTTTTCTTTAAGAATTCATGCATTAAATGCTGACCATCTTCCTTACGATTGTGGCGCGCAGTTAACACCCAGCTTTGCCGCTCGGGCATTTCATTTAAATAACCTTGTAAACGACTTTGGATTGACGGTTGCTGAGTATCACCCGCAATAAAAAATAATGGTTCGACATGGACTGCCTTTCTAATCGACTGAACTAACGTCTTACTGCCGCTGTAGTTATCACTTAACACCAAAGAGACATCCATTTCGCCGAAATCTCTATCTAAAAATATAATGGGTCGCTTACGGGCGAGTTTTCGATGATATTGCTGGGTTTCTAAAGAGGAAGGAACGATAAATAACCCGTCAACATTGCGCTCTAACAAACGACGAACAACTTCTTTTTCATGTTTAGGGTCACTATAAGAACAAGCGATAATTAGCTGATATCCCGCTTTTTGGCAACAGGTTTCAAGTTTTTCTGCTAAAGTGGAGAAAAATAAGTTAGATAAACGGGGAACCACAAGGGCAAGTGTGTCGGTTTTATTCAGTTTCAAACTACGAGCGGCATAGTTAACCACCAGCCCATGGGTTTCAACATAAGACTGGATACGTTCTTGGGTGGCTTTGCTTATTCGGTATTGCTCCGCCTTTTGACTTAAAACTAACCGGACCGTCGTAACAGAAAGGTTTAAATCGTTCGCAATTTGCTCAACAGTTTTTGCCATAAGTTCGCTATAATCATTTATAAATAAGCTTAAGTATAAACTAATTCGAGTTAGCAATATAGACTAGGCATACTACCGTCAAGCTAAGTGCACAAAAAAGCAAACGAATAAACCACGATAACTGCCCCTCTTTTTATAATACACTGACTCGGGCATCCTCCCCCTTGAAGATCGGGCTGTTACGGTGTACTCGATAAAAGCAATTGAGTATAAGGGTGCTGTGGTTGCGTAAAAATCTGATCAACATTGCCCATTTCCACAATTTTCCCTGACTTCAATATGACAATGCGATGGCTAATATGCTGTACCACCCCCAAATCATGAGAGATAAACACCATTGCCAACCCCAATTTTTGCTGTAATGAAAACAATAGATCCAACACTTGAGCTTGAGTCGTTACATCCAGAGCGGAGACAGGTTCATCACAAACAAGAATATCGGGTTCACAGGCCAATGCTTGAGCAATCGAGATACGTTGCCGCTGCCCACCAGAAAGGGAAGAGGGTCTGCGTTTCAATAACTGACTATCGAGAGAGACTAAAGATAATAACTCATTCATTCGCTGTTGCTTCTGGGGCGCAGAGAGTGTCGAGTGCAGATCAAGTGGCTGCAACAGTATTTGCTCGACCGTATGTTGTGGGTCGAAAGAACTTAATGGATCTTGCACAATCGTTTGAATACGCGGGCGAAGGGCTCTGCGCTGACGCTCTTTTAGCGTGCTCCACGGTTGGTTTAGTAACTTAATATAACCCTCATCGGGGGCTTGTAGTGCTAAGATCAGTTTGCCTAATGTTGTTTTACCTGATCCTGACTCTCCCACAATTCCCAGCGTTTCCCCTCTTTTAAGGGTTAAGGAAATATTATCAACCGCCTGCAATTTCTGCCCATCCGGTAATCGAAAAGCGCGAGAAACATGATCAACCGCTAACACCGTGTCAGATAGTGTACTCACTGATGATATGGCTTTGGGACCTGACCAATTTGCTAATGGGTCACGCCCTGTCAACCAAGTTCCTCGTGAGTGTCGGGTGGGCACAGAGGCCAATAGTTTTACCGTATAAGGATCTTTTGGTGATTTAAGCACCTGATAAATATCCCCACTTTCTCTCGGTCGCCCGTTTTGCATCACAATCACTCGATCAGCAATATCAGCGACGACTGATAAATCGTGAGTAATTAATAAAATACCAATTCCTAAACGGGCTAATGATTTGAATTCTTCTAATATCTGCTTTTGGATAGTGGCATCTAGCGCTGTCGTTGGTTCATCTGCAATTAATACACGAGGTTGCCCCGCTAGAGCAGATGCGATCAACGCCCTTTGGCGTAATCCTCCTGATAATTCATGAGGATACATTTGTGAACGATTAATCGGATCGGGTATCCCGACCAGCTTCAGTAAGGTATTCACTTTTTCTGGGATTTCACGGCGAGAAACCAATCGGTGAGTCAACAATGGCTCCGCTATCTCTTGGCCTATTTTGCGCAGAGGATCTAAAGATGTCAGGGCATCTTGTAAGACAAAACCAATTTCTCGCCCACGTATTTTGCGCCAATCAGATTGACTTTGGTGGCGTAAATCAATTTCCCGACTGCTCCCGTGTTGATCGGTATGGCACAGCGCTAAGCGCTTGGCAGAAATTTCTGCATTATCACCAGTCAGACCGACTAACGTGCGTGCGGTGACAGATTTCCCTGAACCCGACTCACCAACCAATGCAATAATTTCACCTGCGTGTAATGTAAAGGATACGCCAGCAACAGCCTGAAAAGACCCATGTTGAGATAAAAAGCGTACATGCAGATCTTCAACTTGCAAAACAGGTTGACCATGCTCTGTTATTTTAGGACTCATTAAAATTCACCTCGCGCAATCAATCGCTGTATGCGTCTGCCCATTAATGTAATGGTGATCACTGACAATGCAATTACGGAGGCTGGCATTAAGCTTATCCATGGTGCACTGTCTAAATAATTTCGACCATCCGCGAGCAAAGCTCCCCATTCCGCCGTCGGCGGTGTGACACCCAACCCCAAGAAACTCAAGGCCGAAGCGGCTAACACCGCATGACCCACACCAATAGTGGCTAATATGAGTAAAGGGCGCAGGGTATTAGGCACAATATGTCGAAAAATAATGCGCCCCGACGACGCCCCAAGAGCAATGGCATGCTCAACATAACCCGAGGATTTAACCAATAGCACCTGTGAGCGGACTAGCCGGGCATACCCCGCGATCGCCGCTATCCCTACCGCCAGCAAAGTATTCTCAGGTCCACGCCCTAATACTGCGATCACTAATAACGCCAGCAATAAATCAGGAAAGGCCAACATGATATCAAGCAAACGTACTAACGGTGTACGGATAAACCGCGGCGCTAACACTGCCGCATTGCCTAATAATATCCCACCTAAACATGCAATTAACGTAGCACCTAAGCCAATGCTAAGTGATAACGAGGTGCCATACACCACTCGCGTATATACATCCCTACCGAGTTGATCGGTACCAAACCAATGTTCTGTACTAGGCGGTTGCAAAATCGCCGTTAAATCAACCTCATCGGGTGCATAGTGAGTAAACCAAGCGGGAAAAAATACTGCGAACAACAATACCGCTAATACGATACTAGGTAAAAATAAACCGCGATATTTCACCACAAACTGGGGAATAACCTGTGGTCGTGAGATATTGAGCCCAAACAAATCACTGCTCATCAGATAGCCTCCTGTTTACGTAAGCGAGGGTCGATTAACACATAAAGGCCATCAATCAATAAATTAATCACAACAAATAAAAAAGCAGAAAACATCACCAGCCCAAGTACCAACGGCATATCCCGGTTTTCAATCGCTCCTAACATGATTTGACCAATACCCGCTCGACCAAAAACCGTCTCCGTCAATACAGAACCAGCCAGTACTGACGCTAACAATGTGCCCGTTAAGGTTGATATCGCCAATGCGGCATGTCGCAAAATATGGCGAGCCCGTAACATAAACTCACTGACACCTCGTGTCCTAACCGTCGTGGCAAAAGGCTGAGCTAACGCTTCTTCCATGCCATCACGTAGAACCTGACTTAACACTGCAATTAAAGGCAAACTCAGGGTGATCACAGGCAATACCAATGACATCACACCATCGTTTCCCGTAACCGGAAACCACTGCAACGAAAAACTAAAAATACTGAGCAGCAAAATACCGATCCAATACACCGGTGTACTGAGCAAAATAAGCTCTAAACCAACAATCAGATCTTTTGCTTGATGCCGACGCCCTGCGGTGAAAACGGCATTAATAATCGAAACCACTAACGCAAAACCCAACCCACCCAACGCTAAAGGCAGCGTCTCTTTTAACCCATTACCGATCACTGAAATAACAGGCTGGCGATATAGATAGCTTTGACCTAGATCCCCCGTCAATGCATGTGTGGTATAATTGATATATTGCTGCCACACTGGTTTATCCAACCCAAATTGATGAATAATCTCAGCTCTGACCGCTTCATCAACGACCCCTTCACCACCCGTTATGACGCTAACAGGATCGCCCGGTATAAACTTTACCACCATAAATGAGAGGGTTGCCGCCCCCCAAAGCACGGCAACGATCATCAATATACGATGACCAACTAACCGGAAATTACGGTTTAATCCAAGCATCATAGAAATTCGGCTTCGCATTAGTCGCCCAGTTAATACCCTGAACTTGTTTAGAAACTCCAAGCTGATACGCTGGAATGTAAAGTGGCACGACATAAGCCTGATCAATAATTTGACGTTGGATCTCATGATATAAGCGCTCACGCTCTTTATCATTGGTGCCGACCGCCTCTGACAATTGCTTATCAAGTGTATTCACGCGAGCATGGTTATTACCCTGTGGTGGCGTAAATGCGGAATGAAATACGGTGCGTAAAATGTCGGGCTCAGGGCGCACAAAGAAGTTTGATGCAATATCATAGTTGCTTGAAGCCGTTCGCTCATCAAATACGCCCGCATCTACAGGATCAAACTGGAGATTAAAACCTACTTTTTTAACTTGCTGCTGAACCGCTTGGAATAAAGTGACATCCGCCGCTTCTACGTTCGTCGGTACATAGGTAAAGCGAACAAGCAGTTGCTGACCATCCTTTGTGCGATAACCGTCTTTATCTCGCTGGCTCCAGCCCGCTTCATCTAACAAACGTCCCGCTTTTTCTGGGTCATAGCCCCATAAATTACGTACTGATGGGTCGTAATACAGCGTAGCGGGTCCTAACACATTATCGGCGGCGCGCAGCGAACCAAAGAAGGCTGCATTTACCGCGACTTCGGGGTCAACTGCACTTTGAAAAGCCTTACGTAATTTCACATCTGAAAAGACCCCTTTCCCAGTATTCAAATACAATACGCGGTTAACACCGGGATTCTCATGGGTGATCACATTCAATTTAGGGTTATTTTTCACTTGCTTAAAGTTCACTGGCGGAACAGCATCAATTGCTTGAATTTGACCACTATTTAGCGCCCCTAAACGAACAGATGCTTCTGGTAAATATTTAAATTCAATATGATCCAAATACGCAGGGCCTGTATGGGTCGCATAACCAGGTCCCCAATTATAATCGGCGCGCTTGGTTAATTTACTGCCGCTTCCCTTAACAAATGAATCTAACAGAAATGGACCGGACCCCACTAAAGTGAAGCTGGTATTTGGGGTGTTTTTCAAATAGGTTGGTGACTGAATGCCAAGATATGGCAAACTTAAACCTTGCAGTAACGGCGCAAATGATTCGTCATAGCGAATAACGACAGTGTATTCATCCGGCGTAGTTATCGATTTAACTGGACCTAATAATGATTTTGAATAATGGGAAATGGTTTTAGGATCTAAGATCCGCTCAAAGTTATATTTAACCGCTTCTGCATTTAGTGGTGTGCCATCACTGAACGTAACATCTTTACGTAAATGAAACACATATTCTTTATTGTTATCGTTAATTTCCCAACTTTCGGCTAACCAAGGGGTAAAACTATTATCCTCCGCTTGCCCAACTAATGAATCTAGCACATTACGGGATACCACTGCGGCAACCGAATACGCCGTCAATGAGGGGTCAATAATGGGGGTGTCACTGCCTAACCCCACGGTTAAGGTTCCACCACTCACAGGGCTTTCAGATACGGCAAAACTTGAAGACGTTGCGAATAAACCTAACGCAATGGTCACCACGGTTAAAACGCTGGTGTTTGACTTTTCAAAATAGGTATTTCGTTTACTCATTCTTTATCCCTTTTCATATGATCGCCACATAACGTGCGTTAGCTCTACTCTATGAAGTGGAAATTAAAGAGAGAAAGAATAAAAAAAACTGAGTTATTTAATTTAATTATAAGATGAATATTAAATATATTTATCCACTCTTAATTTATGGTTAAATTAATGCACTAACATAATGAAATAGAAACTTATAACCATTTATTACCGTGCTAGAAAAATGGTTATATATTAAATTCGCCATTGAATAAACTTGTATTTCTATCGCTAATCGCAATTCTCAAGAAAAAACCAAAATGCATCAATAAAGTCATTACCATTTGATAAATAAGCATTTTTAAAAAAACAAAACCACAATAAAAATCTTTATTTATATTCACTCATTTGATAATTACCTATTCAATATAACTTATATTTTTTAATTCTTATCGTTTTATAACCACAATGATATTTTATGAAAAAATCATCTTGTTAAATAAATTTAGTTATAAGGCAGAACAAAATGGCCTCACATCTTATCGACTTTATATTAATTGGTAATAACTTTGGCACCGAGGAAATGCGTCA
This sequence comes from Providencia rettgeri, assembly GCF_041075285.1. NCBI lineage: Bacteria > Pseudomonadati > Pseudomonadota > Gammaproteobacteria > Enterobacterales > Morganellaceae > Providencia > Providencia rettgeri. The sequence continues at coordinate 3,732,067 of NZ_CP163512.1, read as the reverse complement.
TGTTTGGTCTGAACATAATCGGCTAAAAAGCCAAGTCGCTGTCGAGGTCGCACTCGCTAAAGCAGAAGGTGAACTGGGGGTGATCCCTGCCCAAGCCGCGCAATATATCGAGCAGCATGCAGATGCAGATAAGCTAAACATTGAAGAAATTGCAAGCCAAGGGGCGCAAATGAAGCACTCTTTGATGCCTACGTTAAGCGCATTGCAAAAACAATGTGGCGATGCTGGCGAGTACATTCATTATGGCGTAACCACACAAGACATCGTGGATACCGCCACCATGTTACAACTCAATAGCGCATTTAACATTATTGAGCGTGATGCAAAAGCATTAGTTATCGCCCTTGCAAATAGTGCAAAGCGTTACCAATACACCCCGATGGTTGGCAGAACCCATGGAATGCAAGCACTTCCAACGACCTTTGGTTTTAAAGTCGCGGTTTGGTTAGATGAATTTTTGCGTCATAACCAGCGCCTAAATGAAATTAAATCACGTGTATTAACCGGAAATATTAGTGGCGCAATCTGTACTTATGCTGCATTTGGCGAAAAAGGCCCTGCTGTCGAAAAACGCACATTAGATATTTTAGGGTTAAGCACTCCCACTATTGGTTGGCAATCTGCGCGAGATAGGTTCAGTGAGTTTGCCTCTATTTGTGCATTAATCAGTGGCACCCTCGGCAAAATCGGAAACGAATTATACAACCTGATGCGCACCGAAATTAATGAAATCGAAGAGCCATTTTCTGCTGGGAAAATTGGTTCGACAACTATGCCTCATAAACGTAATCCTGCGGCGTTGGAGGGATTAGCCAGTTTGACGCATCCATTATTAAAGAGCGTCTCTCTCATTTATGAATCCATGCATGTTGAACATGAAAGAGATGCCATGAGTTGGCGTGCAGAGTGGATAGCATTGCCTGAAATTTGTATCTACCTTTCTGCGCAATTGAAAAACGCTATCGCGGTTATCGACGGGATCACTGTCAACGAAAAACAAATGCGCCGAAACCTTGATCTGCAAGGTGGCTTATTACTGTCTGAAAAAGTGATGTTCGAATTAGGCTCTAAAATTGGCAAACAAACCGCGCACCACATTGTGTATGAGTGCGCAATGCAATCTTATGAGGAACAGCGTTCATTTAAAGCCGTTTTGCAAAATAATGCTCAGTTAGCAGGCTTGATTTCTGAGCAAGAACTGGATGCATGGTTAGATCCAATTAACTATTTGGGCTCAGCGCCTCAAAAGGTTGACCAAGTGATTCACCAAGCGAAAGCACTCGGTTTATTAGCAGAATAAGAACGAGGTCACCATGTATCAATACCGTCAATTATTTGCTGCCGATGCAACTGCGTTTTACCAATTGCTTCATCATGCTTATGCCGAAATCAAGCAGTTAGGTATTCGCTTCGATGCAGCAACGGCTGACGTAGCCGCCATGACTCAACATCTCAATAACCATGCCGTATATGGGATGTTTGAAGACGGTATTTTAATTGCCTCTGTCACTTTACGTTACCCATGGAGCAAGCAACCCGGTCCGTTTGGTTTACCTCATATTGGCTGGTTTGCTACAGCCCCTACACACCGAGGCCAACAATTGGGTAAAAAAATATTGGCCTGGTTTGAAGATAGCATTTTATCACAACAATTACGTGCTCCCGCTTATTCGCTAGGCACTGCCGAAAGCCATCCTTGGTTGGTGAGTTACTACCAATCTTTGAACTTTCAAATCATTGAGAAAAGAGACTTAGGCAAAGGTCATACGACTATTTTTATGCAAAAAATCATTGATCAACAACGTTATACACAATGGTTAGCTATTTCTAATCAACCGGAGAAAACACGATGAAAAAATATATTACGCTGATTGCAGGTCTCGTCGCGGCAACGACTTTGCTGACTGCTTGTGATAACAAAACTGAAAAAACGCCTGAAAAACAATCCAGTCAAGAGTTGCGCATTGGTGCTACGGGGCTCAGCTTCCCAAGTGCCTATAAAAAAGACGGCAAACTCACAGGCTTTGATGTTGAACTGGCAGAAACCATCGCCAAAGACCTCAATTATAACATTGTCTGGGTCACATCTGATTTCAGTGGCTTAATGGGGCAACTTGAAGCGAAAAAACTTGATACTGTGGCAAACGTCGTATCAATTACACCAGCTCGCCAAGAAAAATACGATTTCACTGCACCTTATAGCTATTACGGCAGTCAACTCGTCACCAATACCTCAAATAACGATATCAATACGGTTGATGATTTAAAGGGGAAAACCATCGCTGGCGTTTTAGGTTCTAACCACTTGGTAAACCTGAAAAAAGCCTTTGGGGAAAATGGTGTCACTATCCGAACTTACGAAAGCCGTGATGCCGCGATGAATGATGCGATTAATAACCGTGTTCAAGCTTACGTGAACTCACGCCCTATCTTATTAGCGGAAATCAAAGAGAACAACCTACCCTTAAAACTGGTCGGTGATCCTTTAGTGATTGAAGCTGTAGGCTTCCCTTTCCAAAAAGATGAAAAAGGCAAAGCACTCAAAGCGGCATTTGATAAAGAGTTAGATGTGTTACGCCAAGATGGTCGTTTAAAAGCGCTATCAGAAAAATATTTTGGTGAAGACATCACGACTAAAAAAGCCAACTAATTAGTCTAGGCTCTTACCAGCCTTAGGG